>DAINDC010000298.1:0-7072 GCA_036732085.1 Fibrobacterota bacterium | reverse complement strand
GTCACGCTCAAATCCATCGCCAATAACCCCGACATCAAAGAGGGCATGAAGCGCGACGAAATCGACAAGGCGATTCTGAAGCATGCCGACACCGAAACGATTTTTGATCAGCCCTACGAAGATAACAAGCGTGTTCGCGTTTGCGGCCCTTTCTCCGTGGAAAGCCTTTCTCCGCACCGGGTGCTCTCGACTGCTGACGATGACCTGAACGGCACCGTCAGCGAAAAAGAAGCGAAGGGCCGGCAGGATTTCGCCACCATGATTCTTGAAAATCTCCGCAAGGCCGGTGTGCAAAACACGGTGAAGGGTGAACGTCTCGCGTTCACCGTGCTCAATCCTTATGCCGGAGCGTGGATACAGTTCGCAGGCGAATATCAAAGTGATGGCAAAACCAAACGCGTCGCGGTTTCCATCGGTCCCGAACATGGCACCGTCGGCCCGCAACAGGTGAAAGAAGCTGCCAAGGAAGCTGTGCAAGGCGTGGGCTTTGATACTCTCATCGTCTGTGGTTTCGCTTTTGATCCGCACGTCTCAGAAGAGGTCAAACGTTACGGCAAGCTCACAGTATTGCCAGCGAAGATGAATCCCGACCTCGCGATGGGGGATGAACTACTCAAGAAAACCGGAGCAGGTAATCTCTTCATGGTCTTTGGAGAACCCGATGTGGAGATTAAGAAGGGCAAAGACGGCAAGCTCACAGTGGAAATTAAGGGTGTTGACGTATATGACCCGACTACCGGACAGATTCGCAACTCATCCACCGACGACATCGCCTGTTGGTTCATAGACAGCAATTACAACGGTGAAAGTTTTTTTGTCCGTCACGCTTATTTCACTGGAGCCGAGGAGCCTTATGATAAGCTCAAGCGAGCATTGCGCGCCGACATTGACGAAAGTGCCTGGAGAAGCCTTTACAGCACCGTAAGCAGGCCCTTTGACAAACCCAGTACCGGGAAAATCGCAGTAAAGGTTATCAACCATTACGGGGATGAGGTACTCAAGGTATTTGCTGTTTAATCAATGACAAGCCTTAAAGTTTGTTACGCGATTCAGGCTACACAATTAGTGGGTAACTAGGGTAAAATCAGTTCACGATACGGAAAATCTTAAAAAGCTATGAATGACCCACAAATAAGGAAATATTTTCATCTGAAAAGATTGCGAAGGCACCACGCAAATCCCGCCACTCTCGTTGTTAATGAGCTAGGGTTAAAGCATGGTAGATGTCGAGCTGATATAGCTGTAATTAATGGACATCTAATTGGTTACGAAATCAAAAGCGATTCCGATTCGCTGCGAAGGCTTGACGAACAAATTCACATTTACTCAAAAGTTTTTGATTGTGCCGCCTTAATATTAAGTGAGACACATTTAAAAGACGCGAGGAAAATTGTCCCCAAATGGTGGGGAATTATACTGGCGAATGAAGGTCGCAAAGGAGCCATTCATTTTGAAGTAGTCCGAGAAAAAGGATTCAATCCATTCGTGGACGACTATTCGGTTGCGCAGCTTCTTTGGCATGTAGAAGCTCAAACAATGTTGTCGAGCCTGGGGATTATTAGCCCGACAAGCAAACATACTCGCGCAGTCCTTTATCAAAAGCTGGTCGATTCAATAGAATCGGTGGAGCTAAGGAAACTTGTTAGGGATTGTTTGAGGTGCCGAACAGCTTGGAGATATCCTGTGTCAGTTTCTCCAAATGGTGGTTTGTCCCAACCCATCGCCAAGTAGATAGATTTCCATTTTTTGCCATGCCACGAGCGCATTTTGAAATGTAGTCGTCCGCTTGTGAAAATGAATCACCAAAATAGTATGAAGATTTCATCAACTCAGAACAATGGTCCTTATACTGCCCATAGCCGAAATCCCGAATATTGTTTCCTTTGATTATCAGCCAACCGTCGTCAATGGTGTACCTTATAGTGGCAAATGGTTTTACGAATCTCATATCGATCTTTGAAACACTAGGGTGATTAATAGTATAGTCGCCGAAAGTTGGTATTCGAATTTTGGCCACGGACAGTTTTTTAAGTAGGTCCTTATATAATGTCCATTCGGACCGAGGAATGACAGACTGCCCGTGGCTTACTTCGGCCATAGTGGACGGAAATGATGTCCCAAGTAGAACAAAAGATCGCCATTCTTTGAGATAGGGCAGGCTTTTTATGATTTCGAAAATCAATTTTGAAAAACCATCCACGGGTTCGTAGTTCGGTGACGCCAAGTCTAGAAGTAGATCACAATCTTTCGGGGATAATTTTGCACCTTTGAGTTGCTTATCGAGATCGGTTTTTAAACTGCCCCCTGCGGCTTCCTCAAGAGTGACGCGGAAGCACACCCCGCGCTTTTCTTTGGTAATGATCTGCTGAAGCGATTTCTGATATTCCAAATCTCGATGAACCCCAGTCACGGGAATCGGAGAGCACTCTCTTCCTCTTAAATCCGCAAAAACAGAAGAGAGCGGATGGCTACCATCCGCCATTCGATTCGTGGGATCGACTAGACTCATATCCAAAAAGAATCCGGCTTTCCCCCACTTTTTCAATATCCGGTCGGCAAATTTTGAAACGTGGTCATCTATAGATTTGCTGTTTTTTCCTGTTTCGAAATCAAAGCCCATTTCCGGAATTTCGATTAATGGCGTTATCAAGTTTTTTGCTCGACTAGATAGATGCATGATTGCTTGATACTCGCCTTGCTTCCAACGAAGACATGGCATGTAGCGTTTATGATCATAGCTCATTCTTAACCTCTGTTTTCACACTCCAAATTTTACATCTGGAAATTGTTTTCTAATTTGGCCTTGTCCAATTATGGAATTCAGGATTACGAAATTCTTTGCTTCATGTCTAATTCGACCTGCTACAATCGCAGGGTGAATCTTATGGGTTTTTGCGAAGGACTCCGCAGAGGCTTCATTCCTAACGTATCGAGGAAGCGCGGTCTCCCAAATCGAATTTGAAATTAGAGACTGCAAAGCAAAATCATCGGCTTCCTTTTCAAAATCATCGGGATCTGAATCAAGGTCGTCGAAAATGTTTTCCAACTTTCCTTTCCGAAGGTGCTTTACAACGTGCCCTAGTTCATGCAATAACACAAACCAAAAGTTGTCTATACGGTCGTACCTAAGAGTTAAACCAATGACGGGATTATTTCCGGGCAACATAGCCGCGCCATCTAAATGAGTACTAGGCAATTGCGGCTCGATGACCAAATATATGCCAATATTTTCCAAATATTTTTTTGCCCGGACCGGACCATCAGGAAATTGACTTTGCTTAACCAAATTCAGAATCCAATCATCGCTAATCGCACTCAACTTAAAGGCCGGAATTTCAGGCGTTTTACTTGTGAGTGAAAGAATCCTGCATTCCCAGGCAAATAGGGCGTATTGATCGATTTCGGAACCAGAGCGGACTCTTTTATGATGGAACGCAGTGGATGGTCTTAATTTTGAAGCTCCCACAAAATCTTTAACAAGCGTTTCCGCATCCCCAACAGCCGCAGCCAAGGAACCTGAAAACCCTTCGAACCAACCACGTCGGTACATTTCCTTAACCGGAAAGCTATTCCATTCGAGGTAGCCTTGATCCCTTGGCTCCTCAACAAGCATCGTTGTCGAAGGCTTGAATTCGGCCACCTCATTAATATTGAGATTAAGTGCATCCGCAATTTCAGACAATCTTGTTAAACTCGCGGACGCATATTCCTCGGATTCGTATCGTTGAATCTGCTGCTCCTTCATTTGGAGTAAATCAGCAAGTTGACGTTGCGAAAGACCTTGGGCGATTCTCGCACGAATCAAAATGTTCGGCAATTCCTTCAGGGAGTTAGCCTTCAGGATTTTAACTGAACCAGAGCGCAGCGCCTCGTATTCCTGTACCTGTTCACCAAGCACCTGGTATTCGCTTTTTAACGCGTCAAATTCAGCCTTGGCAAGCAGATCCGAACCGCTATTTAATTTCGCTTCTTTAAAATCAAAATCTTTTACTGCCTTTTCAAAATTGGCCAATTGGGATTTTGTGATTCGATATTGCCGTTCGTTAGTGATCATTTTTGGTGCCTCCTTCCTTGGTTTCTAAAGATGGACGCGAATAATTCCTTTCGATTTCCCAGTATCTTTGTCGATTTGGAAATACTCCAAAAAAGTGAGTATGCCATTGGCTTTCGAGCTCGACGGAAAAAATTCACCTCCGTATTTCTTTTTTTGTGCTTCTCTTTTGTTCGTAAAATCCAATAAGACCGGGTCAATCAGAGCACCATCCACTCCCGTTGGATCCCAGCAAGCGTCAAAATCGCCAGGAAGAGGTTTGATCGAGATGAAGCTCCCGTTCAGATAAACGGTTTTGCATCCTGCGATGGATAGAGCTTGTGTCCCACGAATGAATCCCTCCAGAAGTGGCCGTCGTCTGTCGTTCGTACCATACCGAATCTCGATTTCGGGAAGCGTGGCATCGTGAATCCCAGGGGGAAGCACCTCCCAAACTCCCTTGATGCTGACGAACTCCGGTATCATTACACAACAGTATAGTTGTGTTGGTATGGCGTGTCAAGCGATATTTAGGCTAAAAAAGCCAATTTATCAAAATAGTTTCTAGAAAATGGAATTTAGGCGGGATTTAAGCCAGGGAATTTCTAGCGTTTAAACGGAACCTTGAAATGGCTGACTAACGAGGACCCTTGCCGCCTGAAGCATGGGGTAAACAAATCGGAACAAGTGCAGTATGAACAAATCGATGTTGAAAATGGAAGCCGCAGATTCCGACCTTTCCTCAGAATATCCCACGGATAAAATTTGTCGGATACTGAGCCTGGACGGCGGCGGTGCCAAGGGTTTTTACACATTGGGAGTTCTTCGGGAAATTGAAGGCATGCTAAAATGTCCGCTGTATAAAAGGTTCGATCTTATTTTCGGTACAAGCACCGGCGCGATTATCGCTTCGCTCCTTGGACTTGGTTACGAAGTCGAAAAAATCCATGACCTTTATAAAAAGTACGTGCCCTCCGTAATGAAGCAAAAAAATGCCAAGGACAGGTCACGAGCTTTGGCGGACCTCTCGCAAAACGTTTTTAAAGACGCGTCGTTTGAAGATGTCAAGACGGGTATTGGTATAGTCGCAACCAAATGGGTTATAGAGCGCCCAATGATTTTCAAGGGAAACGTGAATCAAGCTCATGGCCGTGCTGGGACTTTTAAACCTGGTTTTGGGGTGAGTATCGCTGAGGCAGTACAAGCATCCTGTTCCGCTTATCCATTCTTTGAAAGGAAAACGGTCACTACATCGTCCAACGATAAAGTTGAATTGATTGACGGGGGATATTGTGCAAACAACCCCACCTTGTATGCAATTGCCGATGCGGTAATCGCATTGAAAAAAGCTCCCACCGACCTTAGGGTAATAAGTGTGGGGGTTGGGGTATATCCTGAACCAAAGCCGGGTTGGAAAATGTGGTTTGCCAAAAAATATCTGGTCAGCGTTCAACTACTTCAAAAGACGCTGGAAATAAATACCCAATCCCTGGAGCAATTGCGTTCGATTTTATTCAAGGACATCAAAACGATTCGTATTAGCGATACCTTTGAAAAGCCCGAAATGGCCACTGATTTAATGGAACACAATCTCGATAAGTTGAATATTCTGCGGCAAAGAGGCAGCGAATCCTTTGCTTCTCGAGAATCGGCAATCCGGGAGTATTTGATTGGATCGGCGGAGGTATAAAAATGAGTATTGCTGAGACGCAATTGGAAACATGGTCCCACCAAGGTTCTATTACCCAGTCAAGTGGGACCTATAACACCATTAAGAGCGCGCTCGAAATTCCAAATGCGCCTTATTCCGACAAAAGTTTTAAGGTCTTCCTCCAAGGGTCGTATGGAAATGACACGAATATTTATTCAGAAAGCGACGTCGATATTGTCATCCAACTGGATGATTGTTATCAGTATGACCTAGCTGAATTACCGCAAAACCAAGCAACTCTACACAACTCTTCAATGGCTAGCGCACCTTATACCCATGTTAATTTCAAAGCCGATGTAACTGAAGTTTTAAAATCAAAGTACGGTTCAGATGTCAAGGCAGGGGAAAAGGCGATCACGATTTCTGCTAATGGAAATCGGAGAAAAGCCGATGTAATAGTAGCAATTCAGTTTCGGAGATACTACAAGTTCAATGGGTTTTCTGATCAAAATTACGATGAGGGAATCTGTTTCTACTCCTCTGACGGCACCCAAATTGTTAATTATCCAAGGCAACATTCGGGAAATATGACGGCCAAACACCAAGACTCAAGCCAATGGCTGAAACCAATGGTTCGTATTCTCAAAAATATTCGCAGTAAGCTTGTAGAAAGCAAATCGATTGCACCGGGAATTGCTCCCTCTTATTACCTGGAGGGCTTACTTTATAATGTCCCTTCCGAAAAGTTCGGAAAAAGTTATAGCCAATCCCTATACAATTGTATCGAGTGGATTCAGGCTGCGGAGAAAAGCAAATTTCTGTGCGCCAATGAGCAGTACTACCTTCTCCGAGAAGGCTCACCTGTAACTTGGCGAGAACCGAATTTTGAAAAATTTATGTCCGCCCTAATTGATTTTTGGAATCAGAGTTAGGTCATGTCCGTAGGATGAAAATGGGGGAAAACCGGTGCGCGAAGAAGGAAATAAATTCGAATCCAGAACCCCCCAACAAAAATTGCAATGAGGCAAAATTTGCACACAACGGCGTATGCCAAAATGCTGACGCACTTCGGCATACCTGAAGATATTTAATTACTCCAATTACTTTAAAAATGGGGCCCCTACCCCATAAGATGAAAAAAAGAAAACCGGTGCGCGAAGATAAGAGAAGACCAGCCGCCCAAGAGAAGAGAAAACAAATACGCGCCAATCCGAACAGCATATAACACAGCCCCAGGGTGCTGCGCGCGGGTTTCCACCCGCGCTCCGGGGCTCCGCCCACATGGGTTTTGGAGCAGACCCGGCCCGTCGGACTGGGTTTCGACTGCGCTGACTTTCTCTGAAGTCTTTCCGTGCGGTCTACGTCAGCTTGTCTCAACCCGTCCTTTGGGG
>DAINDC010000297.1:0-7073 GCA_036732085.1 Fibrobacterota bacterium | reverse complement strand
TAGGCACCGGTTGGGCCCCGTGAGTCCGGTCTGCTGCGCGATCCAGGCTCCCAGGGCGCTGGGCATTACCTTGGGTATGGTGAAAGGATGGATGCCGCGCATGCCGCCTTCAATGGCCTTGGCGATCATCTCCTCATGGAAATCCAATCCGCCCAATCCGCTGCCGATGCAGATCCCGATCTTTCCGTCGCCGGCTCGGTTAGCCAGCCCGGCTTGGCGAAGGGCCTGGTGGGCGGCCGGCAAGCCCAGATGCACGCAGCGGGCGGTTCGGGCGTGGATTTCCGGGGCGAGCAGGGATTCCAGATTGCCGGTTACCCTTCCCAGGGTTGCGGGCGTTTCGGAGAATCCCGTTTCCAAGGTGAACGCGGGAACCCCGCTCAGAAGCCCCGACCAGAAACCTTCCACGTCCAACGAGTGCCCGGTTATCGCTCCCAGGCCGGTAATGGCTACGCTGCTTTTATATGCGACGCTGTTTTTATCCATGTCTGCGAAGAAGAAAACTAATTGAATCGGCCGTTGAAAGCCTTTTTTCCTCATTACGCGGTTTTCTTCTCAACCTTTTCTCCTTAGGCGTATGACGGCGGTCGATTCCCCCGGAAGCCGCAGGCATTCCATTTCAATATTTTATTTCAATAGTAAGGGCCTCCGGACGGAACCGAAGGCTTGCAGCCAAGGGGGCCATATGGCTAAGCAGATGGAAAAAATGAATATCGCGGATGAGATCCTGGCCAAACTGAATGAGGACCCGCGGGTGGATGCCGCGCAGGTTATCGTGGAAATGCCGTCCCGCGGGCGGGTCAACCTGCGGGGAACCGTAGCGAATCACCTTGCGAAGCGTGCGGCCGAGGAAGCCGCCAAATCGGTGCCGGGCGTCCGAATCGTCCACAACTTTATCCTGGTGACCATGGAGGGCGTGCCGCAACCGGACGTGGCTGAATTCATCCAGGCCGAAACGGTCGGCGATGAGGCTTTGACGGCCCGCATAAACCTGCTGCTCCTTGCGCAGGCGGTCCTGCAGGCGGAACGCATCGACGTCCTGGTCGAAGAGGGCGTCGCCACTCTGGATGGTTCGGTCAACGCCTTCTGGAAACGCAACCGTGCGGAGGAACTGGCCTTGAGCGTGGACGGCGTGCGCGAAGTGGTCAATAAGCTGACCATAGTGCCGAATGGAGGAGCCGGGGACGAGGAAATCGCGGCCCGCATCTTCGACGGCTTGGAGCGGAATTTCCTGATAGACGCCCAGACGGTGGACGTGAAGGTCAATGACGCGCTGGTGACCTTGCGGGGAACGGTTCCCAGCAGGTTGGCCAAGCAAGAGGCCTTCCAAATCGCCCTCGGAACCGAGGGTGTGGTGGACGTGCGGGATGAACTGGTAATCGCGGCGGCTTAGGAGCCGGAAGCGGGAATCCTGAATCTGAATCGGCGCAGATTCGGATTCTGCAACTTCCCTGTTCATCAAGTCCGACCCTGCCCAGGATACCTGCCAGGGCATCCCGGTGGCGGCGCAATCGCAAAAACAGCGGCAAGAACGACGCGTGCTCCTAAGGTTGAGGGTACGTGCGCGGAAGAAGGCCGCATTCATGCCCTAGCCATTTGTAGGGGAATGTCCCCGTAACGCGTCGGGTACGGTACCGGGGCGGTCCTTGCCTGCCGAAACGACCATAAAAATGGGTTTTAGCCTTTGCAAAAGCCCACCCCCAATCATAAAATGGGGGAGCCGTTCCACTCTTCCACCACTCTTCCACCCCGTTTCCCGGAGGGACCATGCGCACTCTTCGCCAATTCGCACCCAATGAGGTGATCATCCGGGAAAACGAGAACGGAGAAGCGGCTTTCATCATCGAAAAGGGCAAGGTGGAGATCACCCAGGAGCGGGACGGGAAGCGGATGCATATCGCCTTCATGGAAGCGGGGAAGACCTTCGGGGAAATGAGCATGGTGGACGATTTGCCCCGTAGCGCCACGGTTACGGCATTGGAGCGGACCTTGGTCCTGGAAATCCATCGCGGCGATCTCGCATCATCCATTCCGGTTCAAATCCTTCCCATTCAAGATCGGGAGGAAGAGCCATGATCCTATCGTGAGCAACCACCTGGAAATCAGCGATCAGGCTCCCTTGCAGATTTCCCGCCACCATGTCAGCATCATCCGGAATGGCGATAAGATCGGAGTGGTGGATCGGGGGAGCCAACTGGGAGCATCGGTCGACAATGTCCGGATCGGCGGGAAGCACAACCCCGGCCCGGTCTTCTTCCACGGCCGGGAAGGCGTCCTGGTGCTGGGCCCGGACTCCTCGCCATATCGTTACAAGATTCATATCTCCCCTTAGGGATCGTCCATTTCTCTCCTTAGCGGATCGGAAAGCGGCGAGTAAAATCACCGGAAATCACCGAATCCCCATTTGGCCGGACATAGGCTGAATAGGGCCTGATACCTGCCTGACGAGTTTTCGATCCAAAAGCGCTTTCGCGATTCCATCCTCGAGTAGGCCGCTACATAACGGGGGTCCCCGCCCGGGGCTCATTTGGCTTCCGGAAAGGGTAACCCGCCCGAGTCGTAACGTATGAGGTACATACCCGGACTCAACCCGATTTTTTCGGGCTCCATCCCCTCCCATTGCCACCTTCCCTGTTCCCAGACGAGTCCCGCCAGGCGGTTTCCCGCGGTATCGAACAGGTCCGCCCGTCCGCCGGATCCGGGCAGGTACGGAACGGCGCCTTCCCCGAGGTAGGTTATGGCATATCCTTGCCGCGAGGCCGCAATGCCTTGCAACCTTGCGCCGGGCGCGGTAGAGATTCGTGAAACGACCTTAGGCGCCGGATCGAAGGGCCGGGAAAGGTCGGGCAAATCATCGCGGACCACCAAGGGGCTGAACTTGCTTTTAGTGTCGACTGGGGGAGCCCAGTCATTGGTGCTGCCGCCGTAGAAGGTCTGCAAACTGACCTGATCGACCAAGGCGATATTGGCTCCCACTTGTCCCCGCCATCTGACCTTGGCCAGGGAAACCACCTTCTCGCCATTCAGCCAGGCTTCCGCCAAGCCGTCGGCCTGTCCCGGAGTATTGATGACCACATGCTCGGTGATGCGGTTCCATACGCCTTTCTTGAAGGTCCGGGAGTTGGAAAAAGCGAATTCATCCCCGCAGCCGCTGACGCGATCCTGATGGTAATAATAGAGTTCGGCGCCGCCATTGGCGCGCCACATGAACCGCGCGCTCCAGCCATCGGGGACGATATCCGCGCAACCGGAGGTATGCGTTCCTCCCACGAGTCCCGGCAGCTTGCCGCCCTTGACCCAGTCCCAGGCGCTATCGAACTGGACCTCGTAGTCCAGAAAGTACTCCTTGGCGGGCGGGATGTTCACGAAGGCATGGGGAATCCCCGTGGCGCTGCTCCCTCCGATCAGTCCCGCGGGATAGGTGACCGAGAAGCCGGGGAGGACGGCCACGGCTTGGGCTGGGACGTTTGTGCGGAAGGGGCCGGCAGCGAAAGTCAGGAGCAAGAGTACCAGACGGGTTACGGTGGCCATGTATTCCTCGTCGGGCCCGGTTGATCCGGAAATCCCTGAGGGAATTGTAGGCCGGGCGACGGGTACGCGCTCGGGGAGATTCTCAGGCCACGCTTTCGGCGCTATACCTGGCGATCAGGCCGGTGCGGATGGCGTATCGGTAGGTGCGCTTGAAAAATCCAAAGGCCAGGGCCAGGTAAAGCAAAGCCAAAACGGTTCCCAGGGCCAAGGTGGGCAAGGAGACGGATCCGCTGGCCAGGCTGGTCCGCATGCCCTCGAAGACATAGGAAGGCGGCAGGCCGCGGGAGATGACCCGCATCCAAGCCGGCAAGGTTGCGACGGGATAGAATACCCCGGCGAAGGGAGCTGCCAGGGCCGGGATGGGCCATATGAACCATTCCGAGGCCGGACCAAGACGCAGCACGATGGCGGCCCCGAAAACCCCCAAGGCGATGCCGGACAGGAAGAGAATGGCTAGGAAGGGAACGGCGGCGAGTCCGAAGGAGAGGAAAGGCAGACCGAATACCGTGGTAGCCAGGATGAGCATCACCGTCAAGCCCACCAGGCTGGTAATCACGCTGGTCATCACCAGCCCGCCCACGTATTCCGAAACCGAAAGCGGCGTCGCGAAAATATTCAGGAAGTTGCGCGACCAGACGTCCTCGAGGAAGGCGATGGTCACCCCCTGCATCACCCGCGTGAGGAAATCCCAGAGCAGCACGGCTCCCAGCAGCCGCGGGACGAAATCCATTCCCGTCCGGGTGACCGTATTGAGGTAACGCGAAAGGAACCCCCAGAGGACCATGTCGATGGCGACCCAGAGGAACAGGGGGATGAACCTGGAAAGGTTGCCGCGGATGAGGTAGTACTGCCGCAGCATGATGGCCAGGGAGCGAGTGATCCCCATGGATGCCCTGCCCGTTGCATTTTTTTTCATGGAAGTTTTTTTCCGGGCGCGCCGTCATCCCGCTCTTCCAACGGATGACGCGCCACCGCGATGAACAGTTCCTCCAAGGTCGCATGGCCGTGGAGTCCCGGAAGGAGCTTGGGATCCCCTTCCAAAAGGATCCGCCCCTGGGAAAGGAACAGGACCCGGTCGCAAACCTCCTGGACCTCATACATATTGTGCGATGTCCACAGCACGCCTCCGTCGCCTTCCCCGGCGAAAGCGCGGATATGGCGCCGGATATCGGCGGCCATGGAAGGATCCAAGGAGGCGGTGGGTTCATCCAGGAGCAGGAGATGGGGACGGTTGAGCATGGCCTTGGCCAGAGCCACGCGGGTCTGTTCCCCGGAGGAGAGCAGGCCGCATTTCGTATTCCGGAAACGCGCCAGTTCGAAATGGACGAGGAGCTCCTCGATGCGATCGCCGAGATCGCGGACCGCGTATATCATGCCGAAGACCTTCAGGTTGTGGTAAACCGTGAGGTTACCCGGCAGCGGAGCATAGACGGCGGCGAAATTGGTGCGCTCCAGGGCCTGGGCCCGCTTGGCGCGGAGATCGATGCCTTCGATGCGGATGGACCCGGAGTCGGGTTCCAGCACGCCCAGCACCATGTTGATGGTCGTGGTCTTGCCGGCGCCGTTGGGACCCACCAGCCCCACGATTTCATTGGACCGGACCGCGAAGGAAATGGCATCCACGGCCACGGTGGCGCCATAGCGCTTGGTCAGGTCGACTACGGAAAGGACTTCCATGGGTGGTTCAAACGTATATTTTTCCGTATATGAAAACACTTTTCGATCCCTTTACCATTCGGCAGGTCACGCTCCGCAACCGACTCGGCGTTTCCCCCATGTGCCAATATTCCTCCGAGGACGGTTTTGCGGCCGACTGGCACCTGGTCCATTTGGGCGCGCGCGCGGTGGGCGGAGCCGGCCTGGTCCTCACCGAGGCCGCGGCCGTGAGCCCCGAAGGGCGGATCTCGCCCCACGATCTGGGCATATACGATGATCGCCATGCGAAAGTGGTGAACGGAAGGCGGTTCCCGCCGCCTCCGGTGCAATATGGGCGGGCCTTCGGCTAGAGTCGGACGCGCCTTTGGCTGAAGCGCCGATAATTTTTGCATGCTGGAACGGGGAATGTATCTTCAGTCCGAACCGGTGGAAACCGGTCATCGGAAGGCTACCCTATGAACGTCCACATTACTTTTCAGCCCATTCTCGCCTTGCTGGCAGGCATTCTCATTCTCGTCATGCCGCGATTGCTCAACTATATCGTGGCTCTCTATCTCATCCTGATAGGCTTGATCGGGATCTTCGGCCTGCGGTTCTGATCGATCCTAGGGAGTGAGGAGAAACAAACCGAAGGGACGGCTTGCTCCCCCAAACGGGAACCGATCTTGTCGCCATATTCCGAAGGCATAGGCAACAACTTGCCGCGCGCATCGTAGCCGAGCGCGCAATGGGTCATCGACTACGATCTTCGTGGAAAGCAGTGGGCGCCGAAAGGCGTACCGTCCGGTACGTCGCACCTTTTCGTACGGTGAGGCCAAGGTAAAAGAACCCGAAAGTGGGGACCGTTTATCCCCATTATTCGTCCCCGCCGACTACCCACCCCGCCCGGCAATCGGTATCCTATTGTCATCCATACTTCACCGGAGGTTCTATGACAAGCAAACCACTCATCCTCTCCTTGGCGGGGGCCTGGGCCTAACGGCCGGCCTGTTCGTCGGCTGCCAGGATTTCATGGGACAGAAGTCCGATAGCGGCACCGCGAACAATGACGCCTCCATCGCCCTCCTGCAACTGGCCGTCAAGGATTCAGGCGCCTGCGTCGATCTCAAAGCCCGTTGCGTGAAGGCCCATGCGGACCGCAAGGACTCGGCGGATCTGGATACCAGCTTGGTGGATAATTGCATCATCGATACGGCGGCCGTGCACCGGATACGCGAGGGCCAATTCGGCGATCATCATCGCGGTGGGCCGGAAGGCCGCGGGGATGATTTCGATGGACCGCGCCTGGACTCCGCAGCCGCCAAGGCGCTCTGCGATTCCATGACCACGGTATTGGCGGCCACCGATACAGCCAGCGCCGACTACGGGTTCATCAAGCATGAAACCGCGGAAGCCGATGGGCGGCCCCGGCGGCTTTGAAGGCCGCGAGGGTCGTGAAGGTCACGGGCGGCATTGAGAACCGGTCTGGAAACATTTAGGAGCGCTTTGAGGGACGGTCGTTGCCCTGAAGTTCACTCCATGAAGCTCACCCCGTGGGGCTCATTCCGCGAAACTCACTTCTCCAAATCCTCAACCGCTTTCCTTTGGGCTTCGCCCCGCTCCACGGCCTCATTCAGCTTGCCCTTCACCTCCGCGGGCAACTGGGTCATGGTGGCGGGGAGGGAGTCTCCGGCGCCGCTTTCGAGGGCCGGAACCCGCTGTTTGGCCTTCAGGCTGGTAATAGAGAGATAAAGCGCGATCAACATGGCGAGCATGGTTCCGACCAAGGCGATGGCTTTCATGGTTTTCCTCGTTTTTCCCTGGGGCGGGAATTTGCCCCCTCCCTGCATACTTTACTGGCTCTTCGGGCGATCGAGTGGGTGAAAATATAGACAGGACGGGCTTCCTGA
>DAINDC010000296.1:4926-7083 GCA_036732085.1 Fibrobacterota bacterium | reverse complement strand
CCGAATAGGCGCCGGCCACGGCCCCGCCCACCAAGGTCAGGCTGATTTCCGGCCGGGTCCCGGCGAGGCGCAGGAAGGCGCGTAACATCGGCAATACCCCCTTCCGGGCCTCCACGCGGCCCAGGTAGAGGAACCTGGCGGGATCGGAACTCCAATCCGTACCGGTAGCGTCAGGCGGAAGCGGGTTGGGGAGATGGATCCAGTTCCGCAGGCCCGGAAGCATCTCCCTCGCGAATTCGGCCGAGGGTACGGTGAGGTTTTTCGCGAGCCTCAGGCATTTCCGTTCTCGCCAATTGCCCAGCCCTTGCGCCATCGATGCGAAGAATCCCTTCGCATCACCGGACTGCCCCTTCACCAGGAAATTTGGCGTATGCAAGCGGACGACGATGCGACGGTTCAGGGATGGGTTTCGCAACGCGAAATAACCGTAACCCAGGAAGTCGGCGAATTCATAAACCTTCGCGGGCGAATCGCAGGCCTCCAGCTCCGCGGACAGCCAATACGCGTATTCCCACAGCACGTTCTCGGAATAGCCGAGGCGATAGGCCAGTCCCCGCCAGGGCCGTTTCAGCCAGGGCTTGCGCCCGATGGGGGAGACGTTCTCGCCGGGATAGGCCTCGGGATTGTGGGTATAGACCTTGGTGGCGACGCCCTGCCCGCGGCACGCTTCCAGGGCGAGAGTCAGGTAGGTGCGGATGCCGCCGCCGGCGCGATCCGGAGGTTCGGGATCGATGAATACCACCTCCATGTCAGGCATCCCGGTAGGCCCGGCTCCCGCATGTCGGCTGCCAACTCATGGCGACTCTCCCGCGGTGAGCTTCCGGGATAACACCCAGGTTACCGGCCTCGGCAGGAAACGGTGCAGGGCCGCCAGGATAATGCGATCGTCGGGTTGGGGTTTGAACAGGGCCAAGGTGATGGCGAGATAGGCCATTCCGGAAACGAAACAGGAAAAGACGAGCCGCACCGTCCGCGGGCTGAGCAGGATATCGAAATCATGCCCGGTCCAGTCCAACAGCACTCCGCTCATGGGCCTGAACAGATCGAAGGCCGAACTCTGGATGCCCAGCATATAGGACAGGAGGATGCCCATGACCATGGAGGCTGCGGCCGATTTGATCCAGGCCGACCAGGGAATGCTCAGGTGCATCTTGCGCGTGGTGAAGACGAATCCCCCCAGCACGCCGAGGGAGGTGGTTATGCCATAACAGGCCGCGGCCCCCGGCGCCCCGTACCTAGGGATGAGCCAGATGTCGAGAGCGATATTCAGGAAGGCCAGGATGGTCCCGTAGCCCAGGATGAATCCCTGCCGGTTGCTCGCATAGATGGCCGCCGAACCGGGTTGGGCCAAATTCGAGAGCAAGGCGCCAAAGCAGAATATCTGGAAGCAGATCTTGGCTTCCGAATAGGCATGGCCGTAGAAAATCACGATGAGCTCGTAGGCGGCGACATAACAGGCCACCACCGTGGGGATGGCGATGAAGCCCACGTAGCGCAGCGCATGCTTGTAGGTCCGTTTCATCTTTTCCGTTTCCGATCGTCCCTGCTGCTCGGCGGACAAAGGCAAGAGGATGCGCCACATGAGATTGGGCAAGGTGCCCGTGAACTTGGCGATCAGGTTATGGGCCAGGTTGTAGTAGGCGATTTGCGGAGCGCTGCAATAACGGCCGAGGAAATAATTCTCGGACCGGGACCAGACGACCAGATCCACGAAATGGATGCCGATCGAGGAACGGTTGTATTGGAGGAGCTCCTGCTTCCAGAGCGGGCCGCCCTTCTCGCCCCGGACCCAGCCCTTAAGCAGGCCTTCGCGGCGCGCGGCCCAATAATAGAAAGCCAGGTTCACCACCGAGAAGACGAGGTTGGTCCAGAACAGGGAAGCCAGGCCATAGCCGTTCATCATCAGGTAGACCTTGGTCAGGAGCGAGACGGGCGTGACGGTCAGGGAATGCACGCTCTGGTAGCGGAAGACCTGGGCGCCTTCCAAGGTGGCGGAAAAGATGGCGGTCTGGATCCCGGGCGTGATGGCGATGAAGGCCAGCATGAAGATCCGGGTCTGCGCCGTCGTGAAATAATGATCGGCGATGCGCGGCGCCAGGAAGATCAGGCCCAAGGTGGTGATGCCGGCGATGGCGATCTCGATATTGAAGATGAAGC
>DAINDC010000296.1:2871-4916 GCA_036732085.1 Fibrobacterota bacterium | reverse complement strand
CGGACCATGGCCACCACGTCCTTGACGCGCCCTTCCGCCCGGTACTGCGCCGTGAACTTGGTGATGGAGGTGATGAATCCCAGGGAGATGATTACGGAAACGGTGCCGGCGAACCATTGCACCTGATGGAAGATGCCCAGGTCATTGGGGCCCAAGGTCCGCGCCATGACCACGGAAGCCGCCATCCCCAACGCGAAGGAGATGAGGTTGGAGCAGAGGAAATGGACGATGTTCCTGGCTACCTTGCGGAGAGTCGACATGGTCTTCTGGCCGGCCCCGTTGAATGCGCCGCACCTAGGTGGGGCGGCTCAATCCTTCTTGGTCAGGTAATAGTGGTAGTAGTGCTTGTAATATCCGTAGGAGCTGTTGCCCTTGGTGATATCCACGTCGTTCAGGATGCATCCCAATATGCGGGCGTTCACGTTGCGCAAGGCCTGCAAGGTCCGCGAGCTCACTGCGAGGCTCGTCTTGTTGGCGCGGATGACCAGGACCACGCCGTCCAGCTTGGTCGCCAGGATGGCCGCATCCGTGACCGCGATGACCGGAGGCGTGTCGAAGAGGATGTATCGGAACCGTTTTTTCAATTCCACCAGGAAGGTGTCCATCTTCTTGGAGCCCAGGAGCTCGGCGGGGTTGGGCATGTAGGCGCCGGCCGTCATCACCTTGAGGTTGGTCCCCTCCACGGTGCGGCAGACCTCCTCGATGGTATTGGTGCCCGCGAACATCTCGCCGAAGCCCGGTCCGCGATCGAATCCGAACAGATGGTGGTTCACGGGACGGCGGAGATCCGTATCGACGACCAAAGTCGGCTCGCCCTGCTGCGCGAAAGAGAGCGCCGTATTCGCCATGGTCAGGGACTTGCCTTCGCCGGGGCCGCTGCTGGTGATGAGCAGGGTCTGGACCACCTTGTCCGGACTCGAGAAGACGATATTGGTGCGCAGGGAGCGGTAGGCTTCCGCCACCACGCTTTCCTCCGCCTGCGGGCCCAGCACCAGCTCCGGATACTTGTTCCGGATCTGGGCCTTCTTGCCCTTGGCTATCGAACGCTTCACTTCCAGGTCGGTCTTCTTGGGCACGATATGCGGGATGGTGCCGAGCAGGGTCAGGCCCAGTTGCTTCTCCACGTCGTCCGGCGTCTTGACCGTATCATCCATGAACTCGCGCAGGATGCTGAGGCCCACGCCGATGGCCAGGCCCACCACCAGGGAAACGAGATAGAAGATGATGTCGCGGCGGGGAATGGGATCCACCGGCATCTGGGCCGCGTCCACCAGCTTGAGGCCGCCGGATTTCGACTGCACCTGGATGACGGCGTCTTCCAGGCGCTCGGAAAGCCGTTGGTTGGTGCTGACATAACGGGCCATGAGGTTGTTGAGCTGGTTGGTTTCGAACTCCTGCTTGCCCAGATCGGGATGGCTTTCGCGGTAGGTGATGATCGCCCTCTTGAAGGCTTCCAGGCGCGCGCGCTTGAGCTTCATCTCGCCTTCATTGGTCGCGACCTCCTTGCGGAGGACCTGCCACTCCTTGAAGGCGCCAATATCCTGCTGGGTATCCGAGCCCTTGGTCAGCTTGGCGAGCTTCTCCTCCACGGCCTGGATATCCTTGGCCACCTTATTGTCCGGAGTGAGGGTGACGCCCAGGCGCATCATCTTCTCCTTTTCCTTCTCCAGGACCTTCAACTGGGCCCGCAAGGACTCGACCGCGGTATCGTTGCCGTTCTTGCTCGGGGCGTTGATGGCCACGTCCAAGGTGTGGAAGTAGCTGCGCTTGGCTTCCAGGTTGGCCTTGTCCAATTCGACCTTGACCAGTTCGTCCTGGAAATTCTTTTCCAGCGCCGCGAGCCCGGCCGCGTCGCCCAGGCTGTTGAGCTGCGAGATCCCTGTCTGCTTGTTCAACTCCTGCTGGATCTCCTCGCGCTTCTTGACGCAGACTTCGATCTGCTCCTTGATGGCGGAGATGGCCTTTTCGCTTTCCTCGTTCTCCACCTTGCGGCAGAAGATGATGAGGCTGTCCGTCGCGGTCTTCACCAGGGCATAGGTCAGGGC
>DAINDC010000296.1:0-2861 GCA_036732085.1 Fibrobacterota bacterium | reverse complement strand
GAGATGAAGGAGGGCACGCTGCCTTCGATGAGGCTGATATTCTCGTTCACGAATTCGCGCTGCTTTTTGGTGACGCCCGCTTTCGCGAGTTCCGGGGCCGTGCCTTGGATGACCTTGTCCAGGAAGGCCTGGCTCGTGAGCAGGGCGCGGTAATAGCCGATGTCCTTCATGTTCGACTGGTTGTCGATCATCAGTACCGCGGTGGGCGAGGGCTTCTCGTCCATCACCAACTGGCTGCTGGTGGTGAAGAAATCGGGAAGGGTCTTGATGAACCACCAGGTGGGCCCCATGAAGGCCGTGATCGAGAACAGCAGGATATACCTGTTCTTGAGGAGGATCCGGAAATAATCCCCGAAGGCGAGTTCGCGTTGGGGCTTGACCGGCGGCTGGTTCATTTTTTTACCACGGAGGAGATGATGAACCAGGCGGTCAGGAGGGCCACGATGTCGCGGGCCATCTCCAGGGTCTTGGTCAAGGTGATGATCTTGGCGTAGACGATGACCATGTCCCCTTCGGATACCAGCGGCAGGTTTTCCGTCTTGCCCTCGTCGATGAACTTCTGCATGTCGAGCACGAAGTCGGCCTTGTTCCCGCCCGCATTGGTGATGATGCGCACCTTGGACATGTTGGCGTCCGGGGCGGGCCCGCCCGCCAGGTAGAGCATGTCGAATACGCCGGCGGCCTCGGTCACGGGATAGAATCCGGGCTTGTTCACGGCGCCCAGGATCTTGACGTACTTGGATTTCTTGGAGGACAGGATGATGATGCGGTCGCCGTCGGCGAGGTTGGGCAGGAGGGTCAGGTCTCCGGAGGTCATGAACTTCTGCAAGTCGTAGTAGCTGGCGTTCTCGTCGCCCTGATTCTTATGGACCAGCTTCACCTGCTGCAGATCGGCCTGGTCCGTGGTCCCGGCGGCCTGCAACAGCACTTCCTGGAGGCTGGCCTTGGGAGAGGCGACGACCAGCCCGGGCTTCTTGACCTGGCCGAGCACCATCACCGTAATCGGGGTTTCGGTCAGAACTCCCACCAGCACCAAGGGGGACTCCACCACCTTGGCCAGCTTGTAGGTAAGGAGGTCCTGCAATTCGCTCGTGGTTTTGTCGATGACGGAGGCGTCCTGGTAGAGCGGGTAGTCGATGGTGCCGTTGTCGTTCACGCGCACGATTTGCGAAAGCTCCTTGTCGTTCTTGACCACGATGTTCAGGGTCATGCCGGCCTTGATGACCGTGGCCGCGAGGAAGGACGGCCAGGCCAGGCAAAGCATGGAGACGGCCAGGATCGCTGAGGTATGCCGGTTGCGCAAGTTCCCGCTCCTAACTCGGCTTGAAGACGAATGGGGATTTCATTTGCACCGGCCCGCCGGAGGAAGGTGGGAAGATCCAACGCTTGATGCGACGCACGAGTTCGCCGATGAAGTCCGGATCGTCAACGGTGGTTTCGCTCTTCAACGTGGTGGCCGAGGAAACGGCGCCGTCCTCCTCGATGACCAGGACCACGGTGATTTTGCCCTCCAATGAGGGATTGACTTTCAGCCTTTCCTCGTACAGCATGCTCACCACCGACTGCTTCTTATTGATGAAGGCCGCCACTTCCTGGAGATTCCGGTTGCCCGAATATTTATTCGCCGAACCCTCAATCAGTTCCGGCTTCTCGAACTCGGCCACTCCGATTTTTTCCAGGACGCTACTCTTTGCATTTTGGAATCCTTTCAGCATCTTGTCAATGCCGGATGTGGCGCCGACGGCTTCTCCCTTGGTGTCGGGCGGGGGCGCGCCGTCCTGGTTGAAGGTCCCTTTTTTACCGTCAAACTTGGTCAATCCTTCGATGCTGCCGAGCTTGGATTCCAGATCCCCGAAGCCGGCGAAGCCCGTGTCCTTGCGCTGCCTGCCGACGGGCTTTCCCTGCGCGCCCGGCCCTTTTCCGGACAGGATGGACAGCACCGCCGCCTTGGTGATGCGCTCCTTCACCTGCCCAATCTGCTCGGTCACCGTCTTGCGCGAACGCTCTATGCGCGCCGATGCGGAAGCGTCCGATCCCTTGCCCGTGGGCGCATTGCGGCCTTGCGCGGCCCTACCATTCACTGGAGGTTTTGCCATAGGTTTACCCACAGGTTTCAGCGGCATGATGATCTTGGCCACCCGATCGGAGAGGTCCTCGAGCCGGGTGGTATTGAGGCTGCTGTAGTCGACGGACTTCACCCCGATGAGGAGCAAAACGAAGAGCAGGATGCACGCCGTGAAACTTGTAATGGCAGGCACGTCAATCTGATCGAACAGGCCGCCCCTGTAGGCGTCCTTGGTCCCGGACGGGAGCTTTTCCTTCGGCTTTTCCGGCGGCTTCTCAATCGACATCTTTTTTGCTCACTGCCAGGGAAAAACGGCTATAGCCATTCTCGCCGCAGGTGGCCAGCACCTTCTGCAGCAGCCAATAGGGGATCTTCCGATCGCCCTGGATGGTGAGCTGGCCGTTGAAGGAAACGTTCTTGTCGTACTCGGCGATGGCCTCGGTCTGCTTGCGCTTGTCCTCGAGGAAGGTCGAGAGGCTGGGGATTTCCGTACCCGGCCTTTCCTGCTCCTCGCTCACCAAAGCCACCGGCGTGCCTTCCACCAGGATATGCTTCTGGCTGATGGCGATGGTCAGACCCACTTCCGGCCTCGTCTTGGCGCTGCTCTCCGGCAGCTCTAGGTTTTTGGACGGGGTCATGATATCCCCTTCCGACGAGAAGTTCTTGAGCAGGAAGAAGACCAGCACGGTGAGCACGTCCACCAGGGACGTCATCTGCGGCTTCGCGAACTCCGATGAGCCCTTGCGTTTCTTTTTCAGAAGCTTCACTGGGACACGCCTCCGGACAGGAGGATGTT
>DAINDC010000295.1:0-7088 GCA_036732085.1 Fibrobacterota bacterium | reverse complement strand
AGCTTTCTTTGTTCTGATTTTGATACCCCGTGGCTTGCCGCGGGGTTCTTCATTAACTTCCGCCCAATCACAACGCCAAGGAGGAAGCCTGGCGAGGAGCGCTGATGGCGACCGTGACCGCTGTTCCTTTCGCGTTAGCGGTTTTCGTTCGACGTGAGGTATCTATGAAAGTTGATCCGTATTATTTTGGCGGAAACCCATGAATGCGCAGCGGGGAAAGCGCGTACTACCCGTGGGAGGAAGCGGGACCCGAAGGGCTGCGATGTTCGCGTTGATAGCCATCCTGGTTCCTGTATTGTCCCTAAGTGCAGCGACGGAAGATACCTTGGGATTGGCTGGCGCCGAATCGCGACTGCTGTGGAAACCGGAATGGCGGCGAGCATCGCTGCCGGAAGTGCTCGTGTTCGGGACCTTGGAGGGTGGCGCCCTGCTCTTCCCTTTGGCCGTATCTCCGGCGAAACAGCCACGGTGGCGGGGCGGCATCCTCCTTGACGAATCAGTGCGCTCGGCGCTTTTGTTGGGACGAACGGGCCAGAAAATTGCATCCACATTTTCCGACGCCGGTCTCGATGTTCTGGAAGCGACGCCGCTCGTGGATGCGGGCATAAGCGCTTGGTGGTACCGAGGCGATCGGAACACGGCGTTCCAACTCTCTCTCATGTACGCGGAAGCCTACTCTCTCACGTCCATTTTACAGGTGGGACTGCGCGCGGCGTTTTCACGGGAGCGCCCCATAGATCACTTTCAACATTGTTCTGACAACGATCCTGCCAACCCGCCTGGACCGAAATGCAGCAGCGCAAAAAACGAATCTTTTCCCTCCGATCACGCTGCATTTTCATTTACCAGCGCTGCCATGACCTGCACGCAGCACGCGAACATTGCGCTTTACGGAAACGTGAACGATAAGCTGGTTTGCGCCGAGGCTCTGACCCTGGCCACGGGTGTCTCGGTAGCCCGCGTGATGAAAGACAAGCACTGGTCGACCGACATCCTTGCCGGCGCCGCCGTGGGGACTCTCTCAGGTTGGGCGGTTCCACATTTTCTTCATTTTCGAATGAAGTCGCCGTCGGGCGAGTATGGATTGGTATCGGGAGTGACCGTCTTGCCGATGGTTGGTCCTGGGTCTGCTGGTTTGTCCCTGCTCGGAGAACTCTAGAACTTCGTCATCGCAAATTCGTTTCGCTTGAAAAAGGGGCACATTTAACCCTTTTCGCTCAATTAAAGCTTTCCTTGTCCGCGCGTACCCAATGATGTAGATTTTTCCCAACGGAAGGCTCCATGCGAGGCTCGCTCTCAAAATTCAAGAAACACCCTCTGATACCGGCCATTGCCTTGATGGCTTCGATGTTTCTCCTAACCGGACAAGCCTTTAATTGTTGCCGGATCAATGGGACTATTGGTGGAAAAATCACCGCGATCATAACCCATTTGTCCTCTTCCGAATCCGAACACGCATCGATACACGATGAAGAAGAATCCACCCATCCCCACTGCCATGGACACGGAATGCATGCCGAAACGGCGCATGCTGACGAAGGGATTCACAAGGATTTTGACTCCGGATCGGCCCTGAACCAATATGGAGCCTGTCTTTCCGAACGGATTGAAACAGGAAAGCCCATGCTGGCCGGTGATTTCACCTTCGCCCCTATTTCCACTTTGGTTTCTGCCCTTGTGGTGGAAAGCGTGCCTGCGCCTTCCTTCCGTCCGGTAAGCCCACGGCTCCAGAACAAGTCAAGTCCTCCCCTTTACTTGACCACGCTCCGCATCCTCGTTTGAAATCCCGATAGGAAGCTGTTTCCGGCTTCCTAAGTACAGCTGTTTGCCGGTCGCAACACAACCGGTCCTGCCATGGCTGTTCCTTATTCATTTGATCAAAAATTGGTTTCCAAAAAACGATTGTTGGGCGGCCCTACCAGGAGCTTTCCCAAAAGGAGATCCACGAAGATGAAAATTTCACTTGTCTTGGGGCTACTGGCGGTCTCAAGCGCACTGGCCGATGACCTCCAGGATTTGTCCCGGGTATCGGATGCGCCATTGAAAGTCATGCGGGACAACTCGGCGACATCCCAGGCGGTTAGCCGGAAGAGTCTCAGCGATTCCCTGACCCTGGACGATGCCGTCCGCATCGCAGCCTGGAACAACCAGGACATCCAATCCGTGCTGTCGGAGGTAGCCGTAGCCAAGGCGCAAAGACGCAGCGAAAGGATGCTCCCGAATCCCACCTTGGAAGCCGACGTTCGGTTCGGAGATGGGGAAAGAAGGGCCGACTACGCCTTGACCGTGGATCTTTCCGATCTGCTCTTCTACCCCTTCAAATGGGGCGCCGCGGGCGCGGGTTTCCGTCGCGATAAAATGCGGGCCGCGATGGAATTGCGAGGACTCGTCGCGGAGGTCAAGATGTCCTATTACCGCTTGCAAGCCCAGGAAGCGATTCGCAAGCTTCTCGTCTCCATGCTGGAGAATGCCGAAGCTGCCGCGGACTTATCGGAGCGCCAAAGGAAGGCAGGTAACATCAGCGTTCTGGACCGATCCATGCAGGAAGAATTGAAACAGGATGCAACCTTGGCGCTTTCCGCCGTGGAATCGGAAGTCCTGTCCGAAAGGCTGAATTTTGCCCGGCTCCTGGGAATGGGGAGTTCCGAAAACGCTCTTGTCCTGAAAGAATCCACTCTGGAAATCCCGGCTGGAGATCCTTCCGCAGAAGAACTTATCCCCATGTCCATGGCGGCCAATCCCGAAATAGCGGCAGCCAAGGAAGGAGCCTTCGCAGCCGAACGCGCCTCCACGCTTGCGAATTGGAACCGCCTGCCGACCTTGCGTGGCGGCGTCGCTCTGGAACAAGAAGGTTCCAAAACCTTCATCGGCCCGAAGGTGGCCTTGGAAATCCCTTTGGACCTGGGCTGGAATGCGGCGGCGAAAGCGACGGCGGGAAAGGAAGCGGCGCGGCACCGGTTCGCGGCCATCCAGGATAAAACGGCGGCGGACATGAAGGCGGCGGTAGCGCGACTTTCCACGGCCCGTAATGCCATCCGGTATTACCGCGATGAGGTCATCCCTCTAAGGGAAAAAGTGGTCGCGGAAACGCAGAAGCAATACAACTTCATGTTGCTCGGCGTCTACCAACTCATCCAAGCCAAGCAAAACGAATACATGGCGCGACGGGGGCTCATCGAGGCCGAGCGCTCTTACTGGATTTCCCATGTCGAATTGGAGCGCATGCTGGGAGCGTCCGTGCCCCAAGCGTCCGCTCATTCCGGAGGTGCCCATTGAATTTCAGAAATATTATCCTCGCTCTGGCTTTTTCCTCCTTCCTTACGGCAGCGGCGACAGAAGGAACGGGGCTGCCGTATACCCCGGTCATCACCCCCAATGGCAGCACTTTGGGCTTCACCATGGATAAAGGGGTAAAGGTTTTCCGATTGACCGCCGAAGTCATCAAACACGAAGTCGGACCGGGCATGATCATCAATGCCTGGGGATACAACGGCAGCACACCTGGCCCCACCATCGAAGCCATGGAAGGAGACCGCGTCCGTATTCTGGTAACAAACAAGTTACCTGAACCCACGACGGTCCACTGGCATGGCGTCCTGCTTCCCAGCGGAATGGATGGGGTCTCCGGTTTGTCCCAACGCGGTATCGAACCCGGAGAGACCTTCGCCTATGAGTTCACCCTGAAGCAGCATGGCACTTTGATGTACCACTCCCACGGGGATGAAATGGTCCAGATGGGAATGGGCACCATGGGCTTTTTTATCATCCATCCTAAAAAAGCGACCCACAAAATCGATCGGGATTATGCGTTGTTCCTGAACGAATGGTTCATCCCTCCCGGAGCCGCCACGCCCAATCCCAATATCATGACCGACTTCAATACCTTCACCTTCAACAGCAAGGCCTTTCCCGGAACCGCGCCTCTCCTGGCCCGTCCCGGTGAGCGCGTGCGCATCCGTTTGGGCAATGTGGGCCAGGAGGATCACCCCATCCATATCCACGGCCATCAGTTCAAGGTCGTAGCCACGGACGGCGGGGATATTCCGCCAAGCGCGCAATACTCCGAAACCACCGTGCTCGTGGCCCCGGGCCAGACGCGGGACTTCGAATTCATCGCGACCGCGGGAGACTGGCCTCTTCATTGCCATCGTCGTCATCATCCCATGAACGCTATGGGCCATGAATTCCCGAACCTCATTGGGGTGAATCAGGAAGGGATCGATACCAAAATACAGGACAAGCTTCCCGGCTATATGGCCATGGGCGAAAACGGGATGGATGAAATGATGGGCATGGGTATGCAAGGCCCGGAAAACACCCTGCCCATGATGGCCGGCGAAGGCCCTTTCGGCTCTATCGGCATGGGCGGCATGTTCACCATCGTAAAGGTCCACGACGATATTCCGAAATTTTCCTCCTCCGCCGATTACAACGCGCGCGTCAAGGCTCCGGGTGACTTCGGCTGGTATAAGAACCCACCTGGTACGTTGGCGGACAAGGTGCAGGAAGACTCATCCATGTCCCCGAAGAAATCCCCAACGAAGGAAAAGATCATGTACACATGCCCTATGCATCCAGATGTGCGCCAAGACAAACCCGGAAACTGCCCCAAGTGCGGTATGAAATTGGTCCCAACAACAAAGGAGAAAGCCCAATGACAGTCCATAGTTTTGAACTCAAGACCCTTCCATCCACTTCACAAAAACCAAAGGAGAATCATATGAAAACCATCCTATCCTTATCTTCGCTGACTTTAAGCGCCGCTTTATTCGGGCTGCCCACCCTGGCGACGGCGCATGGTCACGACGAGCACGAAGGCAAGGCCGCCGCCGATACCGTCACCGGAGAAGTCGTGGATCTGGCTTGCTTCATGGCCCATGACGGAAAAGGCAAAGACCATATGAAATGCGCCAAACAATGCATCCAGAAAGGCCTACCTGTCGGGATATTGACGGAGAAGGGTGACCTCTATCTGGCAGTAGCCGAGAACCACAAGAAGGCCAACGACCTTTTGGCGGATCAAGCGGCCAAAACCATTACCGTGGTCGGAGAGGTATCGGAAAAATCCGGATCAAAAATGATCACCATACACGAAATCTTGAAGAAGTAACAGGAATGCTACTTCTGCGGGGGCGTCCCTTCATGGGCGCCCTTTTCCTGCTCCTTGCCTTAGCTGCTGTGTATTTTCAAGTCAGGAAACCCTCTTCGACACCTTTCCTGCGTGGGCAGCACTTGGCTCAAAAGCAAGGCTGCTTTGCATGCCACGGACCCGGAGGGGTCTCCGGCTCCCCAAATCCCGGAGCCGAATCCGATATTCCCTCTTGGGACGGCGGCTCGGCCATGATGTACCTGGAAAAGGAGGATCACATCCGCGAGTATATCGAGCTCGGACACCGGAAGGATAAAGACCCAAAACAGATTGCAGGACTTGTCCGCATGCCCGCCTATCATGGTTCTTTTTCGCAACATGAAATGGACGATTTGGTAGCCTATGTCAAAGGCGTCTCAGCATTCTACCCCGGGATGCCGGACTCAGCACGAATCGGAATGGAAACAGCGAAGAAAAGTGGGTGTCTAGGGTGTCATGGGGAATCCGGACGTGGGGGCATCCACAACCCCGGATCCTTCAAAGGCATCATTCCAGGATGGGATGACCCCCAATTGGCGGACCTCACCCGCAATGACGCCGAAACCGAAGAGTGGATTCGCACCGGCACTCTTAAACGACTGGGGTCAAATCGGATAGCCCGGCACTTTTTGCATGCACAGCGATTGAGCATGCCGGCCTATGATACATTGCTTACTGTCCAGCAGATTAGAGATATCAGCCGATTCATCAATTGGCTTAGAAGCGATCGGGAAATATGATCTACCGGGCCGAAAATTTAGTTTCAGTTTGATCATGCCAATCATCGAAAAATTGCTGAACCTGCCGCCGCAACTTTTGAACCCATGGGTTTATTGGATTATCCTGCTGGTTTCCATGCTGGAACCGCTGCCTGTAGTGGGCTCATTCATGCCCGGTCAGTCCATGGTTATTCTCGCCGGATTGTTGGTGAAGCGGGGCGCACTTGATTTCGGAGATCTTATCGCCTTCGCAGCCACGGGGGCTATCTTGGGCGATTTCGTCGGGTATCTGATTGGCCGGCGATTCGGGGATGCGTTCCTGACAAAGTATGGAAGTTATTTTCTGCTGAAGAAAGAACGCTTTGATAAGGTGAAAATTCTCCTCCACCAATACACAGGAAGGACGTTGGTATTGGGCAGGTTCAATTCCATGACGCGATGCTTCTCTCCTTTTCTGGCTGGGTCAACGGGCATACCCTTCCCGAAATTCCTCATTTACAATATCATCGGTGGCTTCAGCTGGTCCCTTGCCTTCGTATCGATAGGATTCGTGTTCGGGGAAGGCTTCGAAATCGCCTCCAGATTCATCGGTGACTTTGTTTTCATGGGCTTATTGTTGAGCGGGATCATCATCATACTGGTCAAGATGAAAAGCAAAGGAAATCGCATATTCAACGAAAAGCACCGCCTCGTCCTGATGTTGAACGTTGTCTCCACCTATTTGTTTTTCAAAATGATTGATGACGTGGTAGGCGGAGAGACGGTTACCAAATGGGATATTTGGATCGGCAATCATTTCGGCGCACTCCGAAATTCTTTCGCGGATGCCTGCATGATCTCTATTTCAAACACGCTTAGACCCGGGCATCTCGAAATTGCGGCCTTGATATTGTTCCTTTTCCTGATCTTCAAAAGGCGATGGTACAAGGCGCTGTTCCTCTTTACCGGCATGGGCGGTGGCTTGATTATCAATAATGGGGTGAAAATCCTTGTTCACCGTCCAAGGCCATTAGCCGGACTTGTGGAGGCCAACGGATTCAGCTTCCCGAGCACGCATGCGACGGTCGCCACCTTATTCTTTTGCCTGATGATTTTCCTATTTAAAGAGCACATCAGGAAACCAATACTCCGATTTCTTTTCGTGCTGGTTAATATCTTGCTCTTTCTGATGGTCGGGTTCAGCCGCATTTTTCTGAATGTTCATTGGTTCAGCGATGTGGTGGGGTCGATTTCGCTGAGTT
>DAINDC010000294.1:0-7106 GCA_036732085.1 Fibrobacterota bacterium | reverse complement strand
ATCTTGGATAGCAGGATGCCCGAAATGAGCACTAGGCAGAGGGAGATCGTCGGGGCGGCTATTCACCTCATCTCCAAGGGCGGCATCCAGGGATTGACCATCAAGAACCTGGCGACCAGGCTGAAGCTCTCTGAGCCCGCTCTATACCGCCATTTTAAGAACAAACGCGATATCCTGCTCGCCATCCTGAAATTCTTCCAGGAGAACCAGACAGCGATGTACGCGCGGATAGCCGCCGCTGGCGATTCGCCCTTGCGGACCCTGGAGAACATGATTGGGGAGGTATTTCGGAACTTCGCCGCCAAGCCCGCAATGGCCACCGTTATCTTCGCGGAAGGAATGTTCCAGAACGACAACCGGCTCTCTGCGGTGCTCTATGCCATCATGGACGAACGGCAAGCCCAATTCGCCGCCCTGATCGGCGAAGGTCAGGCTGCGGGCGAAGCCCGCAAGGACGTCGACAAGCAGCAATTGGCGCTAATGACCACGGGATCGATGCGCCTCCTAGTCACCCGCTGGCGGCTGTCGGGATTCGCCTTCGACCTCGCCAAGGAAGGGGAACGCCTGTTGGGTTCGTTGCGGAAGCTGCTGCGATGAAACGGACAATCGAAAGGAGAAAAACATGGAAGAATCGACTGGAACCCTCAAAGGGATAGAAAAGAACCGGGGCTTGACCGTAGGCCAATGGGTGGCACGCTATCCCCAGACGGCGCGGATTTTCGAAAGCCGCAGCATCGACTATTGCTGCGGTGGAAAACGGAGCCTGGAGGAAGCCTGCGCTCGTAATGGAAAGGATCCTTCCGCGCTCCGAGCGGAGTTGGCCGAAGCGCTGGAGCAAGCCCCGTCTTCGCCCGATACCGACTGGAACAAGGAGCCCCTTGAAACCCTCATCAACCATATCGAGTCGGTCCACCACCGCTTCCTCAGGGAAGAGAAGCCCCGGCTCATCGCCCTCGCCCATAAAGTAGCCGCGGTCCACGGCGATCGGCATCCGGAATTGGTCGAGCTGGACTCGTCGGTGGACTTGATTTTCCGGGAATTGGATCCCCACTTGGACCGTGAGGAACAAGTGGAATTTCCGGCCATCAGGAATTGGGAGAAGGCCGGCCGAAAAGGCGTCGGACTCCCGGACCATCTGGAGGCCCTGGAAGACGAACACGTAGAGGTTGGACGCATTCTGGAAAACATCCGCGACATCACTTCCGGTTTTCGGCCCCCGCCGGACGCATGCAATTCATACCTGGCCCTGTTCCACGGGCTGGAGCAATTGGAAGCGGACCTGCACTCGCATATCCACAAGGAGAACAATATCCTGCATGCGCGCATCCGGGCGGCGACCGCGCCCAAGGCGACCAACGAGGGATGCTCCTTTTGCGGCGAATAAGGGTGAGCCGAATCCAGGATCCCGTTTTGCATCAACTAAAGAGATCTTTTAAGAATCGACTTTATAAACCTGGCGGGTGATGGCAATGCAGATCGGAACGGCAATTTCACGTTGGACCATGCTGCACTTCGGATGCGCCATCGCTGCTCTGCTGGCGGCGCTCATCCTGCTGGTCAGCGGCTATTCCGATCCTGTGGCGGGATTGCGTGCACCAACGACCTTGATCGCCGTGCATCTGACGACAATCGGCTGGCTGAGTCTGTTGATGCTGGGGGCGCTATACCAGTTCGTGCCGGTGATCACCAACACCAGCCTGTATAGCCAACGTCTGCCGCTGCTCGGTTTGGGCTTCATCGGCATCGGACTGGCTTCGATGCTGCTCGGTTTCCTGGCGCTGAGCGGCATCGGCGCGCTGCACCTCGTCTACCTGCCGGTCGGCGGCAGCCTGGTGTTGATGGGCTTCATGTTGGGCGGCGTGAATATCTGGCTGACCCTTTGGAGAGTCCGGCCGTTGCCGCTGCATGCCGCATTCGTCGCGGTCAGTACCGTATTTCTGTTGCTGACCGCGGCGCTGGGGGTGGCGTTTGCACTGACCTTCGCAATGCCGGCGCCGCCGCTCTGCTTGCTCAAGCTTACGGGCCCAGGATTAAGTTTGCACATGGCCGCCGGACTGGGTGGCTGGTTCACCTTGACCGTGATGGGCGTAAGCTACCGCTTGCTGTCGATGTTCATGCTGGCGCCGGACGAACCGCGGCGCAGCACTTACGCCGCCTTATATCTGACTGCCGGCGGTCTGGGGTTGCTGGTCATCGGTGGGCTGGTGCAATTGGAAGGAGGGCCCGCAACGGTCTGGGTGAATCGGCTGGGCGCCGCTTCGGCTGGGCTGGGCTTTGCGTTCTACCTGTCCGATATCGTCGAGTTCTACCGTACCCGGAATCGCAAGTTGTTGGAATTGAACAGCCTGACTGCCGCCGTCGCGCTGGCCGTGTTGGCGTTGGCCGTCCTGCTCGGCTTCGGCCTGGGCCTGCTTGGCAAGCTCGGCCAGTTCGCGGCGCCGGTGGGCTACCTGTTCCTCTTCGGCGGCTTGACCGGGCTCGGTCTGAGCCAGTTGTACAAGATCATTCCGTTCCTGACCTGGCTCGAAGTGTTCGGCAAAAAGCTCGGCAAGGGCCCGGTGCCGCGGGTGCAGGATCTGGTCAAGGAATCGCGGGCGCGGCCTTTTTTCATCGCCTATTTCGTCACCACCGTGATAGCGTCGTTCGCACTGGCGGTCGGGCGCGCATCGTTTTTCCGGATCGCCGCGGCGGCGCAATTGCTGGCCACCTGCCTGATCGTGCTCGAACTTTGGCGGGCGCGCCACCCCGATCCGAACCTGAAACCGACCTTGTCGCGTCCTGCGGGATCACCGCCGCTCTTTGCCAAAAAGTCCGGAACGCCGCCGCCCTCGGATGTGCCTCCACCCGGAACCGGCAGCGGGGCCTCCGAATCCCACCCCACTCAAGGAGAATGACATGACGACTTCCCTACAGACCCTGGACGTGCGCCCGATACTCAAAGCGGGGGGAGAACCTTTCCCTGAGATCATGAAAGCGCTCTCCCGGCTTGAGGCCGGACAAGGCTTACGCCTGCTGGCCACTCTCAAACCCGTGCCGCTGTATGCGGTGATGCAGAAAAAAGGTTACCGCCACGCTGAAAAGGAACTTGATGGCGGCGATTGGGAAATAGAGTTCACCCCTTCGGAATCCTCGGCGTCCGTACCCGCTGGCGCTGCAGCGGTGACTGGCGCCGGCCCGAACGTCTCCAAGCCCGGTCAGGATGACGCGACCGGTTGGCCCACGCCCCGTCATACGCTGGATAACCGCGGCATGCTGCCGCCGGAACCGATGGTCATCACGATGGAAGCGGTGGAAGGCATGGCGAGCGGCGAGGTGCTGGAATGCTTCTACGATCGCGAACCCTTGCTGCTCTATCCCGAGCTAATAGCGCGAGGCCACTTCGTGCATTGTCAAAAACTGGGTCCGAGCGAATATCGGGTATTGATTCGTATCGGCGCGGGGGTTTCCGCATGAGCGCGCCTACCCTCGAAGAGATGCTCGAAGCATTGAAAGACGTATTCGATCCCGAGCTGGGCTACAACATCGTCGACCTCGGCCTGGTGTTCGAAGTGAAGCTGATGGATTCGGTCGCGATGGTGACCATGACTCTCACCACCCCAGGCTGCCCGGCGTCCGACATGATCCAGGAGGGCGTAAGGCAGCGCTTGGAGGGAATGGAAGGGGTCGACACGGCCAAAATCGACTTGGTATGGGATCCGGTCTGGACCCCGCAGGCCATGAGCCCGGGGGCAAAGGAACACTTCGGCATCGTAGCGGAATAGGCCGCCATGTCCGAACCGAAACCAACCGCACCGCTTGCACACGCTACGGCCGACTCGAGCGCCGTAGTCACGGAGCTGAATCGCTTGTTCGCGAAGGCCTTGCTGCTGGTCGGCAAGCACGGCGATGCCGATGACCTGGACACCGCTTGTCGACTCGCGGCGCAAGGCTGGTCGCTGTTGCGTCATGGCTGGCAACGCGATGCCGAACGGTTGAACGGCGTGATGCACAGCCTGACGGGTCCCAGGCATTCCACGCAACCACGGGAGGTTCTAAAAACAACCGATCCGAAAAACGTCGAACCGATTGAACCCTCAACTAATAAGGAATAATGTCATGAGCAACAATGAAAACCTGGACGTGCGCCAATTGATTCCCATGGAACGTCACCGAACCATCTTCAGCACCTGGCAAAACCTGGCCGTGGGCAAGAGTTTCGTGCTTATCAACGATCACGATCCCAAACCGCTTTACTACCAGTTCGATGCCGAACATTCCGGCCAATTCACCTGGGAATACCTGGAATCCGGTCCGAAAACCTGGCGGGTGAGGATCGGCAAGACAGCCAGCGCGTAAGCCGTACAGGGCGGCGGCAATCCGGGTCCAGCGGTGCGGCTGAAAACGCATTCTGCGGTGCCTGGAGAAACCTGCTGTCGTCGCCCTGCACGGCTTAAACGCGGACACAAATGAAAATCACCCGCCGCCGAATAAAATCGTGACCGGAACGGATGAAATGCGAACATTAAACAAAGAAAGGACGTAGTTTATGCGACCCAGAATGGATTATGCAAAAGCAGCACCGGAGGGCTACAAGGCCATGAGCGGACTGGAAAGTTATGTACGCCAATGTGGCCTAGAACATCCCTTGCTGGAACTGGTCAAAACCCGCGCGTCGCAAATCAACGGCTGCGCCTTTTGTCTCGACATGCACACCAAGGACGCCCGCGCCGCCGGCGAAACCGAGCAGCGTCTTTACGCGCTGTCTGCCTGGGAGGAAACGCCGTTTTTCACCGACCGTGAACGAGCAGCGCTGGCGTGGACCGAAGCGGTCACGCGCGTCGTCGACACGCATGTTCCCGATGAGGTGTATGAACTGGTTGGCAAAAATTTTTCAGAAAAGGAGCTGGCCGACCTGACTTTGGCGATTGTGACCATCAACGGCTGGAACCGGCTCGCCGTTGCTTTTCGCAAAGTGCCCGGCACTTATCAGCCGCCGAAACATTAGACACTTCCGGGAATGATGTGCATACCCCGGAAACCCCAATGATCTAAGGGTATCTTTTTTCATGGAAATAAAAGATCACTCTCTCGGAAGTATTCGGTGATCCCCGTATAGGGATAGCCGATGATGGGGATTATCCTTTCTCCAATGCCTAGGAATCTATTGTGCGGAGATTGGGTTGCCAGCGGCGAGCCAACTGGCGGGTGTCCGCTCCACAATTCGGCGGTCGTTCGGCGCAGGCCCCCAAGATCCGCCATATGCACAAAGCCGATGCCCGCGAGTTGCAACGCATCAGGTCGAAACAGGTAGCGTAGGATTGACAGTCACCCATCAGCCCCGCCAAAGATCCCGGCGTGCGGTATCCCCGCACCGGGCTCCGAAAACCTTCTCGCTTCCGCATTTACGCCAAGCTGAGACACGTTTGATCGAATTGACCCCAAGTGATTCGCGGCCGCTCCATCGCATGTGCCAATTCCTGCTTTGATACTGTAAATAGGCCCTCTTAATGGTTTCCAATATGTCACGATGGAAACGAGCTTCCCACAGGCCTGGCCCGAAAGTCAGGTAGCCACCGGGTACATGAATCTGATTGCAGAGGTGATCAAGATATGGGATTGTACCACCCTGTTCGTCGACCCAACCGCGACCGATAACAGGTGCTCACGGATAGCGCACCTTTGGAGCGATCTCGACGATGGTCAGTGTGAGACCATGTTAAAGACGAAGGATCTGAAGGTGGCTCCTCCACCTGGATAAAAACGTTCTTTTGAACCTCGTTTATTTTCCTTCTGGACAAGGTGCAGAAAACATTATTTGCAAGTGGGAGAATTTGCTTTGAAGATGCACGACCGTTCCCAAAACGAAAGTAGAAAACCCAATGGTAAATGGTGAATTCAAAGTTGGAGATCACGTGGAATGGAACTCGGAGGCCGGCCGGGTACGGGGGACGGTTAAAAAGAAAATCACGTCCGAGATAAAATTCAAAAGCTACACGGTGCATGCTTCGAAAGAAGAACCGCAGTATTTAATCAAGAGCGACAAAACCGATCACTTGGCGATGCATAAGGGCTCGGCTCTTAAAAAATAAGCAGGAAAGCCTCTCATCCATGACCACTGAGACAATAACCTGTTTGGTGAAACTGAAGGAACGTATTCCGGTTGCCGAAGACACGCTGGCGCTCCAATTTGAAAAGCCGGCGAACTTTATTTTCAGGTCCGGCCAGTGCATCGACCTTACATTGCGGAGTCCTTCCGTAACAGATGGGGAGGCCAATGTCCGGACCGAGGGCTTTAGTGGCTATTGAGCAAGAACGGACTCCGGACCGACTCGACCAAGTCGATCGGTACTGGCGCGCCGCCAATTATCTGACTGTCGGTCAAATCTATTTACAGGAAAATCCGCTCCTACGCGAGCCGCTGCGGCCGGAGCATATCAAACCCAGGTTGCTCGGACATTGGGGCACCTCGCCAGGACTCAGCTTTATCTACGCGCACCTCAACCGTTTGATACAGGATACGGACGCCAACCTCATTTATCTCACCGGTCCCGGACACGGAGGCCCGGCGATTGTCGCGAATGTTTACCTGGAGGGGACCTACTCGGAGGTTTACCCGCAGGTTACCCTGGACACCGAGGGCCTCAGGCAGCTTTTCCGGCAGTTCTCGACTCCCGGCGGCGTGCCGAGCCATACCAGCGTCCAGACTCCCGGTTCCATCAACGAAGGCGGCGAGCTCGGATATGTCCTGGCGCATGCTTTCGGAGCGGTCTTCGATAATCCGGATTTGATCGCGGTCGCGGTCATCGGCGACGGCGAAGCGGAGACCGGTCCGCTCGAAGGTTCCTGGAAAGGCGTCAAGTTCTTGAATCCGGTCCGCGACGGCTGCGTGCTCCCAATCCTCCACCTGAACGGCTACAAGATTTCCGGCCCCACCGTGTTGGGGCGGGATAGCGATGAGGATGTGCGAAAGCTCCTCGAAGCCCACGGTTACACGGTTCACATCGTAGCCGGGGATGATCCGGTGAAGATGCATCAAAGCTTTGCTCAGGCACTCGATACCTGCTATGCCGCCATCCGATCCATCCAAACCCAAGCGCGCACCAAGGGCTTTTCGCAAAGACCGGCTT
>DAINDC010000293.1:0-7131 GCA_036732085.1 Fibrobacterota bacterium | reverse complement strand
AGGGCAAGCGCTATATCCTGCCCCATGGCAAGGTCATGCTCCATCAGCCCAGCGGGGGCGCCACGGGACAATCGTCGGATATCCAGATCCACGCCAAGGAAATCGTCAAGACCAAGCATGAGCTCAACCTGATCCTCTCGGAAGCCACCGGCAAGAGCCCGGATCAGATCGCCAAGGACACGGACCGCGATCTCTATATGAGCGCGGAAGAGGCCGTCGCCTACGGCGTGGTCGACGAAATCTTCACGCGCAAGCGGAAAGCCGTATAATCCCATGGCTAGAACTGGCAATGGCTACGGCTTGATCCGCTGCTCCTTCTGCGGCAAGAACGCGGAACAGGTGGAGAAGATCATCACCGGTCCCTCCGTGCATATCTGCAATGAATGCGTGTCGATGTGCAATGACATCCTCACGGAGGAGAACCAGAAGGACGCGCAGGTCACGCAAGGGGCCGCGCCTTCCGTCAACCCCATGGACATCAAGCGCCATCTCGATGAGCATATCATCGGCCAGGTGGATGCCAAGGTGGCTCTGGCCGTCGCCGTCTACAACCATTACAAGCGCATCGGGGCCCGCATGGGCGCCGACGGCGTGGAGGTGGAGAAGTCCAATATCCTCTTCCTGGGCCCCACCGGCTCCGGCAAGACCCTGTTGGCTCAGACCATCGCCAAGTTCCTGAAGGTCCCGTTCACCATCGTCGATGCGACCATTCTGACCGAGGCCGGCTATGTGGGCGAGGATGTCGAGAACATCATCGTCCGATTGCTCCAGGCCGCCGATTACGACGTGGAGCTGACCGAGCGCGGCATCGTGTATATCGATGAGATCGACAAGATCTCGCGCAAGAGCGCGAACCCGTCCATCACCCGCGACGTTTCCGGCGAAGGCGTGCAGCAAGGGCTGCTGAAGCTCCTGGAAGGCACCGTGGCCGCGGTCCCGCCCAAGGGCGGCCGCAAGCATCCGGAACAGAACCTCATCCAGATCAATACGCGCAATATCCTGTTCATCTGCGGCGGCGCCTTCGAATCGCTCGACAAGATCATCGAGCGCCGCACCCGCGCCAACGGGCTCGGCTTCGGCGCGCCCATCCAGTCCAAATCGGAGAAGCGCATCGGCGAACTCCTCAAGCAGGTCGAACCCGATGATCTCATCCAGTTCGGCCTCATCCCCGAGCTGGTGGGCCGGCTGCCCGTCATCACGGCCCTGGAAGAGCTTCCTCGTGAAGCGCTCCTGGAAATCCTGACCAAGCCCCGCAATGCCTTGGTCAAGCAATACTGCAAGCTCTTCGAGATGGACGAGGTTCGCCTCAAGTTCCAGCCCGATGCCTTGGAAGCCATCGTCGATCGCGCCATCAAGCGCAAGACCGGCGCCCGCGGCCTCCGCTCGGTGATGGAAAACGTGCTCATGCCCATCATGTTCGACCTCCCTTCCCGGAACGACGTGGCGGAATGCGTGGTGACCCGCGAAGTGGTCGAGCATGCCAAGGAGCCGATGCTCATCCTCAAGAAGAACAAGAAGAAAATGGCGTAGGCTCGGCGTTGCCGAGCCCAGGGCCATCCGATGGCCTAAGCTCGGCGCTAGGCCTTCCCATCCCCCACATTTCCTCCATGAGTCGCCTGGGCGTATCCACCCAGGTTCAAGTATTTGCTTGAAAAAACGCCGATTCCGGAGTAATTTTAATATCATGATTAATAAAAAAGTCAGAGCAAATAAAAGTGTCCGACTTGGTAAAAGAAGCCAGATGGTCCTACCCAAAGAAGTGCGGGATTGGCTTGGGGTCGAGGAAGGCGAAAGCGTCGTCTTCCAGATAAGCGAGAACGGGGTGAATGTGGTAAGCTCCGCGCAATTCGCCAAGGAAACGCTGGGCGCGTTTCCGAAGCTCTGGAATGAGAAAGCCTCGGATTCCGCCAAGTACCTGGACCGGGAGCGATCCGCATGGGAGAAGCCCTCTTGAAGGAGGCCGCGCTCAAACGGATCCTTTCACATTCCCGCAAGGTAGGCTTGGACACATCGGTCCTGATTTACCATTTTGAGGGAAACGAAAAATATTCGGCTCTAACGTCGCTGATCTTTGCCGCCGTGGCGGGTGGATTGGAAGCGGTGCTGTCCTCGATGGCTGTGATGGAGCTCTTGGTGAAGCCTTTTCAATCGGGAACTGCGAAGATGACCGATGCCTTGATTGTGCAACTGCGCAACATGCCCAACTTCACCTTCCTGGCGGCGGATTTCGACGGAGCGATCGAGGCCGCCCGGGTCCGGGCCAAATACGGATTGCGTCCGTCCGATGCCTTGCACTTCGCTGCCAGCCTGGCCGGGGGTGCGGATGCCTTCATCACCAATGACGCCGACTTCAAGGCTGTGGACGGCAAGGAAAAAATCAAAGTGCTGATGCTGGAGGATTATCTTGGCTAAGACCCGTTCCCGTTCGGTCGCTCCCGCGCGGCCAACGCTTAAGAAGCCGTTCAAGCTCAAGCGCAAGGTTGCCAAAAAATCCCTCGCGGGCAAGGCCTCCCTTCCCGAAGCCGCCCAGGATATCCGGCCTTCCGATGCCCCCAAGGCCAAAGCTGCGATCAAGGTCGCGCCCGTTCCCAAGGAGTCGGCTCATCGGAATGAACCAGCGTCTCCCAAAGAGCCCGCGTCTCCAAAAGAGCCCGCGTCTCAAAAAGAGGCGGTCAATGAGACGGCCGGCAAGGAATACGCCGATACCCTGGCCAAGGGCCTGCCGGTAGTCCCGCTCCGAGACATCATCCTATTCCCGGGTACGGTAACACCCATATTACTGGGCCGGCCCCAATCCCTGTCGGCGATGATGCGGGCGCTGGAGAGCCAGTCGCAATTGGCCTTCTTCTGCCTGCAGCGGACCGCGTCCGAGGACGACGTGGCGCCCGAGTCCCTGTATACCATGGGCGTGGTGGGCCGCATCGCCAACTCGCTCTCGCTCCCCAACAACCTGTCCAAGATCCTGGTCGAGTCGCTGGGCGTGGCCAAGGTGCGCAAGTGGCAGGCCCAGCCGGGCATGATCGCCGCCACCCTCGATCCCCTGACGGCCGCGCCGCTCAAGGGCGAAACCGCTAAGCGCAGGCTGGAGTCCCTGCGGGTCATGTTCGCGGAATACATCTCCCAGAATCCGGACATGCCGCGCGGCATCGGCGACCTCATCGACGGGCTCCCCGGGCCGGAGGAGAAGATCTACGGGATGGCCTGCCATCTCAAGATCGCCGTCGACCTCAAGCAGAAGCTCATCGAGGAGCCGACCCTGGAAGCCAAGCTGGACATGATCCATGAGTTCCTGCGCAACGAGGTGGACACCACCATGCTGGGCCGCCGACTGGAACACGAGGTCCGCGCCGGCATCGCGCAGAGCCAGCGCGAGTATTTCCTGATGGAGCAACTCCGCAAGATCCAGCTCGAGCTGGGATCGTTCTCGCCGCCGCTCAACCATGAGATCAAGCAGATCGAGGAATCGGTCAAGGGCAAGGGCATGCCGGAGAAGGTGCATCAGCGGGTGATGGCGGAGCTCAAGCGGCTCGACTACCTGAATCCCTCATCGCCGGAATACTCCGTGGTCCGCACCTACGTGGACTGGTTCCTGGGCCTGCCGTGGAACAAGTACGCGGAGGACAACCTGGACCTGGCCAATGTGAAACGCCAGCTCGACAAGGATCACTTCGGCCTCAAGGACATCAAGGAGCGCATCCTCGAGCACGTGGCGGTGTATAAGCTGTCCAAGCATAACAGCACGCCCATCCTATGCCTGGTGGGGCCTCCGGGCGTTGGCAAGACCTCCCTCGGCAAATCCATCGCCGCTGCCTTGGGGCGCGAGTTCGTGCGCATCTCGCTCGGCGGCGTGCGCGACGAGGCCGAGATCCGCGGGCACCGCCGCACCTATATAGGCTCCATGCCGGGCCGTATCATCCAGGCCCTCAAGAAAAGCCAGAGCATGAACCCGGTGATCCTGCTCGACGAGATCGACAAGATGGGCAGCGACTTCCGCGGCGATCCGGCCTCGGCCTTGCTCGAGGTCCTCGATCCCGAACAGAACCACGAGTTCATCGATCACTTCATGGAAGTGGGAATTGATCTTTCCAAGGTCTTCTTCGTGACCACGGCCAATGTGGAAGAGCAGATCCCGGCGCCGCTGCATGATAGGCTCGAAGTGATCCGCATCTCGGGATATTTCGATTCCGAGAAATTGCAGATCGCCAAAGGCTACCTGGTCCCGAAGATCAAGGCTACATCCGGACTGAACGACTCCCAGTTCCGCTTCGACGATGGCGTCCTATCGACCTTGATCCGGCGCTATACCCGCGAGGCGGGAGTGCGCCAGTTGTCCCGCCAGATAGCCAAGATTGCCCGCAAGCGCGCGCGCCAGGTGGTGGACTTGGAAGCGCGCGGATCCGCCAAGGCTTCCATACAAGTGAAGAAGTCCGGCCAGGGGAAAATCCCCGCGGCCTCGGCCGTCGCCCCTATTTCCAAGGACTCCCTCATCGATTACCTGGGCATCCCCATCCGCCAGGAGCGCATGGTTCCGGAAACCAGCGGACCCGGCGTGGTCACGGGCCTGGCCTGGACTCCCGTGGGCGGGGAAATCCTGCGCGTCGAATGCACCTTGCTCTCGGGCAAGGGCCGCCTGGTGCTGACCGGCCACTTGGGCGAGGTCATGAAGGAATCGGCGCAAATCGCCCTGACCTTGGTGCGCGAACGCGCCCGGCGTTACGGCGTCGATCCGGCCCTTTTCCACAAGACCGATATCCATCTGCATGTGCCCGAAGGTTCCATTCCCAAGGACGGACCCTCCGCCGGCATCGCCATGACCTTGGCCCTGGTCTCCGCCATGACGCGCCAGAAGGTCGATCCCAAAATCGCCTTCACGGGGGAAGTCTCCTTGGTGGGCAAGGTGCATGCCATCGGCGGATTGCCGGAGAAGGCCCTGGCGGCCTTGCAGGCCGGCGTGCCGCGCATTTTGGTCCCGGAGGGCCGCGAGTTGCCGCCGGAGGCCAAGAAGGGGCTCAAGATAGTGCCGGTCGATCATATCGACGCCGTGCTCGCCATGCTTTTCAAGTCGGCAGGGCCGGTGAAGCCGGCGGGGCCGGTGAAACCGGCGGGGCCGGTGAAACCGACGCGGCCGGTAAAGGCTGCCGATAGGGTGAAAGCCGCCGGGGCCGGCAATGCCCGCGAAGCCGCCCGAGCCATGGTTCCGGAGTAACATCCAGGTGACGGTGGGATCGGACCTCAGGGAAAACCTCCTCTCCGTGGAAGCCCGCATCCGCGCAGCCTGCGCGCGCGCGGGCCGGGACCCGGCCGAGGTGCGCCTGGTCTGGGTGAGCAAGAACCATCCGCAGGAACGCCTGGTGGAGGCCCTGGCCTTGGGTGCGCGCTATTTCGGCGAGAACCGCGTGCAGGAGGTGCTGGAGAAATTCCCCCTGCCCGGATCGGCGCCTCCTCCGGGTAACGCTGCGGTTACTGTCTCTCAGGGTAACACATCAGTTACCATGGGAAAAGGTGACGCGCAGGCTTACGAGTTGCATTTCATCGGCAGGCTGCAGAAGAACAAGATCCGCAAGGTGCTGCCCCTGGCATCGGCCTTCCATTCCATCGATTCCCTGGAGCTCCTGGAAGCGGTCGACAGGATTGCCGGCGAGCTGGGCGTACGGCGCGAGGTCTTCCTGCAGGTCAATACCTCGCGGGAACCGGCCAAGGGCGGCTTCGAGCCGGAGTCCCTGCCCGCGGCCCTGTCGTCCCTGCCGCCCGTTCCCAACCTGCGCATAATAGGCATGATGACCATGGGGCCGATCGAAACTCCGGATGGCGTCCCCGCCCGACCCGAGGATGCCCGGCGCTGTTTCCGCGAGCTGCGTAGCCTGTTGCAGGCGCATCGCACGGCCACGGGGCCGCTCAAGGATATGGCCTGGCTGTCCATGGGCATGACCGGGGACTTCGAGATCGCCATCGAGGAAGGCGCCCATTTCATCCGCGTCGGCACCGGCCTTTTTGGATCGCGTCCCGGATCGCATCCCGCATCGACCTGATCCGGCCGAGGCATCGGGTACGAATTTCAGCATGCCCGTCCGCTTCGCCCATGTCCCCTCGACATGGGCCAAACCGCCAAAGACGGAGGAAGTGACTATTTTTTTGGGAGTAGCCACGGGAATGAGGGAGCCAATATGATTACCCCCTTGGACATCAAAAAGCACGAGTTCTCCACCCGCTTCAAGGGCATTGACCAGGACGAGGTGCGCGCCCTCCTGGAAACCATCGCCAAGGATTTCGAGGAGCAGATCCACCAGAATGTCCAGCTTTCCGAGCGCCTGAAGATCGCCGAGGAACGGCTCAACCATTATCGCCTGATCGAGAAGACGCTCCAGGATGCCGTCATCACCATCCAGAACACCCTCGAAGAGAAGCGCAAGGTGGCGCAGCAGGAGGCCGAGGCCATCATCAACGATGCCCGCCAGAAAGCGACGGAAGAGCTTTTGTCCTCGCGCGAGCATGTGGCCAGCTTGCGCAGCGATATCCATATCCTCGAAAATCAGAAAATGCAGTTCTTCGCGCGCTTCCGCAGCCTATTGCGCAGCCAGGCCCAGATCCTGGACGCCATGATGGAGGCGGAGGAAAAGGAGATGGCGCCGATCCCGACCGAAGCCCCGACCACTCCGCGCGCACCCGCCGGCGATGCCGTGGATACCCGCTGGTCCCGCAAGGGCTAGGCCGATCTTCGTCTCGCTGTAACCGCCGCCGTCCGTTCGCAACGTCCGGTCCTAGCGGCCACCGCTCCTCGTGGCCGTTTCCGGCAGCCGATGCATCTTGGGGCATCCCATCCTCTTTGGTATATTTCGGCGAAATTGGTAGGCGCGCCTACCGGCAATATTCCTGGTGTCATCCGTGACGCTCCATGGAAGTTGGGCAGGGGAAGGAAGGGAAAGGGATGTCTCAAATGACCGCGAATAAAAGTTCCAAATTACTGAAGGCCCTGGGCCTCATCGCCCTCATCGGCGTCGTCATCGCCGTCGGTCGCCTGATAGTGAAAGGCGTCCGCAGCGCCGGCGCCGGGCCGGATGACGAGCAAACCGGAGTCTGACGCCCCCTGGCCACGAGTCCCGGCCCCTGGCCACGAGTCCCGGCCCCTGGCCA
>DAINDC010000292.1:0-7134 GCA_036732085.1 Fibrobacterota bacterium | reverse complement strand
GTCTCGACTGGATTGGACGCGCCGAAAAGGGCGACGGTGGGTGTGCCCGCGGCCGCGGCCAGATGCATGGCCACGGTATCCCCGGTGATGACGAGGCGGGCATGAGCCAATAACCAGGCGGCTCCGGGCAGGTCGGTCTTGCCGACGCAATCAATCAGTCCCAGCCGCGCTTTCGCCGGCAGGAGCGACAGGATGCGATCCATGACCGGCCTATCCTCGGGGGCCCCCGTGAAGGCGATGGCATGGCCGGCCTGATGGCAGGCGGTCGCCAAGTCGGCCCAATGCCGTTCCGGCCAACGTTTCCCGGGCCAGGCGGAGCCGGGATGAAAAACCAGGTAGTCGCCGGGGACGAGCGGGGCGCCCGCCTCGGGCCTGGTCAGCGACGGAAGGATAGGTATCGCATTTTGTCGCTTGCGCTTGAGGGGCAAGCCGCCCCGGACCGGCAAGGGATCCATTTCGTTCAGGATCTGACGGGCGGCCCGGACATAGATATCGACCGCATGCCAGGCATTGTCCCTGCGGGAAGCCGGGATGGCGCTGAGATGTTCCAGGTAACGGGAGGTCATCCGGAAGTTACCCCCTTCCGGAAGGTCGAGCCCCAGCTTGCGTTCCGCGGCGACGAAGGATTGGATGAGTGCTCCGAACCGCTCCTGGAAAAAATTGAGGGACAGATCGTAATAGTTCTGCGCGACGGAAAGCAGGAACATTTCCACCTGCTCGATTGCCGCCAAACCGTCATTCCGATTCCAGGCTTCCTTCAGCGTCTTCCGCGGAATGACATGCACCTGCCGTAGAATGGGGCTCCCCTCGACGAGGGAGCGGGATTCCTCGCCGACCATATAATCAAAATCGATCCACGGCCGTTCCGCCTTGAGCTTGCCGATGGCTTGCATGGCCATCACCACGTCGCCGGGATTATGGGGTAGGATGACGAGAACGGAGAGACTCAACCTTGGCCGTACCTTCGTTCCTGGCGGGTTTCCTGGCCTAGCAAGAGACCGGTGAGCAGGAGAATCCGCTCCTCCGGCGACAGTTGCCGACCCTTTGCCAATTTGGCTTCCGCTTCCCGGTAAAGCCGCAGGAATTCACTCTGGTCCATGACTGCAAGCATGTCATTTTTCGGCGCATGAAAACAAGCCGGCCATGCAGGCTGCGCGTGAACGGCGGCGATAGGAAAGCCTACGCAATCAGGCTATGCTACCGAGGTAAAAATGGTTGTCGATTCCTTTTGGAAAGAAGCGCCTAATTTCTAAATTCCTCCCCATGCCCAAATACGCCATCGCCTTCATCACCCCCAAGCCCTCCTTGGTGCACCAAGTGGTGGAGATGGACTCCCGGGAATCGGCCCTCCGGTTCTTCTTCAACCAATTCATCTCCTCCGGCTATTCCCAGGACAACGAGGGTTTCAGTTATTTCAAAGAGGATTTCTCGGATCCGGAATCCCCACTGGGCAGCATTCTGGAGATCTGAGGAGGCCCGAGGCCAGTATGGCGGCTAAAAAGACCCTAGGCGTGTTGATGGGCGGCATCTCGCCCGAGCATCCGGTATCCTTGGTCTCGGGAACCGGGATGCTTAAAAATCTGGATCCGGATCGATTTCCAAAGACAATACCTGGATCTGGCCCGATTTGGGATCCGGTTCGGATTCAAAAAAGGAAGCCTCCGCATCCGCGGCTTCGGCCTTGGTGGATACGGCGGATAAGGCTGCCGCCTGCATCCAGACTCCGCCCGCCGGTTGGCATGTGGCGCGCTTCCCGGACTTCCAGGCTTTCCCCCATTGCGATCTCATGCTCATCGGATTGCATGGCGTGGGCGGCGAGGACGGAAGGCTGCAGGGCTTTTTCGAATTGGCAGGGCAACGATATACCGGCAGCGGCAGCCTGGGTTCGGCTTTGGCCATGGACAAGATCACCGCCAAGCGCATCTACCAGGCTTCGGAAATCCCCACGGCTCGTTACCGCGTGGTGGAGAAGGCCGAGTATCCGGAAGCGCGCGCCGGACTGGAAAAGGAATTCGGCTATCCGGTGGTGGTCAAGAGTCCGCAGGGCGGTTCCAGCATAGGCATGGGCATCGCCCGCACCGCCGCGGAATTGGACGGGCTGCTGATCTCCCTGGGGGCCGGCGCCGATCGCCTGCTGGTCGAGGAGTTCATCAAGGGCCGCGAAGGCACCTGCGGGTATCTCGCCGGTTACCCGGCCCTGCCGCCGACGGAAATCCGCCCCATCCTGGACGGCTTCTTCAATTTCGAGGCCAAGTACAAGCCCGGCCGGACCGAGGAAATCACCCCGGCGGAATTCCCCCCCGACATCCTCGCCGAAATGCAATCCCTGGCCGCCCGCTGCCACCAGATTCTTCAGCTCGCCGTGTACAGCCGCACCGATTTCATTTTCGAGAACGATCGCCTGTTCGTCTTGGAGACCAATAATCTCCCGGGCTTCACGCCCACCTCGCTCCTGCCCCAGGCCGCGGCCCATGCCGGCCTCAGCTACCGGGAGCTCCTGACCAAGATCATCGAGGAAAGCCTCAAGAAGTGAGCGGGCCCCAGCCGTCCGGCCTGGTTCTGGTGGCCGATCTTTCCGCCTCGCTTTACCTGGGCCTGTTGGATCCGGAAACCCGCCTGCTCGCTTCGCGTATCAAGGATCAAGGGGCCCGGGGCGAAACCGCCCATGCCCTGCTCGATGAATGCCTGGCCGAGGCGGGAGCGGCTCCCAAGGATATCGGCACTATTTGCGTGGGCATCGGTCCCGGCAGTTTCACCGGCATTCGCATCGCGGTGGCCTTGTCCCAGGGATTGGGATTCGCAGGCCGATTGCCCCTGTATCCGTACTCCTCCCTCGCCGCGCTCGCCGCTTGCGCGCAAGCAGCAGAGGATAGTTCGATCGTCGCCGCCATCGCCGCCAATTCCGGCCGCTATTTCGTTTCGGCTGGTGCGATGAACCAGAGCGCAGCCCATACGAAGCATAGCCAAGCCCATGAATCCGTCCTTTCCGTCGAAGAGCTGGCCGCGCTCGCCTCGCCGCGATCCATTTTGATTTCATCCGGAAACCTGCCCGATCGGGAACGGTTCGCGGGACTTTTCTCCGAAGTGAAACGCATGGAAGAAGTGGCCGACTTCGCCGCCATCGTCCGGCTGGCCCGTTCCCGGCCCCCGGTCCTGGACGGAGTCATCCGGCCCAATTACCTGATGGCCTCGGCCGCGGAGGAAAAACGGCGATTGCAAGGCTCCGGCGGTGAGGCCTAGCATGGTAACCTGCGTGCGACCCCTGCGGCCGGCGGATATCTATGCGGTCCTGGCCATCGAGACCGAGGCCAATCCCTCGCCATGGCTGGCCAGCGATTTTTCCGCCTTCCTCTACGACCCCAACCTCGACCCGACTCAGAATGTTCTTTCAGCCATGGCCCCGGGCGCCACGCCAACAGGCGTTTCGGCCACAGGAAATGCGGGCGGGGATCGCAAGGCCTGGGTCTATGCCGATCCGGAAGTGCGCGGCTTCCTGTGCGCGGTGGGGGTGGCCGGGGAGGCGGAGTTGCAATCCGTGGCGGTCGAGAAGGCGCGCTGGGGCGGGGGAGTGGGCTCCGCGCTCATGGAGACCTTTCTCGCCTGGGCCAGGGCCGGAGATTACCTTACCTTGCATCTGGAAGTCAGGGAGGGCAATGCCCGAGCCCTGGATTTCTATCGGCGCTGGGGATTCGCCGCCGTGGGCCGCAGGCCCCGATACTACCGGGACAATGGCGAGGATGCCGTCCTGATGAGCCTGGCTTTGATCCCATAGTCATGGGGCCCCGCGAGGCCGTCCAGGCTGAAAGCCGTCCGAACAATTGCTAATTTCCCTGTCCCGTCCGCCCAAGGCCGGAACGGATCACGTTGCATACAGGGAGCCCATTCATGTCCAAGGCCATCATTTCCACCCGCCACGGCGATATCACCCTCGAATTCCTTCCCGAGGTCGCGCCCAATCATGTCAAGAATTTCCTCGAACTCGCCAAGAGCGGATTCTACGACAAGACCCTGTTCCATCGCGTCATTCCCGACTTCATGATCCAAGGCGGCGATCCCAACAGCAAGAATCCGGACAAGCGCCTGCATGGCACCGGCGGTTCCGGCAAGAACGTGAAGGCCGAATTCTCGAAGACCCCGCATCTGCGCGGCATCGTATCGGCGGCCCGGTCGGCCAATCCGGACTCGGCCTCTTCCCAGTTCTTCATCGTGGTAGCCGACTCTTCCCACCTGGACAACCAATACTCCGCTTTCGGCAAGGTGACCTCGGGTATGGAAGTGGTCGATGCCATCGTGGCGGAAGAGACCGACCATCGCGACAATCCCGTGGAACCGGTCGAAATCACCGTCAAAGTCGTCGAGGAGGGGTAATCCCCATGTTACCTGAGGCGGTCGGGAGCCGGTCGGTTAGGAACCGGGTCCGCCCCTCCCGCCTTGCCGAAACCGCGGGGTCCGCTTGCCCATAAGACCTCCGCGCCACCCGTCCCGTATCCAGCGCGGCGGGTTGCTGCGCCATTGGAGCCTGTGGATCTGGTTCGCCCTGGCCATGCTCGTGACCTTGGGCGGCGTCGTCCTGTGGAAGTCCGGCCACTGGCTGGTCTATGAAGACACCTTCGAGAAAGTTCCCTGGGCCCTGGTGCTGGCGGGGGAATCGCGCGACTGCGAGCGCACGGACGCGGCCATCAAGCTTTACCACGAAGGCAGGATCGACACCATCGTCCTTTCCGCCTGCCGCATCTTCAAGACGCATTATCAAAGCGAATACATGGTCGACTATGTCGCCGAACAAGGCGTACCGCGGGGGAACGTATTCGAATTCCGTCAGGACGCCTATTCGACCTTGGAGGAGGCCCGCCTCCTGGTGCGGCAGTTCCGGTTGCAGAACCTGGATACCGTCCTCATCATCACCTCGAACTATCACACCGCTCGCACCCGCCGCATCTTCCGTAAGCTGGCCCAAGGGTACCCCCAGGTCCTGGTCTATCCCGCCGAATTCCCGACCTACAATCCCGCAGCCTGGTGGTCCAACCGCGAAAGCATGAAGTATTGGTTCAATGAATGGATCAAAACCTTCGCGACTTATTTCGAATTGGCCCGGACCCGGCCCGAGAGCGGGAAAGCCGATTTCCAAAACCTGCTGCCCGATATCTGGTCCGGCCAATCCGGCACCCGCGGGTTACCCCCTTCGCCCCCGGTTTCCGATTCGGTGAAACAGGTACCCGCTGCCAAGGGCGATAGCGCTACTGGGGCTTCGGCCAAGGCGGTTACGACTTCCCCAACCACGGCTACTTCGATTGCGAATTCCGCGACCGCAGGCGCTACGCCCGCGGCTAACCCGCCCGGGTCGGCTTCAAATGGCGCGGTTTCCACCAGGATAAATGGTGGTGCCGATACGACCGGCAAGACCGGCAAGGAAGAACACCCGACTCAGGCTTCAGATTCCGGATCCGTGAAAATGAAATCGGACTCGGCCCATGGGATAGGGTCACCGGCAAAATCCAAATCAGAGGAAAGTCATGCGGACTCGCTGAAGTCCAAGGCTCATGAAGCCAAAGCTTCGGAAGCGAAGGCGGAAGCCAAGGCGGCGGCCAAAGACTCAGCCAAGAAAGCCATCACCAATCCCCCCGCCAAACGGACCTTCCCCAGGGCCGAGCCTGTTCCTAAGGCCGGTGCGAGCAAGGGTGCGAAGAAGCCCGCCGAAAAGACGAAGAAAAAAAGCGCCTGATTTTTTCTTAGCCGCTTATCTTCCCAGGCCGCTTATTTCTGGCAGGCCGAGATGAGGTTGGCGAACAAGGCGTCGGCCAAAGCGTTCTTGCCCAGCTTCCCAAAGATGTCGAACTGGTAGAATACGATGCGGCCCTTGCCCAGCGGGATGCTGCCCATATCGGCGCCCCAGCGGATCTTGGACTTGCCGCTGCCATTGCCCAGCAGATTAATGCTGCCCGCCGCGACCGTGAGGTTGGGGAGGGACTCCAGGCTCCAATACGGCATGACGTCCGCATAGGTCTGATCCAGGATGCAATTGTTCGGCAGGTCCTTGAACTCGGGGCCGCCCAAGGCATAGTGGAAGCTGCCGAAGGTGCTGCCGGAAGACCGGAAGCAGGAGATTTCCGTGGGAATCACCTTGAGGCTGTTCAGGAAGCGCGCGTCTTCCTCGGACACATTGCCCAGGACGATGATACCGCCGGCGGCGGCCTTCTCGAAGCGCTTCTTAACTGCGGCATCGCCCAAGGTGGAGATGTCGGCGAGGACCGAAATATTGGCATCCGGCGTGGTGAAGCTCGAGATAGTATCCGGAAAGTTACCCAGCAAGGTGACCTGCTTAAGCGGGACTTCCAGCTTGGTTTCCGGCGGGACGAGGAACACTTCCTCGGTGCGGGCCATTTCCTTATTGTTCTTGGATAGGTTCAGGTCGAAGGTGAAGCGGCCTTTCTCGAAGCCGACCGGGAACTTGAACCGGCCGACCAGGTTGACGCCGGGCTTGGCCTTGCCGGGCAAGGATTCCTGATGCCAGATGCGGCCGTTGGGTCCCTTGACGCGGAGCAGCAGTCCGTAGTCGCCCAGGTGCCCTTCGTTGACCATATGGATTTTGATGGCGGCGGAGGTGCCATTGTAAGGGGTGCGATCTTCCGCCTCCGCAATCACGTGAATGGGCCGATTGACCTTTTTGACCATGTCCAGGATGGCTTTGGGCTTGCGGTTCCAATCGACCATGCCGGACAGGTGGATGCCATAATCGGCCCAGGCTTCCAGGATATACCCGGAGACCTGAGGATTGATGAGCAGCGCCTCAATCTGCTTCGCGAGACCCTGGCGCGCCGCTTGTGAGGCTTCCTTCCAGAAACTTTCCGCATCCTTCCAAACGCTGATGCCTTTTTCCTTGAGCAGGGCGGTCAGTTCGGCATTGAGCTTCTGCAAATCCTTATACTCGGAATGCTCCGAGAAATTCTTATTGTCGTCCAGCAGTTCCTGGATGTTTTCCGGCGAGGAAACTCCTAAGCCGTCCACCAGGACCTTGCCTTCAAGGTCGTCCTTGAGATAATTGTAACGCTCCCAGAAGGATTTGCTGCCGTGGATGCCGTCCATCACGGCCTTGCCGTCCTTGGAGGAGCAATAGCTGGAGAGCAAGGTATAGGT
>DAINDC010000291.1:5547-7139 GCA_036732085.1 Fibrobacterota bacterium | reverse complement strand
CCACGGAATAACCGCCCCCGGCGGCGATAGCGGCGACCTGGGACAGGCCGGCAGGGACGAGGGAACCGAATGAGTCATAGCCGAACGGGTCCCTCCAACCGACTACGGTTCCGTCCCTGGTCAGGCCCAGCGCATGATTTTCGCCGCAGGCTATGGCTTTGAGTTTGGGCAATCCGGCCGGCACGAAGATGCTGCTGTGGACCCTCCATCCCACGGCAGTCCCGTCCCCCTTCAGGGCCAAGGTGATCAACCCACTTGCGGCCACCGCTATGACATTGTCCAGGCCCGAAGGGATGTCTGCCTGGCCGCCGGCGGTATCTCCCCATACCGCAACGGTTCCGTCTTCCTGCAGGGCTACCGAATGAGCGCGGCCTGCCGCGATGGCTATCACGCGCTTCAGATTCGCGGGTACCTTGGTTTGCCCATTGGCGAAGGCGCCCCACGCCGCTACCGTGCCGTCCTCCCTCAATGCCAGGCTGAAACCGTCGCCGGCGGCGATGGCTTTAACCTGCTTCAGCCCGGGGGGCACATCGAGCGCGCCGACACGATTGTATCCCCACGCCACCACTGTGCCGCTATCCGTAATCGCCAATCCATGCTCACGTCCTGCGGCGATGGCCTTGAAGTTCTTTCCCCGCGGGTGCTTGATGCCGATTTCTTCGAAGTCCCAATTGCCCCATTCCGCTATGGACCCATCTTCCAATAGTGCCATGCTGGTTTCCCCACCGGTCGCTAGGGCCGAGATCGGCATGGAGATTACCGGGGGCTGGCTGAGGGTGCGGGCTGGATAGTACCAAACGGCCACGGTCCCATCTTCCTTAATAGCTGCGGCGTACCCATCCGCGCCGGCCGAAATCGCTACCACGTTTTTCAAACCGGAGGGCATCCCTGAAGGGCGCCAGCCCCAGTCTACGACGGTTCCATCCGCCTTCAAGGCGAGGCTGAACCGATCACCGGCGGCGATGGCTTGGACATTCTTGAGTCCGGCGGGAACCTCCGTCTGATGGTCGGCGTTGTTCCCCCATGCAACCACCGTGCCGTCCTCCTTCAAGGCCAAGGTGTGCTCATCTCCGACGGCGATGGCTTTCACCTTCCCCAGGTCCGGCGGGATGGTGGTCTTGCCGTTGCCGCGGTTCCCCCAGGCCACCATGGTGCTGTCCTCTTTCAAGGCCGCGCAATGATAGTTTCCGGCGACGATGGCCTTGACCTGCGATAGGCCTGCGGGAATGACGGTTTGGTCATTGTCGGCGACGCCCCATCCGACCACGGTTCCATCTTCCTTCAAAGCCAGCACATAGGAGCCGGCGGCCGCAATGGCCTTGACATTCGCAAGTCCCGCGGGCATGCCAGTATTCAAAGATGGCGATTTTCCCCAGGTCGCCAGGGTCCCATCCTCACGAATCGCCACCGAGATCAAATAGCCCGCAGCCACGGCCTTCGCCTTCGTCAATCCCGCCGGCAGATCGGTTCCGCCTTGGATATCGCTTCCCCAGGCAATCACCGTGCCGTCCGCCTTCAACGCGACCACGTGTTTGAGCCCCAGCGACACGGCCTTGAACGGGCCGGAGGTAGGTGGATTGGGCATTACGCTT
>DAINDC010000291.1:4140-5537 GCA_036732085.1 Fibrobacterota bacterium | reverse complement strand
CGCTTAGACCCCACCCGATGAGGGCGTCCGCATGAACCGGAGACGGGATGATAATCGGAAGGCCGGCGAGTAGGATGGCGAACGCGTATTTCATGGCAGCCCCGGTGCGAGAATCATCCAGCGTGTTCTTCCACGATCGCCGCGGATCAGCCGGCCATTGAAGTCGAAGGCATCGGCATCGGGAAGCAGTAGCATGCGCGGAAGGCCGGGCCCCGCGACTGGAGGGTGGATGGGTTCCGTGCTGGGAGCCTTAAGCGCCAGGGTATGGCCCCAACCGGCCGAGATCGCCACGACATTGGATAGGCCCGGAGGGATGTCCAGTTGTCCCCAATAGTTTCTTCCCCACGTAACCACGGTCCCATCTTCCTTCAACGCCACCGAGTGGAAACATCCGGCGGAGATGGCTTTAACATTGGCGAGACCCGTAGGCACCTTGCTGACATCATTAAAGCCGGTCTCTCCCCAGCCCACTACCGTGCCATCCTCTTTCAAGGCGAGCGTATAGCTGCATGCCGCGGCGATCGCCTTCACGCCGGAAAGGCCGGAAGGAACCTGGGCCGTGTTATAACGGTCATCGCCCCAACTGACGACCGTTCCATCTTTCTTCAGGACGACGGTATGGTTCGAACCTGCGGCGATGGCGATCGCGTCCGTCAAGCCCGCTGGAACCTTGGTTTGCCCATCGGTGGTGCCTCCCCATGCGATAACGGTCCCATCGCGCTTTATGGCCGCGCTGTGCCGATATCCGCCGGCCATGGCTATGGCATCTTTGGCTTCATCGGGTATGGTAGCCTCGCCGGAAATATTCTCGCCCCAGGCGACCCAAGTCCCGTCCTCCTGCTGCGCCAGGGTGTGGTGTTCTCCCGCGACTATGGATTTGATTTTCTTCACTCCCGTAGGAACGGTACCGGCCCAGTCGCCCCACTGGATCACGGTCCCATCCTCTTGCAAGAGGACGGATTGATAAACCCCCGCGCCAATGGCTTTGATGCCCGTCCGGCCTATGGGCAGGATAGGGTCTGCGCCATTCGACCATTCCACGAGCGAGCCATCGGCCTTCAGAGCCAAGCGACCGCCATTTCCGGCGGCAATGGCCTGGATACCGGTGAGGTTATCCGGGTAGGGGGATGTTTTGGATTTCTCCCCCCACTCCACCACCGAACCATCTTCTTTCAAAGCCAGCGTCGAAAAGTAAGTAAGCGCGACGGATCGCACATGGTTGAGACCCGTGGGCACCTTGCTCGCGACCGAGGCGGAATCGCCCCAAACGACCAGGGTCCCATCCTCCTTCAAGGCGATATTCCGATCGTAGCCGGCAAAGATGGCCTTAACCTTTTCCAAGCCCGGCGGGATCGTGGTTTGTCCGTTGTTGTTTCTTCCCCAGGCGACCACGGTCC
>DAINDC010000291.1:0-4130 GCA_036732085.1 Fibrobacterota bacterium | reverse complement strand
TTCCTTGAGGGCCAGCGTATGGGAGTTTCCCGCAGCGATGGCTTTCACATGTGCAAGGTCCGGGGGAACCACGGTTTGACCGTAGTCGACGACGCCGATCGCCCCCCATGCCACTACGGTTCCGTCTTCCTTGAGCGCGACGTTATGATATTGGCCGGTGGCGATGGCTTTAACGGTGGCGAGACCCGTTGGGATGGAGTCCAGGCCGAAGTTGTCATCGCCCCACAGGGAGACGGTACCATCCTCCTTCAGGGACAGGACATGATACTCGCAAGCGGCTACAGCGCGGGTATGCGTGAAGAGAGGCGGTTTTTCATCCAAATGGTGATAGAGACCGGGATCGCCCCAGAGTACGAGAGTCCCGTCTTCCTCGATGGCGGCTCCGTGGTTGCCGCCGATGGCCATGGCTTTGACCGGCTTATCGATGATTTGGAAGGCTCCCCACGAAACGAAGTCGGAAGGATAGGGATTGGGCGAGGCGGAAAGCGGAAGGATGGCAATGGCTAACAGCGCGCCAGTTGATTTAAGCATGGGGCCCCGGTTCCGAATGAAAAGTAAAAGCGCATAGGTAAATCGAATGCCCTTTTCCGTCTATAGCCGCCACCCCCAGAATCGCCGCCTCTCTCGATTTCCTCCTCGGCGGAATCCGGCGGCAAAGGTTTCACAAACTTCGGTGGACCCGGGCGGTTGAAACAACCGCAAGTGAAGCACTCGGCGGTTGAAACAACCGCAAGTGAAACACTCGTGGCAAAGGCATCGCCTTGAGAAGCGCTTGAATCGTTTCCTCCGTCTTTACCAGCAGTCCTACACGCCGTCCAGGAACGAGGTGTGGAAGTGCGGGTTCAGCCGAAGGTCGGAGGAGGCCGATGAAGCATCGGACGTTGTATGACCGTAGACCGAGCCGGTCTTGCTGCCGGGATGATGACGGCTATACCAAGCAGCCACGGTGTCGGTGAAAAGGGGCAGCCCATGGCCGAGGGGATTGGGGTCGAAGCCAGCGGGTAGCGTAGAGGATACGGTAAGGTCAGGATCCATTGCCGGAACCTGAGCCGGTTTTCAAATTGCGGTTCCCCGGGCCGCCTACCGAGACCGCGGGGCCCGCGTCGATCCGCGAATGCCTGCCCACCCCTACAAGCGCTTTAGCCAGATCTCCCGCCAATAGGCATTGATTCCGCGAGGGCATCCCACGCGATTGGCTGTGCACTCCCCTTGGCAGATAACGCCTTGCAGTTGGATGCAGGGACTCTTCATCACCAGCATCTTTCCGGTCTTTTCATCGATGAGGCGTTCGACGCGAAGTTCGACGATGTATTTATTGCCGCAGTATTTCACCATTTCCTGATCGAACCACATGCCGCGATTGAGTCCCCTTACACTCAAGGTCTCTTGGATTTCCTCCGACGATTTGATCACGACGGCCTCGCCGATCTGGAGATCGAGCACCTCATTGGGCGTAGGTTGCCCCAAGGGGATTTTTCCGTAGGCATGCGGGTAAGGTCTTCCGCTTCGCAGTCTCTGGAAGGCATTGTAGGCTGTGAGTAAAAACTGAGGCGCGATTCCGACCCGGAGCAGAAGCCGGAAGGCCCCGAAGGAAAGCATCTTTACGATTTTCCAGGGCGTGTGGTTTCCGGTCCGGATATCCTTGATGTATTGGCGGATATCCCACCATTTTAAGGGTTGGGTCATTTCGGGCAGAGCCGTGGTCTGGCATACCCAGGCGGGATCCGGATCCATGGGATTTTCTCCGGGCGCGACAGTTGCCAAGCGGACCATGGCTTCAGTGCATGGCGAAACACTTGCGCTTGCCGCAGGCCGGCCCGGGCCGTCAGCCCGTAACAGCCAGGCTTCCTTCCAGAATATCAGGCATCTCGCCTGGCAACCACCGTGCGCCCCTCCGTCGCAGCGGACTCCCTCCAGGTGAACGGCATCGGAAACGGTGCGACAGCCCGTCTTGTTGACGGTGTCGCAAGTCTTGTGCGCGACCTTGCCCACTCTGAATCGTTTCCCGCAATAGGCCAGCATTTCCGGTTGGAACGGCATGGCTTCCAATCGCGATCGTGTGTCGAGGGTGGCCAGAATTTCTTCCTTGGAGCGGACGATAACCCATTCACCCGCTTTGAGACCAAGGCGCATTCTGGCGATTTCTTTGGAGCTCATCCCCATCAAAAAGGGTTTTGTCCGTCCCTACCGCAAGTCAAACCAAATTTTCACCCTATATCCATGCGGAAGTCCATGCGGATGCGATCGGCGTCACCGCCTATAGCGAATGACGCAGACTCTTTCAGCGGCGTCCCGTCAGAAGTTCATCCGAGTCCCGGCGAGCGCTCATCTCACCGGTTTCATCCACCCGCTGCGCCCAAAGCAACATCACCTGGGTGGCGCAAAGCCTGGGCTGGGCGGCTCCCAAGGCCGTCCCGGGAAAGAACTGGAACTTGCCCTGGTTCAGGGATAGGATTTCAAAAACCGCCTCCACGCCCTCGTGCGAATGGGTCTGGGCGAAGGTGATTTCCCCATCCTCGAAATTGATCACGCCCGCCGGTTGGTCGGTTTCCAGGCTGAGGAGACCGGTTCGCCGGCCGACTTCCAGGAACTGGAGGATTTCCGCCAAGGCGTTTTCCGAGACCATGCCCTCGAAGATGGCGCCGGAGTCCTTACCCGTTTCGGATCCGGAAACGGTTTCAAAATTGAAGGACGGGGCCAGGATCTCCATGACCTGTTGGCTCGCGAAGACCGATCCCAGGAAATGGATATTCGGCAGGACGGCGGGAGGGGATTTGGCATCCGCCCCTTCGGCATTGTAAAAAATGAAAACGGATTTCCTGAGGCCGGGGAATTGGTAAACCAGCCGGGTGATGTCTCGGAGGATATCGGGATTGATCTTGCTGTCCACGCATAGGACGCCGGGGATTCCGTCCTTCAGGATGGAAATGAGGTCTTCAAGGCTGGTGGTGCTATGGTGGATGAAACCCAGGTCCTCGAAGCATTTCTCCAGGGAGATGAAGACTCCTATGATGGGGCTTTGGATCACCTTCTCGTACCCCGCCAAAAGGCAGACCAGGCGCTCGCGTTCCTGAGGCTGATGGAGAACGGTTTTCAGGCGCTCTCGTTTGGCTTTTGCTTGATGCGATTCGGAAGCTCCCATTTTTTCGGGCACTTTTTTTTCGGAGACCGCCGATCCGGCTTTGGAGATCGCTTGGTCAAATGAGGAGGAGGATTTCGAATGCCTTCGAGATGCCCATATCCCGATAGCGATTATCAGGATGCCGAGGCCAACCATGGCGATGAAAATAGGATGGTGCATGATCGATCCCCTTCCGTCGGCGCAAAAATAGCAATGACATGGGATGGGAGCGGCGTACATAGGTAAATCGAACGCTCTTTTCCGTTAATAGCCGCCTTTCCCCTCCCCGCCTCTCTCGATTTCCTCCTCGGCGGAATCCGGCGGCAAAAGAATTGTTTCCCGGCTCGCATTTTTGGAAAAGGCGATCGCCTGCGGAATGATTATTCTTTACTCCGCGTACTCGACAAAAGGAAGTGGAACGTGCGATACCTTACGAGAGGCTGTTTCCGCGCGTTCGCAGATATCGCCGTCATGCTGTGTTTGGCGCATTCCCTCGGCGACGCCAAAACCGTAGTCGTAACCCAGCGTGGTTCCGGGCCGGGCTGGCTTCGGATGGTTTTGGATTCCCTGCAATCCGGGGACGCCGTGGTTTTCAACCTCCCGCAGGATTCCGAAACGGTGGTTCTCGATTCGCAATTGGTCCTGTCCAAAAGCCTTTCCATCGACGGCTCCAATAGCGCGGGGTCCGGGAAACCGGTGACCCTCAAGGTTCCCGTGACCCATGCCGAAGCCACGGCAAATCCCAAGCTGCGCGCGAGCCCGTTCCGCGTTCTCAAGATCGCCAAGGGAAACGTGTGCGCATAGGTAAATCGAACCCTGTTTTCCGTCAATAGCCCAGTGCCCAAGCCTCGACCTACCCCATCCCAGCCCCTCAATTCCAGCCCAACCTCCCCATTTTCCAAGCCTTGCTCCCGTTTCCCACCCCCAAAATCGGCGCCCCATTCCCGCCAAGGCACACCTCACCCTTCCCCCGCAGGGTATCAGCCCAATCAGTCCGGATACTCCGACC
>DAINDC010000290.1:0-7162 GCA_036732085.1 Fibrobacterota bacterium | reverse complement strand
CCATGGCCGGCACGGTGAGCGATGCCACCCTCGGCTACACCATCACCTTGCCCACCAATTGGGTGCAGATCAAATCCAAAGCCAATCAGCATTATTTCCGCGACTCCACCAAGCAGTACAAATCCCAAATCTCCATCGTACTGTACTCCATCGATCAAGTTTCCTATCCCACCCCCGTGGACTGGACCCAGGCCCAATTCATCGCCTACAAGGTCGGCGTGGAAACCTCCGCGTTCCCCTATGGCACCGTCTCCTATTTCGATTCGTCCTCTGCTCAGATACTTGGTTCCTATTGGGCGCCGGAAGCCTTTTCCATCCTTTATCCCGGAGACAGCACTCCCACCTACAGTGAATATATGCGCTACTGCGCCGGCGGGAATTTCGGCTACGAGATCTATGCCATCGGGGACTCCACGGACATGATCAATCATGTGGATTTCTACGCCGGCATAATTTCCTCGTTGCAGTTCACCGCGCCGACGGTTTCGATACAGAGTCTGGACACTCACGTGCTCCATGAAGGAGGCACTCGCCTATCCTCCACCCAAATCGATCTCCTGGGCCGCCGCATGCCTTTGCTGCGGGGTGTGGTCCCCTCTTCCTACCGACCAAAATCTTACCTGATCCGACTGCCTGAAAACCGGTATTGACGGGAGTCTTTCGCGATGGGGGCCTGTGACCAAACTCCTTGCCTCATCCTCGAAACGTGGAAATACCCTGCGTTGAGATAGTACCATATCCTATGGGACTCATGGCCAGTAATCACAAAGCCCTTGGATGGGCGATATTTTTCAGCCTTTGCCTAGCGCTTTCGTATTCGACACCGCTAGCCCGGAGTCCCGAGGCGGAAGAATCCATGACATGCCTGGATTCCTGCCGGAGCAGAGTCCTACAAGGTGTATCGGCATTGGCATCGGCCCGGCCCGATTCCGCATTGGAACTTTTCATGGAGTCCCGCCGCCTGGGGATGTCCCAGGACAGCCTTTATTACTTCCTGGCCGAAACCGCCCTCAGTAAATACACCTACGACACCGCAATGGCCTTCAATTTTTCCATGCGACCAAAACCGAAGGGCCCCTTCCGGGAGATGATGCTGAAACAGCGCTACCGCCTCTACGTTCTCGCCGGACTCAAAGAGGATGCGGCCCGCTTGAGGGATTCGCTGGCCGAGGTCCTGGTCGCCGCGAAGCCAAACCGGAACCCGGCACTGGATTTCAAACTTAGTTCGGGTTATGGGAGGGAAAACAATGTCGCCGCGCATAGCTACCCTTTCGATCAAGATCTGGGGAGGTTCCAATCGGAGGGCTGGGTGCTCCGGAACCAGGCCGGCTTGCTTTGGCCCTTACCCCTACCAGGCCGCATTCCCTGGAGCGCAGGACTCGGCTACGATGTCGGGAAGTCGTATTTCAAAGACTCACTGGACTACCGGACCTCGGTCACGCTCAAGGCGGACGAACTCTGGAAAAACGTGTCCCTGGCCATGTCGGGTCAGGTGGGCCGCATCGCCGGGGCGGGAACGGTTTTTTCCTACAAGGTGGAATCCTCTTTCCTTTCCCTTTCTACCTCGGGGCTGACCTATGCCAATGGAGGATACGAGACGGAGTGGGTACCAGACGGGCGGCGGCGCTTCGATGCCTTTTGGGCTTCCTTATACCATGATCGCTCTCTGCGCAAAGGCCGAGGTTTCTCCTACACCCTATCCGCGACCGGTATCCGCATGGATCCGGTTCTTCAGGAAGAACAGGTCAAGGTGATTTACGTCGGTGACGTCACGCAAGCAAAGCCCACCCATTACCGAGACAGTAGCTTCCAGGATACTCTTCCCAAGAACTCCATCGCCACCAATGCACAGTACTTCGCCGCGACGGGGACGCGCGCCGAAACCACACGTTCCCCCCAGGGACTGCTGGCGCTCCTTCCTTCCCTGGCGTATAACTTTCCTCTTTTCTGGGGCTTCGTGGGGGAAGCCGGAGGCGGATACGTCCTGACCATCTACCCCGAGGCATATAGTTGGGAGGAGGCCTCTCTTCCCGAGGCCCTACGGAACGCTCCCGCCGATCTTCGTGCCCTGGCAATGAACAAGGCCGATGGGCGCCTGTATGGAGCGGCCCTGGTGGCGGAAAACGGCGGCCTACGCGAATATTACGGAACCCAGCCGCTGGCTCGGCGTGAAGAGCAGCGTATCGATCAACAGGCGCAAGCGAGTGTCACTCTGAGACGCCCTTTGCGGGGCTGGGGCTCCATTTCCCTGGAGGGAGGAGTGAAACGGACCTGGTCGACGCTTTCGGGAATGGCGCCCATCTGGATCCCCGCTTGGGAATCCGGCCTGTCTCTTAAGTGGAGCCGGAATTGGGATTGGATCCGGTGATGCGTTTCTTTCCAGGAAGCGCTTATCCTTTGAAAGCTCTCGGGCTTGCGCTCGTCTTCGGAATCTTCGGTTGCCGTTCCGCCGACGTGGACAAAGGGTATGCCTGCCTGGGTCTGGGCGATTACGCCCTGGCGATGCATTTTTTCGGATCCACCGTGGAAAGGGATCCGGAAAGTTACGAGGCAAGGCTGGGGTTGGGTAAGGCCCAGCTCCAAAAGGCCGTAAGCGAGAGTGACAGCGCTGCGTTCGGCCAGGCGCTCATGCAATTCGAGGCCTGCCGGACTCTGCGCCCTTCCCTGGATTTGTCCGCGCTTTTGGCCGAAGCCTATACCGAGAAAGGCCGCAGTCTGCTTGGCCGCAAAGACACCCTCGCAGCCTTAGCCTCCTTGGCGAAAGCCATCGAGCGCGATTCCAAGAATGCCCAGCCCCTGAACCTGGCCGGCATCATATACGGAAAACTGGGGGAGGTCGGCAAGGCCGAGGCCCTTTTCCGGAAGGCCCTGGAATTGGACACCGCCGACGCCTCAGCCCATTTCAACCTGGGCATGATTCTCTGGCAGGCGGGGGAATACCGCGAGGCCAATGGACATTGGCTCAGGGTCCTCAAGACCATGCCCGACGACCAGGATGTGCTTTACTGGTTCGCGCTTTCGGAAAAAAAACTCAGGGATTCCCCGTGATTCCCAAGCTGCCCAAGGGGTTCTCCCATCCCATGACCGTCGGAGCGGGCTCCTTCTCCTCCGTGTACCGTGTCCGTCAGAAGGCGCTGGATCGCTGGGTGGCCATCAAAATCCTGCCGGAGAAGAACCCCGATCTCCGGCAGGCGCTTCTCAAAGAGGCAAAGACACAGGCCCAGATGCGCATCGGCCGCATCCCGGCGGTATACGATGCTTTCGCCTGGGGTCAGCAGATTTGCATTGTGATGCAATGGATCAAAGGCGTTTCCCTCCTCGACCTGATGGAAGGCGGACTGCCCTCTCCGGATAGGCCTGCAGTGGCTGCGGCGGTCGTGGCGGCTTTGGCGAGCCTGCACGGACAAGGCTTCGCCCATCGAGACCTGAAGCCGGCCAATATCCTGGTCTCCCCGGAAGACGGAATTTACTTGGTGGACTTCGGCTTCTCCAAAAAGATCGCGGACGGGGAGCGCTCCATGTCCGCGACCATCAAGGGGACGCCCGCCTACATGGCTCCGGAACTCTGGCGTCCCAAGGATGAGCAGGACCTGCTCAAGGTGGACCTGTTTGCATTGGGCAAAATCCTGAAGCAACTCAAGCCGGGACCGGAATGGGAGCCGCTTATCAATTCGCTGCTGGCCGAAGATCCGGTTGAGCGTCCAGCCTCCGCCGCGGCCTTAGGGAAACAGTGGGAAACCTTTTTGGCATCCTGCCCCTCTTGCAATTGGAAATCCTTGGCTGGGCCGCGGTCGTCGGAACTCCTGTCCCGTCATCTTCTGCAAGCAGCCAAGAAACTTCTGCTTGTAGGAAAGGAAGAGGAAGCGTATTGGCTCTTGACGGAGTGCCTTGAAGAAGATCCGGATTCCACCGAAGCTCTGCGCCTGATGGAGTCGTTCCCGGCGGCTTCCCGGAAAAAGGTGCGGCAGCGGAAACTGCGCGTGGCAGGCATGGCTTTGGGCTTCGCCGGAGCCTTGTCGGCCGCTTTCTATTTCGGCAGGCAGACGGGAAGTCAGCGGCTCATCCCGGCAACTCCCCAAGGGACGGCAAGGATGCTGCTCCTACCTTCTCGGAAACCGCCGGAACCATTCAATGCGGGACTGTACCTTAAGGAGTTCAGCCGGGGACCGAGCCGCCTCTCGGGATGGATTTTCGTGGAAGATCCGGAGGCGTGCGACAGCCTGTACTTGGATGGAAGCGCCCTGGCGAGCGCCCTAACCGCGGGGGAATTTCCCGTTTCGCATGGAGAGCACCAATTGCTATGCAAGGATTTTTCCGGAAACGCTCTTCGGAAGGAAAAGGTCTCCCTGCTTCCATTCCAGAAGAAAGTTGTGCACATGAGGCGCGTGGCCCTGAATGATGGAAAGGAATAGGCGATGCCGGATTTTTCATATCCTCGGTTGCAGGAGGAAAATGGGGGCACGGACTTCCCATTATCCGGAAGGATCATCACATTTGGCGCCGCCAAGGAATGCAGCCTGAGACTTACCGGTAAGGGAATACCGGATCGGATGGGGCATTTCATGTTCCGCGAAGGACGGTACCATATCCAGGCTCTTTCCCCAGACGCGAGGATTAAGGTTGATGGCCAGCCTGTTCGGGAATCCGTGGTGCTTGCTAACGATGCCCGGATCGAAATCTGTGGGCATCATTACCGTTACATGGACGGTACGGAATCCAATGCCGACGCAACCGGCGCGCTCATGGAAAAGACTTCCATTTCCAGGGGCCTGGAAGGTAATGAAAGCCGATCGGAATCCGATAATGCCATGGCTTCCTTTGGGGAGTTGATCGAAGCTCTCGTCCAACTTCTAAGGGATAGGAGCACGGATGTATTCGGCTCCCTGGTTGCAGGCGTTTCCCGCCTGCTGCTTTGCGATGCCGCCCGGGTAGTAGAGGAGGATTCGGAGACCGGGGAAAGACGGACTATCGCCAGATATCCATCGCAAAGCGGATTGGAGCGGTTCTCTAGTCGGGCCATCGATTGGGCCAAGGCTTCCACCAAGACCATTCTCATGCAGGAGACGGATTGGGAGGACCTTAACTCCATCAGTTCTCTTCGAAAGAATGCGGTCTCTTCCGTGCTTTGCGTGGCGCTACGGGGGGACGGAGGAATACTGGGCTATCTCTATATGGATCGCATGCGCAGCGGGAGTCCCTTTTCGGAAAGGGACCGTTCGCTCTGCGATATCCTAAGCCTGCTCTTTGGAGAAGTCCTCAATAATAGGAACGAACTGCAAAGGCAAAAGGAAACCATATCCCGATTACAATCCGCGGGCTTGGGGACCAAGAGTGGGATCATCCATGAGAGCCAACCGATGGTGGAGCTGATGGAGTTGGCCATGAAAGTGGCCCACACCGATGCCGCGGTTCTCATACGCGGGGAGACCGGCACGGGAAAGGAAATGCTGGCCCGTTTCCTGCACGAGAAGTCGACACGGGCGGATAAGCCATTCCGGGCGCTCAATTGCGGGGCTATTCCCGAAACCCTGATCGAGTCCGAATTGTTCGGCCATGAGAAAGGCGCTTTCACCGGAGCGGATCAGCGCAAGATCGGCCTCTTCGAAACTGCGGAAGGCGGTACGGTTTTCCTCGATGAGATCGGGGACTTGCGTCTCTCCCTGCAAGTCAAGCTGCTGCGGGTCTTGCAGGAATCGGAAATCATGAGAGTAGGAAGCCCCAATCCTATTCAGATCAACGTGCGGATTTTATCCGCAACTCATCGCGACTTGGCAAAGGAAGTTGCAGAGGGACGTTTCCGGCAGGATCTCTTTTTCCGCCTCGCCGTCTTGGACCTTGAGTTACCCCCATTACGGGCGCGTGGTCAGGACGTTCTCCTTCTCGGGGAGTACCTTCTGAAAAAATATCTCCTACAATTCGGGCTTTCCGCCAAATCGTTTTCGCAACTCGCCCGAAACAAGCTGCTGACTTACGCTTTTCCCGGAAATGTCCGGGAGCTTGAAAATGTGATTCAAAAAGCGATTCTCCTCTCTAATTCTTCTTCTATCGGTCCGGACGAACTCCAACTGGAAAAAGGCGCTTCTGATAATAAAAATCTCAAAGCCGTGCTCACCCTAAAAGATATGCGTACCCAAGCAGAAAGGAAAGCAATCACAACCGCGCTGGAAAAATCGGCTGGAAACATTTCTCTGGCCGCCAAGATGCTCGACACGGATCGGAAATGGCTAATGAAGCTGATGGAAGAACTGGATTTACATGCCGATACCTACCGAAAGCAAGCGGATGACTAACTGAATTTTCAAATCTAAAGCAGCAATCAAAGTTGCATACATCAGACTCACCCATTGCTTTTCGGAAAGTCGAAGTGCCGATGGTTAAGATCAAGATGTTAAGTTTCTGTCATAACATGAAAACTGAGGATGAAAACCATACTGTGGCAAAGATGATACCCTTATAAAAATCGGGGCATCGGTTCGGTGAATTTATGAGTGTCGCAAATAAATAATCCTTACCGGCATCCAGTTTTCAGAAATCTTCATACCAGTGGCGCTCATAGTCGTGAGATAACTCGCGCTTGGAGACGATACAAATGCCACCACTTCAAGCTGCCCAGAGTTCAACAAAAACTCGCCCTAGGCAACGCCCGGTTTAAACATATCGTAGGGGTGCCCACTTTTTCCTGGTAGTAGGGGATATTCCCGAGGGTGGGAACAGTTGGGGGGAAGTTAAGGCACCTTCACAATTCCTTTTCATTCGAGTTTCGTTAATCAGATTGAGCCTATTCCCCGAAGGATTACGTAAATAGGTACGTAAAATATTTTTGGAAAAGACTGTTTTTGGCAGCGCGCGACTGCCGTTGCCAACCGAGTTCTACACCCGCCCACATTCCCAGAAGCCCTTGATTCTATTGAGTTTATGGGTTAAAAACAAAAAGACCCGGCATTTCTATTCAGAAAGCCGGGTCTTTAAAATGGTCGGGATGGCGGGATTCGAACCCACGACCCTCCACCAGGATATTTTAAGACCGAGTTCAAGCCTCCGCAGTTTTCAAATCCAATCTATCAGGCAAAAGAATTTCCATTCGAGAGTAGGAACTTCTCCATACCAGTGTAGCCGAACCATCAATCCGTGAACCTGCCTAGGGTGCCCGGTTTTAGGTTTT
>DAINDC010000289.1:6379-7167 GCA_036732085.1 Fibrobacterota bacterium | reverse complement strand
CCAAGGCTTCGTCCACAGCCAATCCATGCAAGTCGATTTCCTCATCCACCGATTGGGGGATCCGCAGGAGCGGTTTGGCCTCCGCTGGATCAGGGGTCCGTCCAGCCTTACGCCCCTTGTGGTTCTTCCTGGCCATGGCCTAGGGTGTACCGTGGTCCGGGTCCATGCCGCCTTGATTGAGCAAGGCATCGACGGTCGCGAAGAAAGGATGGCGCGGATTCCAATGCTCGGATCCTTCGCGGCTTCCGTATTTTCCATCGGAGTTCTGGAAACCCAATTTCTTGGAAATCCTACGGAGGATGCTTACGGTCCTTTGGCGCTTCTCCACCTGTTCCAGACTGTCCCGGCTGCGCAGGATTTCGTTTCGGAGATAAGGGGGAAAATGGACTCGCTCACCGGACTTGCGCAGATACATGATATCTCCAAGCAAACGGTAGCGGATATCGGGTGAGGAACTCAGAGCCAATTGCGTGAGGATCTCCGCATCCATCTCACGCGTAAAGCCCTTGGCATGGGCCTCTTCATGGCAGGTGCCGATGAGCCGCCAATATTTCGGGGAAGGATGATCCTCCGGACGGATCATGGCCAACTCGCCAAGAAAGGGATCGTGGAAGGCCGGGCCGCCATAGGTCAAGCCCAGCACCGTGGTCAGCGGTCCCATCGGTTTCATGCGCCGGACGGTCCGCCCGGGGGGCAGTTTTAGCTTTGCCAGGACTCGGTCCAAGTCCTGATCGCAACCGATCAGGATTTCCTGTTCGGAAAGGGATTCATAATAATCGGGTGAGAAG
>DAINDC010000289.1:4390-6369 GCA_036732085.1 Fibrobacterota bacterium | reverse complement strand
AAGGGTTCACGCCAGGCCGTGGGAGCCAGGCTCAGCGGGAAGGCTCCTTGACCCAATCCCATGAGGATGAGGAGGACGGGGCCGGAAATCAAGGGTAGGAGCGCGCGGGGGTGGGTCCGCAGCCAAGGCCCGGAACCGGAGATGATAAGGACGAATAGGACCATGACGCAAATCAGTCCGACCCAAACCAAGGCCTCGACCAGGGAAATGGGAGCATGGTCCACCACCAAGCCCTTCGCGCGGGAAAGGGGCAGGCCCAAGTATTGCCAGTATAAGGGAAATACGGGGGATGCCATGGTCACCTGACTAAGGTAACAAACCGGGCCCTTGGCAGCGCAAGCGAACCGCGGATCGATGGGTTCTCAGTTGCAAGTTACTTGCATTTAGATGGAGGAGGGTTTAGCTTTCCCTGCATGTCCGCTTCCGCTTTGTCCATCGGCCTTCTCACCAGCGGTACCCTAGGCTTTACCTTGGGAGCCAAGCCGTCTCTGTTCAGCGGCCGGCGCGGACCCGGCAGCGAGGCGAAAACCCAGGAGAGGGTCGATCTGCTTTATCCCTTGGCCGTTGCGTTCTTCGCCGGCTTCGTGTTTTCCACCCTAGTGCCGCATGCCCTGTTCCATTCCCGCGGCTCCCTGGTGGCCTTCGCCCTGGGCCTCGCAATCATGGCCGGCTTGTCCAAGCTGGTATTCAAACGCGACCCCTGCTGCGAGACCGGACACGACCATCGCGGCTTCGGGGCCACCTCCTTGATCGCCATGTCGGTATGCTCGTTGAATGACGGCTTCCTCATCGGCCTGCTCGATCCGGCCTGGCTTTCCGGCCTCAACCTGGGAATGATGGTCCACAAGATCACGTCTTCTTTCGCCATCGCCCAGGTTCTGCGCCGCACCCGTTATCAGGGTTGGGGGCTCGCGGCCTTCGGCATCGTTTATACCTTGGTCAGCCCCGTGGCCTTGCTCGCGGTGCATACTTCCTGGGCAAGGGCACTGCCGGATAGCGAAGTGGTGCTGGCCTTCAGCGCCGGCCTGCTCACATACGTAACCCTCACGAGCCTGGTGCCCCATGCGCGCACCATCCTGATGCGGCGTCCCCGCGCCCTCTATGGAGTGGCAGCCGCCTTCCTGGTTTCCGTCTGCCTCGGCTTTTGGCATACGGCCCTCCATCATCGCATGGAATCCACAGGCGCGGAAGCGTCCCTGCCGCCTTCCGAGGTCCGCCCCTGAAGGCCGCAATCCCATCGGACCCGATCCTGCCTTATCTCGCAAAGCTCAAGGGGGGTAAGGTGAAGGTTACCCCCAACCGGCGCAAGGTCTTGATCCGATTCCTGGAGGCCGACAAGCCTTGGACCTTACGCAGCCTGCATCACAGCCTGAGCCAGGAAGAGGAATGCGATCTCAGCTCCGTATACCGGGCCCTGGACGCGCTGCGGAAGGCCGGTTTGTTGGAGGAGTTCCGGCTTCCCGGCGAGCGGCAGACCTACTTTTCCCTGATCAAGATTCACAGGCCGCATCGGTCCCGCAGCCAGATCCATCCCGACCATCATCACCATCATATCGTCTGCCAGGATTGCGGCACAGTCTCGCATCTCGATATCTGCGTTCCCATGGGTTGGATGGGGAAGGTGGAGAACGCCTCAGGCTTCCGGATCACGGAACACCATCTGGAGTTTAAAGGCCTCTGCTCCAGTTGCCGTTGATTACTATAACCGAAATTTGATCGGATGTGGCGTTTCGCCTATGTGGAGTTTCGGCCCCAGGCCGAAACTCCTAAATGAAAACTGGCGACAGCCAGTTTTCATCCCCATCCAAGATTGAGGAATCCCTTTTCCATATAAGGCACGAAGTCGGCGATGCCTGCTTCCAGGCTATGCAGGGGCGCGGAATAACCGACCGACCGTAACTTGGCGATGTCGGCACGGGTGAAGTACTGGTACTTTTCGCGCAAGGCTTCCGGCATCGGAACGAAATCCACCTTCGGTT
>DAINDC010000289.1:290-4366 GCA_036732085.1 Fibrobacterota bacterium | reverse complement strand
GCCCAAGCCAGTTCCAGCCAGGAGTGCGTCTGCCCGGTTCCGATATTGTAAATCCCGCCGTGAACTTTCGGATCCAGAAAATGCAGGGCCATGGCCACGGCATCCTTCACATAAATGAAGTCCCGGAGCTGCTCGCCATCGCGGTAATCAGGCCGATGGGATTTGAACAGCCGAACATGTCCGGTATCCCGGATTTGCTCGAAGGCCTTGACGGCCATGCTGCGCATATCGCCCTTATGGTATTCATTGGGCCCGTAGACATTGAAGAATTTCAAGCCCACGATGCGGTCGAGGTATCCTTGTCGCAAAGCCCAGGAGTCGAACATCTGCTTGGAGAAGCCATACGGGTTGAGCGGACGCAGGGCCGGGATCAAGGCATGATCGTCGCGATAGCCTTGGCCCCCGTCTCCATAGGTCGCCGCCGAGGAGGCATAGATGAAGCGGATCGGATTGGATCGCTCCACGCACCAGGTCGCCAGGACCTTGGTGTATTCGAAATTATTCTTGGCCAAATAGCTGGCGTCCATCTGAGTGGTGGACGAACAGGCGCCCATATGCAGCACGGCTTCGATATCCAGTCCGTCCAACTTGCCGTTCTGGACAGCATGAAGGAAGTCCATCTTTTCCATATAATCGTGATAGGCGAGAGGAACCAGGTTCTTCCATTTGGTGCCGTGGCCAAGCTGATCCACCAAAAGCAAATGCGCATGCCCATCCTGGTTCAGCCGCCAGGCTAGCGCACTCCCGATGAAGCCCGCGGCTCCGGTGACGATGATCAAGGGACGCTTGGGCGCCATGGGGACTCCTGAGGGGGACCGGTTCCCCGGAACCCACCGTAGCAAGTATTGCTAATTTCATTCTTTGGAACAAGGGGAGAGGGCATGCGGCCATGACCAAAAAGGAAAAGGCGGAAGCCATCCGAAAATTCCTGCTGCGGCTCTATCCGGATCCACCCGTTCCTCTCTATCATACCAATCCCTATACCCTGTGCATCGCGGTCCTGCTATCCGCCCATACCACGGACAAGTCGGTGAATTCCGCGACCCCGGCCTTGTTCGCCCTCGCCGATAATCCCCAAGACATGGTTAAACTGTCGCCGGAAAAAATCGAATCCATCATCAAGCGCGTGGGCCTGTCCAAGACCAAGAGTAGGAATGTCTGGAACCTTTCGTGCATCCTCTTGGAGAAGCATGGCGGCGAATTGCCGTCTTCCCTGGAAGAGTTGGAGGAACTCCCGGGCGTGGGCCATAAGACCGCCTCTGTGGTGGCCTGCCAGGCTTTCGGACAGGAAACCTTTCCGGTGGACACCCATATCCATCGGTTGGCCGAGCGCTGGGGGCTTTCCAATGGCCGCAATGTGGCGCAGACCGAGGCGGATTTGAAAAAACTGTTCCCGAAGTCGAGCTGGCCCAAGCTCCATCTGCAGATGATTTATTATGGCCGGGAATATTGCCCGGCGCGGGGGCATGATCTGACCCGCTGTGAGTTGTGCCGGGAATTCGGAACGGCGGCGGTCAAACGGGACGCCCGCCAAAAAAATAAACCGCTTACCCGAACTTCGTAGTGTGTTAGATTCACAATTGTTTATAGAATGTGGATTAATCCAAAACTTGCCTTTCCAAAAAGCACAAAATCCGTAGTGTGAAAATCTATCCAAATGCCTTATTATCCCAAGAATGACTTCTAGTTCTGCTGAATTTAACCGGAATTCGAGCATCGCGCCCCCAAGTTCGGATTTGGGTCGCGGGGGGGTGAGTGATTAATTTCTGGGTCCCTCGATTAGATTCCGTTGCGCGGGTAATAACGGACTAATCCAGTAACGGCGATCCTTCGGGATCGCCGTCCTCATTTTAGGGCGAAAGGGATTAATGATTGCCGTACCCACGGATAATTCGCACTTTTGCAATCCTAGGCAGGATTTGTCTTCCTTCCGAACTCAGGATTTCCAAATCGTGACTCGCATCAATCTAAAACTGATTTTCCAGGCCTTGGTCTTAATCCTGGCGCTCGCCTTTCCGGAACTCTCCCGAGCCGAGCTTGACTTTACCGTGAACGCCTCCAATCCCCTGGATAAAATCGCGAACTCAATTTCGGTTGCCAACACCAAGGAAACCTACCGGATCAGTTTTGCCGAATATTCTAATATCGGAAAATTCCATCTGGAGACCTCGGCGGCAGATACTCTTTTGTTCGTGAGATCGAGCGATACCGATGCCGTCTTGGACATCACTGGAACCTTATTCGATATCAAGCAGGTCAAGTCCAAGGTCATTTTCAAGAACCTGGCCTTCCGAATTACGGATCCCACCGGCGTCTTCATTTCCGGCGCAGATGCCGGACGTCCAAATGGGAGCTTGCTCATCGACTCCTGTTTCATTTTCTCCGACAATCTCAATTCCCGTTTCCTCTCCTGGATCGCCGACAATAGCTCGAGCATCACCATCAGCCATAGCTTTCTGGTCACCAAGACCGGGAACGATACCATAAGCCTGACGGCAGGCGTAGTGAAATTGAACAATAACAATCTCAATTTTTCCGGCCTCATAACCACGGCTACGAATCAAAACCTGATCCTGATGAACAATACCATCAACCGCGCGCAGATCAATGCCGATGGAGAGCTCACTTCGTCTTCCCATCAAATCGCCTTCAATTTATTTGCCTTCCATTCCAATCGCAATTTCGTGCCTGTAGGCGGTGCAACCAAATTCTATCCCATTCTGCTTTCCTATTTTAAGGATCCGAATCCCATCGCGCCCATCGGCAATAAGCGCTTTGCGTCCTGGGCGGATTTCGATCCTCCTCCCAAGACCCAATTCTCCGAGAATACCAATGTGGCCACGGATTCCCTAGTGGGCCGCGACACCTCGGAACTATGGGATTGGAATTTGCCGTTCGAAATGACGGCTGGCTATACCAATGGGGATGCCAAGAGTCCGGTTCAATTTAATGTCTACCCGAATGCCTCGACTTTCACGGCCGATGTGGATGTGATCAAGAACGCGAAGTTCTATTTCAAGAAATCCCTGATTCCAAGGCGCGCGGATCCGACCCTGAAAAATAATTTCTTCCTTGATACCACTGCTGCGGGTGCCTACCTGAGATTCGTATGGCCCAGTCAGGGCGGCTTGCGATTAGGCATTCCCTCTCCGCCTCCCACCTCCACTAATCAATCCACCAATCAGATTTCGGGGACATCCTTCAATCTGGATTCTTTGATTCTTCCAGGTGTAAAAGATTTTGGAAGCACACCGGTACTGGCGGCATATCAAAACGGAAAATACCAGGAACCGGATACCATTGCCGGGATCCAGCACACACACTTCATCAATAAAAATCCCGGGGCCCAGTATTTTCATCCGGCCTTTTATGGGAATACGCCACGGGGGAAGAACGTTGTTCCTGCTCTTCCGGAAATTCTTATCCTCAAAAAGGATACCCTGGTATTTGATAAGATTGATTCCGCAGGTAAAACCAGTTTCTATGAAAGCTTGATAAAGTCTGAATTCCATAAGAATTACCGTTATCTAAATTCGCGGCTCAATTTCAAGTCTACAGCCAAATATGGGGCAGGGAAAATGCTTTTCGGCACATTGCAGAATACCGCCGCGTTTGATTCAAACAAGGTGAAGTGGTGGTTGAACGGTCCGGATAGCCTTATTCCATCGTCGCGTGTCAATGGAAAGCAAACCGCGAGCTGCACGGCATCGGATTCCCTTGATGCCTTTCTGGTGGAAGTCGTTTCCGTTCCCTGGGGATCGAATGATATTCAGGTCAGTGATGGTATTGTCCATACCCAATCCACTGCTGGATTCCAGATGACTATCGACAGCCTATCCACCTTGGACACCAATAAATACGGTAGGCAATCCAAGGGGTTCAAGTTCAACTGGGTGGGCCGCGCAGATGGCGATTCCATCATCTTGAAACTCAAGCACAAGCCGAATCAGGAAGCCTTCCTGAAAACCTCCAGAGACCCGTTGCCCTTGGTCTGGTCCTTGGATTCGACTGATACGGCGCGCATCGTGGTGGCCATGGCGGATAGCGGAGCGGCCATTTTCCTGGCTGCCAAATTC
>DAINDC010000289.1:0-280 GCA_036732085.1 Fibrobacterota bacterium | reverse complement strand
ATGTCCTCAAGGACTCCACCTATGCCAATGACTCGACCTTCGGCGCCGCCGCTAGGATTAGCAATTTCCAATCGTCGGCTTCCGCGAGGCTCACCATCCTGAATGCGGATCAAACCGTTATGAAGGTCGCTCCGGCGCCCAACGATACCGCCTTCCGGTATTTTTATTTCCGGGGCGGGAAAACGTTGAGCTCCCAGGAACTCCAGCTGGAGCATAATTGGGGCATGACACTCAATCTTCCCGGAGTTGGGGATCGCTCCAAGATCGAAGTGTGGTGGAC
>DAINDC010000288.1:0-7167 GCA_036732085.1 Fibrobacterota bacterium | reverse complement strand
TTTGAGGAAGACATTGGCCAGAAGCGGCATCATCAAGGAAGGCAATAAGCCCAGCCACATCAGGCGGGGATTGAGTTTCCAAATGCAAAAGGTAGTGTAGACGAGGAGGCAAAGCATGCGCGCCAGATGCAGGATGACGGGTCCAACCATATCGCGGATGCGATCAAGATCATTGGTCGCCCGGGACATGATATCGCCGATGGAGTGCTGGTCGAAAAAGCGCTTGGGTTGGAGCATGAGGCCGGAAAAAAGATCGCGACGCAATTCGTATTCGATGGTACGGGAACCCTGGATCACCCATAGCCGCTGGAAATAAAGCAGCCAGCCGCTGACCAAGGTCGCCAGCAGGATGGAGCCGAGCGGAAAGTACAAGGCGGCGAAATGCTTACCTGCCTGTAGGGAATCCAGAATAACCTTGACCATCCAGGGTGATACCTGATCCAGGGCCGTAGAAACCAGCACGAATATCCATCCGGCCAGTATCAGTCCCTTTTGACGGGCAAGATAGGGACGTAAAAAGGCGAAACGCGCCTTCCGCTTGGAGGCATTATCCAGTTGGGCGACAGGGGAGGGATCGATAGCTATGGGAGTGGCCTTATAGTTGAACGAGAGCCGGCCGTGGAGCTCTTCCTCCGGCTTGTCGGCCGGGAGGAAAAGGTGGTAAAGATTGGCAGGCCTGGAAAGAGGGCGTCCTGGTTACCAAGGCCCTCCCAATCCAGACTTGTTCAGGCCCTATCTGAAGATATGCTTGTCCTGGCAAAAAGTCGCCACATCGCGATGAATCTCGAGGGCGATAACCAGATTGATCATATCATCCTTGGAGATGGCGAACTCGCGTTCCGGCCTTCCCTTCAGGAAAGGGATCTTATCTTTGATGGCTTCGTGACGCGTAATGTGTTTCATTTGTTCACCACTCCTTCACCGTTAGGCCGATTCCAAAGGTTGCGGGCGCGACTCAAACCACGATTCTGCAGCCACCCCAGCCAGTTCCCCTGGTGACGACCTTGTCTTAAACTACTCGGTAATACTGCGAAAAGCTTTAGCATTTATTAGGATTTTTTTAGGCCTTTGGGACATATTTTTATTTTCACATAGATCCTACCGAGGTTTCCACTCGTCCATTCACACTCTGAAAGTATTGACGTTCATAAGACCTGAACCGTTGACCCTCCGGAAAAAGATTTTTAAACTTTTTGAAGCGGTGGGATGTCGTCCAATGGCAGGACGCCAGATTCTGATTCTGGCTATCGAGGTTCGAATCCTTGCATCCCAACCAAGTTTCGCCGGTTTGACTCAAGCTTGACGCAGTCTTGACTCACAATATTGACTTGTAAAAGGCCCTATTTCCCAAAGGGCTGCCCAACGAGTCGATGAATCATGGCCTTTCCCTCGGGAAGGGCCATTTTTTTATCCCAGGGTCTGATTCACCGCCCAGGTGGTACGATCAGCTCGATGGATACCATGGGTACGGCATTATGGGATCTCTATGAGAACCAAAAGGTTAAGGGTTTGACTGGGGCCATGCGCCAGACTTTGGCCAAGTTGGAAAAGTCTGGGCAAGCCGATGCCATGTGGTTCAATGCCATGGGCGAAATGGCCATGCTCGAAAAGAGCTTTACGGTTGCGGTGCGGTTTTTCCGGCAAGCATTGGATGAAAAGGATAAACCGGAATACGAACTGAACTGTGGGAACGCTCTTTTCTATTCGGGTGATTATCCGAACGCGAGAAAAGTACTGTCCACCTATTTGGAAAAACATCCCTACGATGTCCATGGCCTGGTGAACCTTGCCAATTGTCACCTGCAACTGAAGGAGCTCGATAAAGTTAAGGCTCTTTGTGGCAAGGGATTGGAAGGCAGAGTAGCTAAGGCACCTTTATGGAACTGTCTTGGCCAAGTTGCGTATCTCGAAGGCGATTATTCCCATGCTTGGCAATATTTCGATCAAGCCTATTCGGAAGCTCCCGAATATATAGACGCACTTTTCAATCGCGCCAATATGGCCTACCATCTCGGACGGAGCGATGAAGCCCTCCGGGACTTCGCCCAATGCCTGCGCAAGGATGAGAACTATCTCTCGGCCTTGCTCAACAGCGCCGTGCTTCGGCTGGAGAGGGGAGAGTGCCAGGAGGGTAAGGAATGCGCGACCCGCGCCATAAAGCTCGATCCGGATTCCGTGGAGGCTTACCACGTGCTCGGGCGACTGCATTTGGCTGCCAAGGAATTCCGTGCCGCCCGCGATGTCTTCCGGACCGCCCTGAAACTCGATCCCAGCAATGTTTCCATTTTATTGGCCCTCGCAAAACTGCATCTCCAGGAAGCCGAGCAGGATGAGGCCAGCGCGGTTTTGAAGCTAGTCCTGGCCAGAAGCTCCTTGATGCCCGAAGAAAGATTGGCCACGCTTACCTTGATGATGGAGCTTGGTCAGAATTCCCAATGCATTCTCTACATCAACAGATTATCGGAAAAGGAGCTGAATCCGGACATTAGGAAGATCCTGGTTTTCTCATTGTGGAAGTCCGGAAAGATAAAGGATGCCATTCAACACCTGGAAACTCTTTTACAAAAAGAAGGGGAGACCGCGGGAACCCTGGCATTGTTGGGCCGGATGCTCACGCAAAGCGGAGCCGAAGGTCTTGCGGAAGCCCGCTACCAGCGTGCCTTGGAGCTTGACCCGGGCGCCCAGGGGGCGGGCTGCGAACTCGCAAGAATGCACCTGGCCAGGGGAGAAAACGAGAAGGCCATTGCCTTGCTGGAAGGGTTGCTCAACCAACATCCAGCGGACCCCGATTGCCTTTACAATTTGGCCTGCTGCTATGCGAAGAACCACAATTTCACTCAAAGCCTACATAACCTCAAGCTGGCCATGGACGCCGGGTTCCAGGATCTCGACAAGATAAGCGCTGACGAGGACCTGGATTATATAAGACAATTTGAGGAGTACAATCAGCTGGCCGCGCAGACAGGCCTTGGCTGATCGGGAGGCGCGCATGAAGACGGTACAGGATTGGGGATTCATATCCAAGGAGCAGGGGCTGGTCAAGCCCAAGCTGCAAGACAATAAGATATTCCACGCCCTGACCACGGCATATGAAAACAACCAGCAGCAGGAAATCTACGGCGCCACCGAAAATATCGTGAGGCGCGAGAAAGAGCTTTGCGAGATGGCCCTGGCCGATCTCAAGAAATTGGGCGGGGGAAAGGGTGATCCCGATGGGACCCTGAAGCTCGTCCTGGACCATTATCAAAGCCGCTTGGAGACGGCCCGGGAAAAGGAAGAGAAGATTAACCTCATCTCCGAGGACTCGCGGAAGATGATGGAGGAGTACAAGAAGCGCACCCAGGAGCTCGCCGAAGTGAAGCGGAACCTGATGGAGTCGCAGAGCAAGCTCCGCGAGCTCGCCAAGAACACGGAGAAGCTGATCAAGAAGGAAGAGGAACTCCGGTTCATCGAAACCAACTTGCGCACCGAGCTGGACAAGAACAAGCGGAATATCCTCAACGGCCTTTATGAGATCGTCCATGATTTCTCGGAACCGCCCCCTGAGCCCGTGGTCCCGAGTAACGTCCGGGTTACTGCTGAACCGGCCACCCCGGAACTTCCGAAACCTAGAGAAGCGGCCCCGAATCCGCCCGCAGCGCTTCCTGCCGCGGCCTCCGCACCCACGCCCTTGCCACAAGCACCGGCTTCCCCGGTCCAGGTGGAATCCCCCGCCGCCGATTTTCTGAATCAGCCCCGTCTCTTCACGGAAGGGCTCTTCCGGCGCGACCCCAGCCTCGATCGCGTGGATCCCTTGCGTAGGGATGCTCCCGCCATGGCTGAAAATGTCTGGACCCGCGATAAGATGATGGGTTCCGGTCCGATTCAGTTTTCCGGACCCATTTCCCCGCCCAGTCAGAACCAATTCGCCGCCCGGGATGGCGGGATGCTGGAAAAGGCCGGCCGGCTCAAGATGTTCGAACCAGGGAAATCCATGGTCAGCAAATCCATGGTGAAGACAGCGGATGGCGAAGTCATCTCCGAATATTTCTATTCGCCGCTGCATCCCCGCGAGGGCCGGCACTATATTTTCAACGCCCTCTATGCGGTCTGGAGCCTATTGAATCTGAAAGCCAAGGATGAGGAAGCCTTCCAGGATCGGATTGAAACCGTTTTCACGGATCTTCTTAGCCGTCTCGAACACAGTCAAAACATCCATCTCGAATCCTTTTTAAGCGAGGAAATCAACAAGGATGTTCTGGCCAAGGTTTTGGCCGCGCCTCGGGAATCCCGGCCATCGATGTTCGATTCCGTGGCCGCACGCCTGCTCAGCCGCATCGAATCCGTGGGGCCAGGCCGCGCCGGCCTTATCGACCACCAGTTCCGGCAACTGCCCAAACCGGATTTCCCGCCACGACCGGGCTTTTCGGCCTGAACTTATCGGTCTGAAAAGCCGAATCGCATTCATGGAAAAGACCTCGGAGGATTCCGAGGTCTTTTGTTTACCCTAGCCTATTTTCAGGAGTCGAACGGCCCTCCTTCAGAAAATTCAAAAGGGCAAGGTCTCCGCATCGGCAAACGACGCGGGTGCAGGCTGACTCTCCGCCATTCTGATGGATTCGATATCCTTCCATCTTCCATTGGCTCGATAGCGAATGATCACCTCTTCGCCGGCATCTTTGGCGTCCTTCGCCAAGTCGGCAAAGGCGGAATTGAAGGTCGTGAAGTAACCGTTATTGCGGGTTTCAATGCTGTATCGGGTGTAGGTCGAACCATCCTTTTTCGGACCCGTCCGATTTTGGATGCTTTTCACGAAATCCTTGGCTGAATTCTCGTAACTGAAGGATGCAGGGGAGGGAAAGGACGTGGGAGCCGGGGTGGAGGACTGCTCCTGGAATTCCGGAACGGGTGAAATCGAGGTAGGGGAGGAGGATTCCGAAACCGTGGCTTGAGCCTGCTTTTGAAAAGTGGCGCCTTGGTCCTTCTCTTCATCCTTTTCCGGATCGTCCCCGGTGCTAATCAGGAAGTTTTTGGAAATGAAATACTTCATCGCTCCGGTTATGGCCTTATAAATGGCTTTGTCCCCGGAATCTTCACCGCAGCCTTGTCCGAAAACCTCGGCTGTTTCACCGGATTCCCCATCCCAAAAAGTATGCTTGGTCCTCACGAAAACCAAATTCAAAGGACTGCCGTCTCGGGTTCTTTTGCCGGTTTCCCGGAAATCCATATTTTCGATGCTCGTGAAGACGAAAATCTTATTCTGAGCGAGTTTTTCTCTCACGGCATCCAGGATATCCGCTTCCTTGGCATAGTCGTAATTGAAAAAGGCATTGCGGCCTTTTTTCTCCACCCAGTGGGTTTCCGCCATGACCTGGGTCAATTTTGAGACCAAGGTTGATTGTTTGGAATTCATTATTATTCCCCTTACTATGTGCTCTTATGTGCACTTCAAGTAAAATACTATTCCGAATTTAAAGAATCTATCGTTTATACCTTTTTCAGTTTCAAATAAATAGTTAGAGCCCAATAAGAGATTTGCGTTATTAATGGTTTGCTGTGAAACATTATTCCATTGAAATCAATGACTTAGGCCATATCCAACCGCCTCATAGAAAATTGGCTCGATCAATTCACATTGGGGCCGTTCTATCCACAGGTTTAATCTCAAATAATCCCAATCAAGTGCTTATTGCATCTGATTCCTTATCCAACTCTGCCTATTTCAAGGAGTTAATATAGTTCGCATAAGATATATTATGTAAACTTACGTCTATTTCATCCCGTTCGTTTTCAATGGAAAGGCGTTGATATAGGTTGCGAACGTGGAAACGAGTTTGGAAGGCAATCGCGGCTTGGTTGGCCATTACTCAAGGCGACTCACCGATCGAATTATATTGCTCCATTTTTTGTGTATGAGGCTCCTGTTGTGTATGTTATGCTTATTAAGGTGGATTCCCATTCACGGTAGCACTGGTTGAAAAGAAAGAGGCCAAGTGGAAACGATCAAGAAGCGGCGAAACGTCTATATGGGCCAAGAGTATTTGGATTTGGAAGCCATCGCCGTAAATGAGCGTAAACGTTCCGGCCGGGATGTTCGTGTTTCGGACCTGATTCGGAAAGCTTGCCGTGAGTATAAGGAAAATTACTGGCGCAGCATAGTTCGAGACGGTGAAAAAACCAATCAACCTTGACCCGCATAATATTTACTTTTTCAGTCACCGCTAAGAGGGTTTGTATATGTTCGGCAAAGAATCAGTCGAAAGAAGCTTCAAAGGTGGCGACTGGGACTTGCGCAAGGATGAACGCCGCCAAGTCCAAAAGGTGATTTCCTTTCCTGACCGTCGCAAGGACGAGCGCAGGCTCACCAAAATGCACGATCATTATGCAACCCGCCTCGGAATTGATTCGTTGAACTGGGTGGGTAAAACCGGGTTGGATGAATAATTTTTTTTCTTCCCGTCTCCCCTACGCCGAAACCCATTACAAGTTCAAGCTCCCTTGGTCTCCGCTCTTTAAGCGGTGGCCGGAAGTTTTCATAGATGGTCCCAGCTTCTGTATTCCAGGAATCAAGCCGAGGTTTTATCTCGTCCTAAAAGACGCCGATTTTTTTCCCGTTGTCCTTCGTGAAATCGAGTTCCTCATCAGTGTCGATGGACAGTCTCGCAAGCAAACATTCGCCTTCGATCGACGCGTGGATGACAACCTGATTTTTATTCCTTTGGATTTGGACTTCACCGGCCTATCCGGCAAGTTGACCCTGAACGGAAAAATCACGCTGGAAAATACGAAGGGGAAAAGCCTCAGTTTTTTAAACGCGAATTTCCCGGGTCTCCCCCCTGCCCCACTGAAAATCCACCTCCTCTCCCAAGCCCTTCCCTATCCTCCCGATTGGCATGCCGGCGAACTGCATTGTCATTCGGACTACTCGAATGATCCCGTCGAATATGGGGCGCCCTTGCATGTCCTGCAAGAAGCCGGCGAATCCTTGGGCCTGGGTTATGTCGTCTGCACCGATCACTCCTATGATTTTTATTACCGGAAAACCCGGTATATGGAACCTACGGATCCCGATCGTAATTTCCAGGAATATCGTGAAGTGGCTTTAGCGCTGAACCGCTCCGCTTCCAATACCGCTCCAGTGATGATCCCCGGAGAGGAAGTCTCCTGTGGCAATGGCAAGGGCGAGAA
>DAINDC010000287.1:6282-7178 GCA_036732085.1 Fibrobacterota bacterium | reverse complement strand
TTGGAGGTGTTATGGATGATACGTCTCATTGAGGTTACCTATGATTTCCAAACCGCTAGGAACGGCAATACCGCGTCCGGCGCAAATGCCCATAGGGAACGGGCCGAAATACCGCAAACGCCCCCGCGCCGGATGAAGAAACACGTGGCGAAGATGCTGTCAAGGGTTACCTTAGCGAATAGAAATACGGCCATACCGGGCCAAAAACGCGTCAAGAAAAAAAATGTTGAGATCACCGGATCAATTGGTTTTATTGAGGGAGCGTAGCCAAACGGACACGTTCCCCTCTCGAGGCGAGGAAAACATGCGAAACGATATCTACAAAACCCTGGTAGCCGCCTGCATGGCCGGCGCCGCGGTCTTGCCCGTATCGCAGGCAAGGGCGGGCGCGCTCGACGCGAACCGCAAGCTCATCGTCACCGACGAGACCTTCCCCGCCGACAAGTACATCCTCGATCAGGCCTGCGTGATGATCGAACTCTACTACCGCATGGACGAGGACGAGGCGCTCGTCTACGATCCCGAGGAGCCGGAAGTCGTCTTCGGCCGCATTTCGATACGCAACCTTTTCGTCAAGCAGGCGGAAGACAGTCTCGCGCGCGCCAGGGAATCCCTTAAGCAGAGGATCCGCGCGCTGCCCGCCAGTATGGCTCCGGATGCCGATGAGGATCAGAAGGCATTGAGGAAAATATTCCCCGCGACATGGGGGCAAGAGGAAATCCTCGCCTCCGCGGACCGCATGGTTTGCCGGCGCGGCATGCGCCGGACCTTCCGCGTCAGCCTGGAAAACGCATCGCCCTATGCGCAGCTCATGGATTCCGCGTTCCGGGCCGAAGGCCTGCCCACGCGCCTGAAATATCTGGCCCACGTGGAATCGAACTTCAATCCCATGGCCG
>DAINDC010000287.1:0-6272 GCA_036732085.1 Fibrobacterota bacterium | reverse complement strand
TGGCGTCCTCGGGTGCGGCCGGCATCTGGCAATTCCTGGCGAGTTCGGGAAGCCGTTACCTGGTGATCGACGAGCGCGTCGATCAGCGCATGGATCCGCGCGCCTCTTCATACGCGGCCGCGAAGTTCCTCAAATTGTGCCGGAGGCACCTGGCCTCCTGGCCCTTGGCCATCATGGCCTATAACAATGGGCCCGGTCAGATGCTGGATGCGGTCAAGGAGACCGGCAGCCGGGACGCCTCGGATATCATCCAGAATTACCAGGGGGACGGATTCGGGGCCGTATCCAGGAACTACTATGCCATGTTCCTGGCGGCTTCCAGCCTGGGCATGCACTCGGAGACGCTCTTCCCTTCCTTGCGCAAGCATGCGCCCCCGCCCTTCAAGACCCTGAAGCTCGAGCATGAGTGGACGCCGAGGCAACTGCGGATCCTGTCCGGCTACTCCACGGCGGTGCTGATGCGGTACAATCCCGCCCTGAGGCCCGTCGTCTTCGAACGTAACCTGCCGGTTCCCAAAGGTTTCGATTTAATCCTGCCTGCGGGATTGCCTTCCATGCAGGATCTGCAATTCGCGGACCTTCGCATCGGCGCGGACCCGAGCGGGACGGATCAGATTTCCGCGGGCAGCTCCCTGGCCGGATTCCCCATGCCAAAATTCGCCGAGAACGCTATCCGCAGGATTCGCAAAGCCTTGTTTTCAGGCCACGGCGACCAGGATATCCCCGTCATGGCCTTTATGCATTCCCAGGGATTGCTGGACGCGGATCGCCTCGCCCTGGCCATGCAGGATCGCATCCTGATCGAACCCCATCCGGCCTTGCAGGCCATGATACGCGGCATGGGCGGTTGGGAACCGGGCGGCTAAAAGCCGGGCGGCTAAAAGCCGGGCGGCTAAAAGCCGGGCGGCTAAAAACCGGGCGGCTAGACACTGGGCCATGAAGAGCCGGATTGCTTGAAGCCGGTTTGCCAATTGGATCCTAAACTCCAACAAGTAATTTCCTGTCTTCGAAAACCATGCTCCTGACCCGGGCATTGTTGTAAATTGATTGTGGTGACTGGAGGTATTCGCATGTTGGAATCCTTGAAGAAGACCTTTTATGCCGGTGTCGGCCTCGCTTTCCTCACCCGCGATAAGATCGAGGAACTCGGGAGGAAGATGGCCGAGGAGGCCAAGCTCTCGGAAGGCGAAGGCAAGAAATTCGTCGACGAAATCCTGAAGAAATCCGAGGAGGCCAAGACCTCGCTGGAGAAGGCGATCAACTCGGCCGTAAGTTCGGCGTTGGACCGCTTGGATATTCCCAGGCGCAGCGAACTGAAGGCGCTGGAGGCCCGCATCCAGGCCTTGGAAAACCGGACGCCCGGGCCTTGATCCCGCCGGTGGCCCCGTGATCCGGAATATCCGCCGCCTGGGTAAGACCTATCGGAACGTCAGCCGGACCAAGGAGATCCTTTCGGTATTCGTGAAGCATGGCTTCGGAGACCTTTCCGACAAGCTCCACCTTGAGAAATACCATGACCTGGGCATCAAGTTCTTCCGCATGACGCCGCGGATCATCGCCCCGCACTTGACGCGCGCGGAACGCTTCCGCATGGCCTTGGAGGAGCTGGGGCCCACCTTCATCAAACTGGGGCAGATGATCGGCAACCGCCCCGATATGCTCCCTCCGGACTGGGCCTTCGAGCTGGAGAAACTGCAGGACGCGGTCCCGCCCTTCCCCATCAGCCAGGCCCGGGAAGCGATCGAGACGCAATTCGGCAGGCCGATCGCGGATCTCTTCCGTACCTTCGGAGATATCCCTGTGGCATCGGCATCCATCGCCCAGGTCCATAAGGCCGAGCTCACGACCGGAGAGACGGTAGCCATCAAGGTGCAGCGTCCCGGCATCGAGGATACGGTGAAGGTGGATTTGGAGATCATGTATCACCTCGCCGCCCTTTTGGAGAAATACGTGCAGGGCATGGATGCGCTCAATCCCGTCGCCATCTGCGAGGAGTTCGAACGCACCGTGAAGAAGGAGCTGGATTTCAGCCTGGAGGCCACCAACCTGGAGCGCTTCGCCCTCGCCTCCGCGGACCTGGCCATCTTCTATGTACCCAAGGTCCACCGCGCGTTCACCTCCCGCCGCATCCTCACCACGGAATTCATCCACGGGTTCAAAGCCTCCAATATCGAAGGCATCCGTCACGCCGGTCTACAGCCCACGGCCATCGCCGCCAACCTTTCCGACGTGCTCCTGCACCAGGTATTCATCCAGGGATTCTTCCACGCCGATCCCCATCCCGGCAATATCATCATCCAGGAAGACGGCACCATCTGCTTCCTCGATTATGGAATGGTGGGCTCCCTGTCCCCGGCCCATCGCGATCGCCTGCTCGACATCCTGGTAGGCGTCGCGGGCCAGGATGCGGCGCGCATCGCCAAGACCCTTCTGCAGCTGGCCTTCCAGCCGAGCGATATCGTGGAGGATCTCGAATTCCAGGTCGGCGATTTGCTCGAGACCTATTCCTTCGTGACGCTCAAGGATTTCCGTATCGGCGAATTCCTGAACCGCCTCATCCAGCTCATCATCCGCAACCGCCTGCGCATGCCGCCGGGTTTCTACCTGATGCTAAAGGCCGTGGTCACTCTGGAAGGCGTTTCGCGGCGGCTCGATCCGGACTTCGACATGGTGGCAAGCATCCGGCCCTTCGCGCGCAAGGCTATGCGCGATCGGCTACGGCCTGACCGGCTCGCCCGGGAGATGTACCAGGGGGCTTTGGATCTATCGCCCCTGCTGAAGGAATTCCCCGCTCAAGCCAGGGACATCCTGGGCCTCATCAAGCGCGGCAAGCTGCGCATCGAATTCCAGCACCGGGGCCTGGAACCCATGCTCCGATCCCATGAACGCCTGATGACCCGCCTGGTCTTCTCCCTGGTGCTCGCCGCGCTTATCATCGGATCGTCCCTGGTGGTCCTCTCCGGGATACCGCCCAAGTGGCATGACGTTCCCGTCATCGGGGTCGCGGGCTTCCTCAGCGCGGGCATAATCGGATTCTGGTTGCTGGTTTCCATTCTGCGCAGCGGCAGACTGAAATAGGGGCTTAGCCCAATCCGGAAAAGCTAACCCGGTCCGCCGATTTGGAGGGGACCCAATCCCAGCACGCCTTCCACACGCCCGGCCGCCAAGGCCAGCCGCCCCAGGATTCGGAAATAGAAGGCATAACATCGGCCCAGCGCCTCTTCCGCCGCGATATAATGGCCGTGAAAATCCTGTTCCGAAGGCATGGCATCCAAGGCGTACCCTGCGAGACCGGAACCCGACGAATGCAGGCCGAACGGATATTCCAGACCCGCCAACCCCGCGCCCACGGCTTCCAGATCGATGCGGATGGCCAGCGAGTGCGTCTTGAGCTGGCCCAGCAATTCGGTGGCGCTTTCGTTGCCTTCCAGGTTCTCCAAAAGGATTCCCATCCCGTGCAGGCTCCGGCGCAGGGAATCCAGGCGGGGCAAAACCTTGGACAGGCCTTCCAGGCTGGGTAACAAACGGGTTACCTCGCGCGAGCTGGCGTAGGCGTCCTGGAGCCGGCTGCGGACCTCGGGATCGCCTAGGAGCCCCAGGGCCGATATCAACCTCACCCGCATGGCCTGCTCGAATTCAACCAGGCCGACGCCGATGGACCTCTGTTCGGCCTCCGCCTCCTTGAAGGCCGTGCCTGCCTGGCCGGTCCCGCCCCGACGCAGCTGGAAGTCCGTCGGTTCGATCCAGAAATTGGCCCGCATCAGCGCCAGCGCCTGAACGGCATCCAACATCTTGGCGTCCGCGGCGGAGAAAGCCCGGTACAGATCGGATGCCCGCGGCGATCCCCGTTCCAGGCATGCGCGCGCCTGCTTGAGCCGATCCCGCAGCTCCGCGAAGTCGGCGGGCGCGCGCAGATCGGAAGGCACGATCCAGATGGGCCGCAGATTGGTCAGCAGGCCCAGGAAATAGCCGCTCACCGCGGCCTCACCCACCTGGATTTCGCTCTGCCCGGTGACGAGATCGGATGTGGAAATCATGCGGGAGGGATTGAAGTCGTCCCCCAGATCCTGACGGTAGAAAGCCATGGTGGCGCGGCGCGACAAGGAGGCGAAGTCGAAGAAAAGCGAGTGCGCCTGCCCGTTGGCGCGGAACATCCCGCGCGATGCGGAATGGCGGGCGCGCTTGATCCGCTCGGCCAGGCTGGGATGGGTGTCAAACAGCGCGGTTTTTTCCCGGAGCAGGGAACGCTCCATCTTGCGTCTAACCTCGGGAATGAAAACCCGGGTATGCGCGGAAACCAGGCCGGGCAAATCGTCCGCCAGCCGCCCTTCCCGCAAGGCCATCCCCAGGCTGCGATTCGCAAGCCCCCAGGCGGCTTCCAGCACCTTGGCCTCCAGCACCATGCCCGCGAAAGTCTCGCCTCCCACTAGGCGGATGGCGGCCCGGTCCGCCTCATGCTCCATCTGCCGCAGCAAAACGCAGCTGACGGCCTGGCCCGCGCGCACGTGAGCCCGGAGGATCTTCCGCACCACCCAGGCGCAACCCATGGCGCACCAGCCGGGCAGGAACAGGAAAGGATCCACCTTATGCCCTTTCTGGGACAGGTCCTTTTCCCAGGCGTCCTCGTGCGCGGCCGCATTGAGGAACCACTGGTTGACGGCGCGGATGCCGTGCACCATGCGCATGCCCGCTCCCTGCCGGAAGTGCCCCAGTTCATGGGCCAGCACGCCGGCAAACTGTCCCAGGTCCAGTCCGCGCACGAGCGGCAGCCCGAGCACGAGTTCCAGGCGGCCCTGCCAGAAATCCGTGAAACCGGGTACGAACCGGGCGCTGGCGTTGACATCCATATTGACCAGGATGCGCATGGGCGCAGGCGATCCCAGGGCCGCGCAAATCTGTTGCACGAAGGCATGCAGGCGCGGCTCCTGCTCCGGAGACAGCTCCAGATCGGCCTTGGGACGGCGACGATCCGGAATGAGTGGCCGCAGCAGGAAGAAACCCAGAAGAACCAGGACGAGGGCGGAAGCCAGGTAGAGGCAAGCCATGGGCAGGCCGGCTTCCGGGCCGAAGATCCAGCGGGAATCCCGGGTGAGATGGAAGTACAGGAGCCATAGGGTAACGCCCACGGTACCTAGGTAGGCCAGGGGGAGGAACACCAGGGCCAGTCCCACGCCCAGGATACCCGCGGCATAAGCGAAAGGAGGCCAATCGGAGGACTCGCTCCGTCGGCGCATGGGCAGCTTGGGACCGGATTTGGGAAGGAGGGAAACGGGTTGCATCGCCATATTGTACCGAAGGATGCCGTTTTCTTCAATCGTCATGAACATCGCCACGATCGGCCCACGTCTCCTGCATGTTACCTCCCCACCGGCTTGGGCTTTTTGCCATTTTGGGATCGGGAATGGTTATTTGCGTCCCGGGCCGGCATAAACCCAAAAAACCTGAACCCTGCGCATTGAATTCCGAGGCCGATAGCAGGTACAATGGGAATCAGCCCCAGGAAGCTTTCCGGCAGCCGCATGCCGTGTTTCCGAACCAGGCCGGGAATATGCTCCCAGAATCCGAAGCGACAACCACGCGCCCCGCGGGCGAGCCCCGTCAGGTGGCCATAGTGGGCCTCAACCGCGAGACCGCCCTCCTCCTTCCCAGCCTGATGGATTCGGACGGCATCCAGGTCATTAAGGTGCTGAATCCCGACCTGGAGGATCTGAGCCGGCTGGCCCAGTACCCGCATCTCTCCATAATCATCGATACCACCCGCAATGCCTCCATCGCCGCCCGGCTCCGCAAGCTCCCGCTCAAGAAGGTGGATGTCATCAGCGGACTCGGAGCGCGCCTCCTGTTCTGCAGCCTCCGCAAGGGGCTGCCGCCGGACAGCGGGAAGGACGGCATCCTGAGGAGCCTGGAGGAAATCCGCGAGGCGGTCTGCCTGACCAAGAACAAGGAGGAGATCCTGCGGGTCATCCTCAACACCGCCGTAAAAACATCGGGTGCCGATAGCGGCTCGCTGATGCTCCTGGATCCCTCGCGCAGGCAACTGACCATCGCCGCGGCCCATGGGCTTGAGGAGAAGGTGGTCATCTCCTCCATACAGCGCGTGGGCAAGGGCGTGAGCGGGATCGCGGTGCGGCGGGGCGAGCCCATCCTCATCCAGGGAGCGGTGGACAGGCAGGCCTATGCCGCGGATTACCAGAGCCAGGAGATCGTCTCCTCGATATGCTGCCCGCTCATGTTCGGGGGCGAAGCGGTTGGCGTCATCAATATCGCGAGCA
>DAINDC010000286.1:3629-7185 GCA_036732085.1 Fibrobacterota bacterium | reverse complement strand
CTCCTAGGTTACCCATTGGAGGAGTGGTTCGGCAAGAAATATTGGGATAACCTGATTTTCGATGAAGACCGGCCATACGTGCAATCCTGTTGGGAAAAAGCCGTCCGGGAAAAAAAAGGCTATACCGTGGATTTCCGCATCAAGGACGCCTGGAATCGGAAACGATGGTTCCGCGATTATGTCAGTGTGGTGGATCAGCCGGAAGGCCAGGTAAAAATGCGGGCCGTCCTGGTGGAGATCACCGCGCAAAAGAAGGCGGAAAAGTGCAACGAGATACGACTGCGGATCACGCATATCCTGGCCATCTCCTCTTCCGTTGAAAAGGCCGCTCATGAGATACTCTCCCTGTTGGGGCAGGAATGGGAGTGGGATTTCGTGGTCTACTGGCACCTGGACCGCAAGACCGGCAGCCTTATCCCGTTGAAATCCTGGAGACCAACCGAATCCGCGGAAAAGCCGGCCGAAGCCGCTACGCTCGCCGGGGAAGCCCCGTTTTTCAAGAAACCTTTTTGGATTTCGGATCTCGAGGAAATTCCCGGCGAGGAACGTACGGAATGGATGCGATCGGCTTTGGAGAAAGGCTTCCGCTCCGCCTTCGTCTTCTCCATCCTTTCACTTGAAAAGCTCCAGGCCCGGATGGAGTTCTTTGCGCGCAAGCCCCGGCCCAAGGATCCCGATATCCTCGATCTGGCTTCCAAGGTCGCCGATCAAATCTGGCCTTTCATGGAAAGGGTGCGGGCGGAGGAGGCGCTGAAGGAAAGCCAGGAGCAGTTGCGGCAATCCCAGAAAACGGAGGCTATCGGCCGCTTGGCCGGAGGCGTGGCTCATGACTTCAATAACCTGTTGACGGCCATCAATGGCTACAGCGATCTTCTCCTTTCCGACCTCGATAAGAACAGTCCCATCCGGCCCCAGCTGGAGGAAATCCAGAAGGCCGGTCACCGCGCCGCTTCCCTGACCAATCAGCTTCTCGTCTACAGTCGCAGACAGGTTCTCACGCCTCGCGTCGTGAACGTCAATAAAATCATCGCGGAAATGGGCAGCCTGCTCAAGCGCCTGATCGGCGAGGATATCCATCTGGAAATGCGCCAGGAGCCGGAATTGAAATCGATCAAAATCGATCCGGGCCAGATGGGACAGGTGATCATGAACCTGGCCGTAAACTCCCGGGACGCCATGCCGATTGGCGGGAATCTCATCCTGGAAACGGCCAATGCCGTGGTAACCGACTCGCCCGAGGACGTCCGCCTGAATCTTCCCCCGGGGGACTATGTGCGGGTATCCGTCATAGACACCGGCCGCGGAATGGATGAATCCACCAAATCCCACCTGTTCGAACCCTTCTTTACAACCAAGGAGGTGGGCAAAGGAACCGGCCTTGGCCTCTCCACCGTGGAAGGGATCATCCAGCAAAGCGGAGGCGGAATACTCCTGGAAAGCGAAGTCGGCAAAGGCACCACCTTCACCATGTATCTTCCGGTCGCTAAGGAGGAGGATGAATCGGAAGCTCCCCCGGAAATTTTTTACGGCAAGGGTAACCTGCAGGGCCAGGACACCATTCTGCTGGTCGAGGATGAAGAAGGTGTCCGCAAGCTCGCCAAGGAAATCCTGATCTCACGCGGGTACCATGTATTGGCCGCGGGCAGCGGCTCGGAGGCCCTGAGAATGGAGGCGGAATATAATGCGCCCATCCACCTGCTGTTGACCGATTTCATCATGGAGGTAATGAATGGGAGGCAGGTTTACGAGGAGGTGGCCGCCCGCAGGCCCGGAATCAAGGTCCTATTCATGTCCGGTTATACGGAGGATGCCATCTCCCGACATGGCGTGGCGACCTCGGCCTACGCCTTCCTGCAAAAGCCCTTTTCCCCGACAGCCCTGGCCAATAAAGTCGCTCGCGTCCTACGGGCGCATGACTCCCGGCTTACGGCTTCGTAAAACCGGAGCTTCAGGAAGCCGTAGTCTTATGGAGATTATGAAGAGGAGATTATGAAGAAAATGGGGCGGCCTGAGGTCGCGGTTAAGGTTTCCCGGCCCGCAATTAATGCAGTACAGAAATAGGCGCGGTCTTCATACCGGAAGCCTGGAGAATTAAGATGCCCAGTTTCCCAAAATTCCACTCGTCCAGCCGCTTCAATTCCGGTCCCGTGAACTTGACGTCAATTGCCTTGAGATTGTCTTCCAACTGCTCCATTTTTTTCGCGCCGATAATGACGGTGGATACCGCGCTTTGATGCAAGAGCCAAGCCAGGGCCAAGCGCGCCACGGTGCTTTGCTTCTCCGCGGCCATCGACTCCAGGACGTCGACATCCAATAAAAGTTTGCGTCACATGGGGGGCAATAATTTGCCGCCGAAGGGGATTTTCAAGAGAAGGAGGGTAGAAACGAAAAGGCCCTCTGAAGTTGTCCGTTCTCTTGCAAGACCGACAACCCAGAGGGCCAAAGTTGGTAGCGGGGTCAGGATTTGAACCTGAGACCTTTGGGTTATGAGCCGGACCGACCGTCCTGCAAACCCCCTTTTTCTACCGAATTCAGCCCTTTTGCCGCTTTTTCCAATCCGAAGTGTACCCCAGGTGTACCCTTTTCGGGGTCCTGGAGATTATTCCCAGGATCAAACCTACTTGCGCGAGAGATTTTTTTCCAGCCCCCATGATAACTGGTTATTAGTGGGTTTTATATTCCCAACAACCGTAGCATGGGCTGTAAATGCATGTGCAACTCCGTCACTACCGACTGCAAATCACCCATCGGCATCGAAAGCCGACTCTTTTTGACGAACGCGGCCCATTGCTTTTGCTTGAGTGGATCTTCAGAAAAGCTATCAGTCAAGGCCAACGGCGTTTCCCCAGGAACATCCACGTTACGTCTTGCGAAAGTCCGCTTCACGGCGTCCGCCAAAATTTGCGGATCCAATTGGAAGGAACGGAACATCACACAGATGTCGTAGAAATCTTTCATCCTTGAATTGGCCAAATCGAGGACGACCATGGCCTGGAATTTTTCGGCGATCGCAGTATAAGGTGGATAAGCCAATAGTGACGGCGCCGGTCCATCCAGCAAGGTGGGAAAGGTTATTCTATCGGGTGCGGGAGTAATCGCGTCGCCAAAACCGACATCCACCCGCAAATCAATGCGGATACGGCCCAGCATGGCCCGCAACTGAACGCGCACGCCCTCGTAGTCCTGTTCCTCCTTGATGCGATTCACCCGGACCGAATCATTCTGGAAGATCAAACCATCGACGGCCACCGAATCGACTTCGCACAATTCCCGGAAAAGCTTGGCTACATCCTCCAATTCGGAAGAACCTTCACCCAATAAATCGACATCCCGGGTGGTGCGGAAAGCATGGCCGAACCACACTAGGAAAAGACTGGCACCCTTGATAACAAACCGTCTGCCTTGAGGCGACTGTGAAAGCCGATAAAGCAAGCGTTCAACGCCATACCGGGAGAGGATAAAATTGTATTCCTCACCGCCGGATTTGCTGAAGTTCAAGAGGCGTTGCGCCACCGAATGTGACATGTCGCTTATGGCACCGCTTCCATTTCCAGAT
>DAINDC010000286.1:1798-3619 GCA_036732085.1 Fibrobacterota bacterium | reverse complement strand
ACGTTATCCACTCGGCAGACTTTGGCCATCTTCAGGATCTCGGCCCGGGTGGCTTTCTTCGCTCTGAGGGCTTCCCTCAGAGCTTCCATGGCCACATCCAGCCCGACTTTATTCCTCATTTTAAAAAGGTCGGCCACGGTCTTGGCTGCGCTATAAACGCGCAAGGTTATACCATCGACTCGATGTAACTCTATGCCCTTGGTAAAAGCCCCCTCGGAAAAGCGCACCACTCGCAAAGGCGGGTAAACGAGTTTGGGAGCCCGAGAAGTTCCCTCCACAGCGATCCAAACCTGATGCGGAAGCTGTGTCGTCAGCTCATGATAGTTGAGAGCCGACAAGAGACACAGCACGGCCTTGGGCGATCGGAGAAACACTTCGGCATAGCTCGGGTGGGTAAGCAAAGGAGCCTTTGCAACCTGGTAAATTCCCCGCACCAGGCGTTCAGCACTCCCCTTTCGGATCAGGTATCTCAAATCCTGCCTACGGAACCCCGCAGCTTCAATGTCCCTAACCCGGCAAGGGCCATGCTTTTTCAGGAACGAAAGGGTGTCGCGCATTTGGCTCATTCTTCTTAATGTATAATAATATTCATATATTTATCCATTATGAAGATCGATTCATGAGGAGTTGCGATATTCGCCAAAGCTCACTTTCTTCACCGAATTCAGTCATTTTCCTGGCTTCCTCCACCAAAATGTACCACGGGGATGCTTTTCTCGGGGTCTTGGAAATTATTCCCTGGCTGAAAACGCACAAGCGAAAGTGACTTTTTCCCAGCCCTATGATAATAGGTTCTGAGCATGTTGGTTTTCCATCCGGCAATCTCATTGACCACCTGTTTAAAGCGGGTGGGAAATTCGCAGCAGCCAAAAAACCTCGAATATAGGCCAAAAATATGGACTGGACTTGGCTTTAGGGGGCGGTGGGGTATATCCAAAGCATGGACAGGAAACCATTCATCTATACCGATACGGGAATTTACGCAGGCCGACCCATCATCCGAGGGACCCGGATCACTGTAGAAATGATCCTGGAAGATCTTGCACATGGGGCTACTGTAGATGGGATTCTTCGGCCTATCCTCACCTTCCTAAAGAGGCCGTGCCGGCATCTCTTACCTTCGCCTCCGAAATGATCCGCTCCGAAGCATTCCACTTGGATGCTTGATCCTTGCTTTTCCTAGCCGACGAAAACATGGCTTCGGAGGCAGCTACGTCCTTGACTTTGCGTGGCCACGGGGTACGGTCGATGCAAGAGTTCGGATTCGGTCTTCCGGATGAAAAAGTGTTACAAAAAGCCCGCGAGTTGGGAGCCATACTTTTAACTCGGGATCAAGATTTCGACCGGCTGATCTTTGAAGCGGAGACGCTGCCTCCAAAGGGCGTGGTCCTTTTTCACTTCCGTCCGACCTGATTATCCGAGCGGTCGAAAGCTTTGATGAACTATCCAGCTCCGATCGTCCCTTGGAGAATTGCTTCACTACCTGGGACAAACACGGAATCCGTCAGCGAAAATTCCCGGCCAAATAGTCCGTCAATCCTCATGGCCTTTCAGCAGGAAGGCGCCTCGCTTTCAGGCTGGCGACCTAGCGCCGCCTTCTGTTCGGGGTTGGACACTCGGCGAGCTGCGGCCAGATGACGGGGCCGATCATATTCGGAAAAGTCCCGGATCGCGCGATGCACCTCACGTGCAAACTCATCGGCCGACACGACACCGGCAAGGCACTGGAAATAGCCCGCGAGGGCAACGCGCCAATCGACCCCGACCTGCCAGGATCCGCCCTCGTCGGCGAAGAATACGACATCGTCTGAATCCGTGTCG
>DAINDC010000286.1:0-1788 GCA_036732085.1 Fibrobacterota bacterium | reverse complement strand
CCGGAGCAACGCGAACAGCAACTCGAAAGCCTTGTGCGCGTGTCCACGCGGGCGCTTGGCAGCAGCACGAACGCACTTGGCGATGAGCCGTTCGAATTCCGCGATGAACGCATCCGTGCCTTTGGACTTCTCCATGAAATTCCCGGAGTTGACTTTGAAACTCTCGTAATATTTGCCATCGAGGCTTGCTTTGTGGAATTTACGGACTTCGGCGAGCAACGGTACGACGACCCGCTTCCTCTCTTCGATCTCTTCGAGCCCGACCATGTCGCCGATGAGCGCACCGAGCTTTGCCTTCGGTACGATTTCAATCGCCCGTTCGGCCACAATCAGTAGTTTTACACGATCCATCCGCCGCAACGCCACACGCAGCTTTTCGAGGTCCGGGTTGCCGACCGTCATGCGCCTATGCCTCGCCCGGCCGAAGTCGACGGATAGAAGGGGTCCCTCCCCGGCCACACAAAGTGGGTCGCGTAGGCTTCCTCGATTTTCGGATCGCCTGTCCTGGTGAACCGTAGCCTCTGCTTCGGTCCCTTGCCCCGATGCAGGTACGCCGTCCACGATGGCTTGAGTTTCAGATCGTGCGCATGGTATCGAAGTATTCGCAACAAGCTCGAAAGCCGCATCAGATTTCCTTCGATGACACGCTCAAGGTAGGGGGTGCGACCGCGCCGCCAGTCTTCGATGCGCTTCCTATCGAGGATGCCTATTGCAACCAGGATATCCACGGGCGTGACTACCTTGCCGCTTGCGAGAATCTCGTCCACGGCGCGGACTATCCTTGGATACATCTGGCTTTCCCGGTATGTCGCGAGGGTGACGGCCCCGGTGCTTTTTAGGGACCCGTTTAGGGAGCGGTGCGGCTTCGCATCCGGATGTCCATTTGCTTCTTTCAAAGTTCGTACCCCATTTCCACCCAATAGCGCCAATCCTGAATCGCCTGACGGGCGGCGGACTTGGCCTTGAGCGGTTCCAATTGCGATAGAGGAAGGCCCAACTTGCGGCCCTGCCAGCGTGCCAGCACAATCATTTCGCGCATGCAGTCATCCTCCGGTGCCAAGCTCAGGACTTCGACCGTTTCGCCCATTTTCAACGGGGAGATGGCGCGGGGATGGATGCATTTGGCATGGAAAGGGAAGTCGAGCTTGTTATCCAGATAGTTGTACCAGCCCATGGCGCGTTCTTCGATACCTCACTCCCACCGCCTCCGGTCCAACATCTGGATGAAGTTCCTCTTCTGCCTATTCCCCGCCCGCACCGACTCCAGATATCACCCGAACTTCTTCTTCCGTCCCAATCGCCCCATCAACCCCTGCACCTTCCTCAGCAATGCCACGGCCCGGCCGTATGCCTCGTTGTTCGTCGGTCTCAGGGTGGGTTCAATCAGGCGTTGGTAGATTGGCAGGGCCTCGGCCGGGTGAGCCTTCTCCCGCTTTTCCGCAAGTTGCAGCCACAGCGCAGGAGAACAGCCTCCGGCCTTCGCTTCCCGCCAGGCGGCCTCCAGATCTCTTTCCCACAAAAAGATCCGTACCAATTCAGAGCGATCCTCCGGCGGCGACCCCGCCCACTGCCCCGCATGCGTCGCCTTGGCCTTGGTGATGCGCTGCCGCAGGAGTTCAACCGCCTTAAGCCGCCACTCCTTCCACCGGCCGGCCTTGCCCGCATGGCGCTTGAGTGTCTTATAGGGTTCAAGGGACGGGTGGGCGGCGAAATACCCCCAGGCAATCGCCATCGCCTCGTCATGCCGCTTGCGGCGGTGGTATTCATCGGCCAGGAATTCGAGCAAAC
>DAINDC010000285.1:0-7192 GCA_036732085.1 Fibrobacterota bacterium | reverse complement strand
GCGCTGCCTTGGCGGAGGCGGCCAGGCCCAGGACGGCGACGATCGCGGCGACGCCGATCGCGATGCCCAGCGCCGACAGCCCGGCGCGCAGCTTGCGGGTCCGCAGCCCGACGCTGGCCAGCCCGGCGGTCACGGCCGGATTGGCGGTTTGGCTGGCCCTTGGCTACCATGCGTTTATCCTCAGCCGGCCCGCCGATTTCCCCGGAGGCGGCACCGTGCTCTGGGAAGGCACGTGGCTGACCTTGGACTCCGCCACGGGGTTGGCGATCAAGGCCGGATTCTTCCTGGATCCCATTGCGACCATGATGGTCGTGGTCATTTCCATCATCTCCTTTCTCGTTCATCTGTATTCGATTGGATATATGAAGGATGATGTCAGCGCCGGGCGGTTCTTCCCCCTGCTTTCCCTCTTCACTTTTTCCATGCTCGGACTGGTGGTAGCGCCCAATCTGGTCCAGACTTATTTCTTCTGGGAGCTGGTGGGCGTCTCCTCTTATCTGCTTATCGGATTCTGGTACCACAAGCCGGAGGCGGTGGCGGCCAGCAAGAAAGCCTTCGTCCTCACGCGCTTCGCTGATGCTTTTTTCCTGTTGGGCCTGCTGTGGGTGGGCGTGGTCGCGGGCGGATTCGATTTCAGCCGGATCAATTCTCCCGAAACCGCCGGGTTACTCCAACGGCAAGTCCTGGTAGGCGGGATCGGAATCAATGTCCTGGCCGTTACCACTCTGCTCATCTATATGGGAGCCTGGGGCAAGTCGGCGATGTTCCCGATGCATGTCTGGCTGCCGGATGCGATGGAAGGCCCCACGCCGGTTTCCTCCCTCATCCATTCCGCCACCATGGTGGTGGCCGGCGTCTACCTGGTGGCCCGGCTTTTTCCGCTCTTCTCCGCTTCTCCCGTGACCATGCACGTAGTCGAGGCCACGGGTGCGTTCACGGCCCTGTTCGCCGCCGTCATCGCCTGCACGCAAACCGATCTCAAACGCATCCTGGCTTTTTCCACGCTCTCCCAATTGGGCTATATGATGCTTTCCTTGGGAGCGGCCTCGGTGATTGGCCAAGACGGCCAGGTGCCGGACGTGCAAGGCTATAGCGCCTCCATGTTCCATGTTTTTACCCATGCGTTCTTCAAATGCCTGCTCTTCCTCTCCGCGGGCCTGGTCATCCACGCCATCCATAGCAACCATATCCTCGATGCAGGTGGATTGCGGAAGCGTTTGCCCTGGACCTATGCCGCCACCTGGGTCGCTTGCCTGGCCATTTCCGGCGTCTGGCCCTTTTCCGGGTTCTTCTCCAAGGAACGGATCCTATCCTCGGTCTATGCCAGCGGCCATTACCTGACTTTTGGGGTGATCCTCGGCGTGGGCGGACTCACCGCCTTCTACATGTTCCGGATGCTGTTTCTGGTTTTCCATGGCCCGCTTCGGGAGGCCCATCATGATGCGGGACATTCCGATCATGGCCCCAAGGAAACCCTGATGATGGCCCTGCCCGTGGTCGTCCTGGCCGTTCCCAGCGCGCTGATAGGTTGGGCCTCGGAAAAATTCTTCCTGGACAAGATGGTACCCTGGCCGTTACCCCAGGTCCAATCCACTCTCGCCGAAAACGGAACCGGATGGATTACCGTGGCAGCGACCTTCATGGCGATGGCCGGTATCGGTGGCAGTTCGTTTCTTTATCTATGGAAACGCCGCCTACCCGAACGCGACCTGCTGCGTTCACCCGCGTGGTATCGGACCATCGCCAACAAATTCTATGTCGATGAGGCTTACCTGTTCCTCATCCGTTCGGTCTTCGCCAAGTTGGGCGGTTTTTTATCGGAAGGGTTGGAGCGCCGGGGGTTGAATGGCGGCTTGGATGGCGTAACCGCCAGCCTGCGCCGGGTAGGCTCCTGGATCAATCGGGTCCAAAACGGCCAGATGCAGGTCTATGCCGCAGTTTCGGTATCCGGTTTGGCCTTGATCCTCTCCATCCTCCTTTTTTGGAATAGGGTCCAGCCATGACCGATATTACCCTTGGCGGTTTGTGCCTGAGCCTGACCTGGCTGCTCCCCCTGGCCGGCGCCTTGGTCGTGCTACTGTTGCCTGAGGGCCGCCCGGATTGGGTGAAGCGGACCTGCCTGGCCATCAATGGGCTCAACCTGGCCCTGGTGATCGCCCTGACCTGGCAATTTGTTCTGGCCGCACCTGCGGCCGTCGCGGGGAGCAATCGCAGCGCCCTGTCCTTCAGTCTGGACCTGCCCTGGTTCCCTTCTTTCGGCATCCATTACTTCGTGGGTGTCGACGCCATCTCCATGTTCCTGATGTTGATGGCCGCGGTGATCATCTTCTGCGGCACCTTGGCCAGTTGGGGCATCGAGGCGCGGTCCAAGGAATTCTTCGCCCTCTTGCTGGTCCTGGCTGCCGGAGTCTTCGGCAGCTTCATCTCCTTCGACCTCATCTCCTTTTTCGTCTTCAATGAATTGACCTTAATCCCCACTTATCTTCTGATCGGGATTTTCGGAAGCGGCCGCAAGGAATATGCGGCGATGAAGCTGAACCTGATGCTCATGGGCGGCTCGGCCCTGGTCCTGCTCGGCTTCCTGGGGGTCTATTTCGAATCCGGCATCCATAGCTTCAATCTCCTGGATCTGGCTGCGGTGCATTTCCCGTTGTCCTTCCAGCTCTGGGGCTTTCCCGTCCTGTTCCTGGGCTTCGGCATCCTGGGAAACATGTTTCCCTTCCATATCTGGTCCCCGGACGGACATTCCTCCGCGCCCACGGCGGTTTCCATGTTCCTGGCCGGCGTGCATATGAAACTTGGAAGTTACGGCTGCCTGCGCATGGCCATGTACCTGCTTCCCGAGGGGGCCAAGGTCTGGATGGGATATTTCCTGATACTCGCGGTGGTGGGTTCCATCTGGGGCGCCGTGGCCGCGGTAAGGCAAAAGGATCTGAAATACATGAATGCCTATTCCTCCGTTTCCCATTGCGGATTGGTCTTCCTGGGATTGGCGGCCTTGAACGCCATCGCCTTGCGCGGGGCGATGCTGCAGATGCTGGCCCATGGCTTCGTCACCGCAGCCTTCTTCTGTCTGATCGGAATGATTTACTCCCGGACCCATACCCGGAAGATCGACGAGATGAGCGGCTTGATGAAAACCATGCCTTTCCTGGGCGTCTCCCTGATCATAGTGGGCTTCGCCGGCCTGGGGCTTCCCGGTCTCGCGGGGTTCGTGGCGGAATTCAATATCTTCCTGGGAGGCATCGGGGCCGATTCCCTCTGGACCAAGGTCGGCACGGGCATCGCGATTTTCTCCATCGTCCTCAGCGCCGTCTATATCCTCCGGGCGACCAATACCATCCTCCATGGCGGCCCGGCCAGCTCCGGATCGGGAACCCAGGATGCCAGCACACTCGATAAGTGGGCCCTGTTGCCGCTGCTTTTCTGCATCGTGGCCATGGGACTCTTTCCGCGCGGTTTGTCGTCCATGCTGGACACGGCGCTCCTGCCCATCCTCAACAACTTGAATCGATAGGCCGAGAATGATTGCCCTACTGCCGGAATTGTCGCTGCTGGTCCTGGGCCTGCTGGTCTTGGGAGTCGAGTCTTTCGGTTCCCTGGAGAATCGGTCCCGGTCTTCCGGACGCATTCAAGCGGTCGCGGGTTTCGGATTGGTCCTGGTCCTGATTATCCTTTGCTTCGTGCCCGGGGATTCATCCCCGGCCATCCTCGGTCATTTCCAACTGAGCGCCTTCGGCAGGATCTGGAAAATGGTTTTCGTCGCCGCAGCTTTGCTCACGGTGCCGCTTTCCGGTTCCTACCTGGCCCCTACGGGTAACCTGCGTGGTACGATAGGGAAGGCCGGACCTTATTTTTTTCTGCTGATATTCTCCAGCCTGGGAGCCTGCCTGCTCGTATCCGCCGGCGATTGGCTGACTTTTTTCCTGGCCCTGGAGCTCGCGACTTTGCCTCTCTATGCCCTGGTGGGGTTCCAAAGCGGCGATGTCAAATCCGCGGAGGCGTCGGTCAAATACATGGTGCTGGGCGGGTTGGCCACTTCCTTGGTCCTGTTCGGGATTTCCTTCCTCTACCTGGCCGCGGGGAAACTGGATCTGCAGAGCACGGCCCTGGCCGCCCAATCCGATCCTTCCAATCCGGCGCTGTGGCTGGGGGCCCTATTCCTATTGGCCGGCATCGGTTTCAAATTGGCCATCGCGCCCTTCCATATGTGGGCTCCGGATGTCTATGAAGGCGCACCGATGCCGATCATGGCTTTCCTATCCGTGGGTTCCAAATCGGCGGCGGCCGCGGGATTGGCCTTGGTCTTTCTCGGTCCTTTGGATCCGCTGCGACCGGCCCTGGCACCGCTCCTGGGCGGGGCGGCCGTTCTTTCCATGGTGGTCGGCAATCTCGGCGCGCTCCGGCAAAGGAACCTGCGCCGATTCGCGGCGTATTCTTCCATCGCGCAAGCGGGCTATCTGTTGTTGGCCTTTTTAGGAAATGCGGATGCCTCCAGAGTCTCTCTGGTTTATAACCTCGTCGCCTACGGCGCCACCAGCTATTGCTTCTATTTCGTGATTGGATTGATTGGAAAAACGGGAGACGAGACCTTTGCATCGCTCCGGGGCCTGAGCCGGCGGAATCCGGCGGTGGCGTTGGCCCTTTTGCTGGCCATGTTCTCCTTGGCCGGTGTTCCGCCCTTGGCCGGCTTCATCGGCAAGTTCCTGTTGTTCTCCACGGCTGCGGGTTCAGGCCGTTACGGCATCGTGCTGCTGGCTTTGGGAAATGCCGTCCTTTCCTTCTACTACTATATGCTGGTGGTCAAAGAGGCGTTTATCGTCCCCGAATCCTCTCCGGCCCCGGCCATGGCCGTCACCAAGATTCAAGCCTTTTCCCTGTCCGCCTTGACCGCCGCGCTCCTGTTCCTGGGAATCTTTCCGAACCTCGGGCACTATCTCCAGAGCCTGCGATAATCCTAAGCCAAGGTTGAAATTATTTCGAAGCCCGGGTCGCACCGGGCCCGGGTTGCGCTGGATGCTATTCCTTGATGATTTTCCAGTGCACCACTTCGCCCAATAAATCATTCACGGTCCCGGAGGTCTTGGGAATCTGCAATTCGGATTCGACCGCCTCGCGAATGTCGGGCGCCAGGAAACTGGGATGCCCTTCAAAATGGTTTCCCGACAAGGGATATTTCCCAAGGATTTTATCGGCTGCAAATTCCACATTGTGCTCGTAGAAAACAATTTTTTTTCTTGCTGACATACTTGCTCTCTTGGTGATGTTAAAGAATCCCGGACCTCCCGAGGCGCCTCGATTGTCGCCTTAGGATGTCTCGTCTCAATCAATAATCAAATTTAGGTGCCGCTGCGATATGCCGGTGACTAATCTTTGGCCTTTTTGTCAGGAGCAGGGGAAGGGAATATTATGAAAAACTTCATCTATCACGGACTCCTTCTTGGATCGTTAAGCTTTGCTTTCGCAGATGAGTAGGTTGCCACAAACGTGGATAGGCGGCAGGATGCCAGGGAAATCCGGGCGGACAACGATGGGAACCGTGCGGATAAGGCCGCTGGAGCCAGCCCTGAAAACCATACCCACTGAGAATCGATTTTCAAATTGCGAGGCGAGAGCAGCGGGAAAGGCCAAATCAGTTGAGCCGACTTGAGTTCCCGGGTGAACCGTTCCGCTGTTCGCGGTAACCCATCCTGAGCGCGGATCGACGCGGGCCCCGCGGTCCCGGTAGGCGGCCCGGGGAGTCGCAATTTGAAAACCGGCCCAGGTTCAACGCAGGACGGCGTGTATGTACTCTCGCAAAACCGAGAGGCATCGGATGCCGCACGCCCATGCCCCTCTTCCAAGCCGCGCCCAAACCCACCCAGGCGGATATCGAGTTTGTCATTAAGCGGGTCCGTGAGCGCATTCTGCGTTACCTGAAAATGCGCGGTGTCCTCACCTTCGCCGCCGCGCCGGGCGATGATGAGGTGAACACGATCTTTGGTGAAGGCTTTGGCGAATCCGACCCCGCGCACTCGACCTTGCTCAACGCTGCGACTTCGGGCTCACCTCCCGCAGGACCTGCGCAGAAGCGCGTGCCTTTGGCGAATGAGCGACTGCACTTGCTGACAGACGGCCGCGTCACCGTCGAGTTCAAGCGTCCGTGGTCAGACGGAATGCGGAGCATAGGCCTTGCGCCTGAAGCGCTCATCTCGCGCATGGCTGCGCCACCTAAGGGGCATGTGGCAAGCTAAAGCTGGTTGCGCTGGTGAAGACTGAGGAAACGATACAAACCATGCTTACGGCCATGCATTTGCCACGAGTGTTTCACTCGCCGGGTCCACCGAATGTTGTGACACCCAGACTGCCGGGAACCCACGAAGAAGAAACCGCGTGGAGCGGCAAAGGCGCAGGGGAAAGCACGGACTGGCCGGAGTATCCGGATTGAGCGGGCCAATACCCTACGGGGGAAGGGTGCTGTGTGTCTCGGTGCGAATGGGGGTGAAGGTTTCAGGAGTAGAACACAGAAAAATCGCGGAGAAAATGGGGAAGTGGGGCCCAAATCGAGGGGGTTTGGAGGGATGGTTGAGTCTGGAGACGAGAGTTATTGAAGGAAAATGGCTTTCGATTTACCTATGCACCCGTGCCCTTAATCCTCTCGAAGCGGGAGGACCATGGCCATAGAATCATCGGAGGAATCCGTGCATATCCGAACATCCCCACTGACAGCCCTGGCAATCGCGACGGCGCAGGCTTTCACCGTCCACGCCCAGACGTCGGATATCAAGTTCACGGAGGCCTATCCAGGGACGAAATTCGATCGGCCGGTTTTTTTCGGCGCCTTTCCGGGCCGGGCCAAAACCAACGTGGTCGTGGAGCAGCACCAGGCTAACGTGCTTCTGGTCTCGCTACGATCCGACGGAAGCGTGGCCAAGGATACGCTGTACCACATGAGCGTGGCGCAGGATATGGAACAGGGGCTGCTTGGCATCGCCTTTCACCCCGACTATGCGAAAAACCACAAGTACTACCTCAGCTACAACCCTTCGGGGAGCGCGTATTACGACATGGTGGAGGAGCGCATAGCCGATGCGACGGGGATGAAGGATTCGGGCATGCCGGGTCGGATCCTCATCAAGATCGATGATCCGTATGTGAACCACAACGGGGGGAACCTCGCCTTCGGGCCGAAGGACAGCCTTCTGTATTATGC
>DAINDC010000284.1:0-7211 GCA_036732085.1 Fibrobacterota bacterium | reverse complement strand
GGCACCCACCCGTTTAATAGTCCCGTTTTATTCTCTGTTACACCTTTTGTCCACTACACCGCTTCACTGCTTCACCGTTTTGGCCTGAATTAGGAAAGCCAACGATAGGATTTGAACCCACGACCGCCTGATTACAAATCAGGTGCTCTACCAACTGAGCTACGTTGGCCCGATACGCCCTTTCCTATCCGTTGGCAATGATTTGGCGACTCGCCAAACCAGGGCCAAACACGCTGAACCTAAAAGGGAGGGAGAAATTTAGCAAAAAGATGGCCCAATCATCAAGAAAATTGCCAAGTCCTTCGCGAAATTCGTGCCGAAGGCGATTTTAGGAAAAAAACGCCACTTACTTTTAGGTTAGTGATAGGCCGAGGGCTTTCAATCGTTCCCTCAAGGTGGGATGCGAGTAGTGGAAGGCACTGTACCAGGGATGGGGCGTGAGGTTGGAAAGGTTTTTTTCGGAAAGCTTGATCAGAGCGGATCCCATCGGCTCGGGAGAACCCATGGCCTGGACCGCAAAGGCATCGGCCTCATATTCATGTCGGCGCGAAACCAGGTTCTGGATGGGCGCGAACAGGATGGATAAAGAAGAGAAGACGGTGATGAAAAGGAAGAGCCCGACGGCGGGATTTCCAACCGGGGAGTTCACGATCGTTTGCGGATCGAATCCGAACGCGGCATAGAGCGGCGGCCAGCGCAGGGCTACCGAGGCCAGGTACAGCAAGCCTCCGAGGATCAATACCTGGGCGGCCATCCGCTTGTAGATATGCTTGCGCTTGTAATGCCCGATTTCATGGGCGAGCACGCTTTGCAGCTCGCGCCCGTCCATCTGGCGAAGCAAGGTGTCGAACAGGACGATGCGGCGCCACTTTCCCAGGCCGGTGAAATAGGCGTTGGAATGCAGGCTACGGCGGCTGCCGTCCATGACGTAAATGTCCGCGGTGGGAAAGCGCAGGCGGGCGGCGAGCGCCAGCAGGGCGGCCTTGAGATCCCCGTCCTCCAAGGGCTGGAAGCGATTGAATAGGGGCGCGATGAAGATGGGATAGAAAATCATCATCACTAATTGGAAAACCAGGAAGAGTCCGTAGGCCCAGAGCCACCAGGCCGCGCCGGCATGCCGCATGAAGAAGAGCAGGGCATACAATACGGGCAGGCCCAGCGCGAGGGAGACCAGAATCTCCTTGATGAAGTCGCGCCAATAAAGGCCCCAGGTCATGGTATTGAAACCGTATTTGCCTTCGATGCGGAAGGTGGAGTAAAGGCTGAGCGGGAGTTTGAGCAGGGATGGAATCACGATCACGGCCATCAGGAAGAATACGCCGCGGTTGAGGCCGTCGCCGCATATACGCAGCAGGGCCCGATCCAGCCACGGGAGGACTCCGGAAAAAAGGAGCGCGACGGTGATGGCTGCGGAGCAGAAGAGGGAGAACGTATCGAAGGACAATCGTTCCAAGGTATACTCGCGACTCTTGGCGAAGGACCCGGCAACCTCTCGGAACCCGCCAGGAACCTGGGCTCCAGGGATTCCGCCGTCGATTGCGCGCACGCCCGGCGAAGGCGGAGCGGCCTGGTGGCGGAGCGCTTCCTTGCGGTTCAGGGCATTGAGGATCCATTCCACCGCGAAGCCCAAAGCGAAAAGCGTAAGAAATGCGATGCGGAAGCGGAGACCGTCCATGTCTTCAATGCCCTTCGGGCGTCAAGCCGGAACTAAGTAGATTACTGGCGATGGCACCATGGAAAAATATAGTTCTCCGGTCGGCCGGCATGCGCAAGACCGGTATTACTTTTGCATGCGCGATAAAATGCCTGCCTATGGAAAAGATTATGAAGGGATTGGCATTGGCCGGAGTCGCAGGGCTGATATACGGCCTCCTGACGGCCTGCAGTTCCATGCCGATCCAGATGCAGTGCTCGGAAATCCAGGCCCGCATCGACTACGGCGATTTGTCGGGCGACCAACTCCGCTTCGCCATGCAGGAGCTCGAAGACTGCCGGGGCCGGCAAAAGAGCGCGGAACAGAAGGACTCCGGATTCGTGGACAATACGGAAAAACGATTCACGCCGAAGACGGATGCGGATCCCGATTCGGGCGGGATTTCCGATTCGGGCAAGGTGAAAAACGGAAAATGAAAAGCGGATTGATCCGATGATGGTTTCCACCGAAGTCCTGCCCAAGCGGCTCATGGAGATCGCGCGCGAGATCAATGCTGCCGGCGGATCCATTTACCTGGTGGGCGGATGGGTGCGCGACATCCTGCTGGGCGAGCCTTCCCACGATTATGATCTCGAGGTCTACGGCCTGGATATGGAGAAGCTCTTCAACATCCTGGTGAAGCATGCCAAGCCCAACCTGGTGGGGAAATCCTTCGGCATCATCACCATGCGCATCGACGGCCTGAACTTCGATTTCGCTTTCCCGCGCACCGAGAACAAGACCGGGCCCGGCCATAAGGGCTTCGCCGTCACCTCCGACCCGTTCCTCAGCTTCGAGGCCGCCTCCTCGCGCCGCGATTTCACCATCAACAGCATGGGACTCAAGATCCCGGAGATGGAACTCGCCGATTATCATAATGGGCTCCGCGATCTCAAGGCCAAGGTGCTCCGGCACGTCTCCCCCGCTTTCGCGGAAGACCCGCTGCGCGTCCTGCGGGCCGTGCAGTTCGCCGCCCGGTTCGAACTCGGCATCGCGCCCGAGACCTGCGAACTCTGCAAGAAACTTTCCCTCAAGGAACTGCCGATGGAAAGGATCTACGGCGAATTCAAGAAGCTGCTGCTCAAGGCGCGGCGGCCGTCGCTGGGCCTGGAGTGGATGCGCAAGCTCGATCTCCTCGATTATTTCCCGGAGCTCAAGGCCCTCATCGGCGTGCAGCAGGAAGCCGAGTGGCATCCGGAAGGCGACGTCTGGATCCACAACAATATGGTTATCGACGAGGCGGCCAAGCTCCGGCGCGAGGAATACGGCGAGTTCGACAATATGGCCCTGATGCTCGGGGCGCTCTGCCATGATCTGGGCAAGCCCCTGACCACCTCCTTCTCCGACGGCCGCTGGCGCAGCCCCGCCCATGACGTGCGCGGCGAGGGGCCGACGCGCTCCTTCCTGGATCGGCTCACGCGCGAGGCCGCGCTGGTGGAGACCGTCGTCGCGTTCGTGCGCGAGCATCTGAAACCGGCCCTTCTGTACAAGGCCCGCGCCGAGTTGAAACCCAGCGCCCTCCGCCGCCTGGCCCTGCGCGTGGACATCGAAAAGCTGGTGCGCGTGGCCCGCGCCGATCATTTCGGGCGCACCACGCCGGACGCGCTGGCGCGCGAGTTCCCGGCGGGCGAATGGCTGCTGGAACAGTCACGCAACCTCAACGTGCTGGACAACAAGCCCAAGCCTTACCTGACCGGGAAATTCCTCCTGTCCCTGGGGATGAAACCGGGTCCGGAGGTGGGGAAACTCATCGCCGAGAGCTTCGAATTGCAGCTTGAGGGGGAGATCGCGGATCCCTCCGAAGCCGAGGCTTGGGCGCGGGCGCGGCTGGTGGAGTAAGCTCGCGGTCGGGGGTACCTCTCCTGGGGTAACTCGCCGGGGACGGGGTTCCGACGACGGCTGCGTTCTTCAGTTTATCTTTTCCGTGCGGCCTTTGGTTGGGCGCAGGTCCTTACTCCGGGCCTGCCGGCACCGGGGCGTGAAAGCCAGTCCATCTCGTGGATTCAGCCGCAACCGCGCCCCGATGCCCCTGGCGCCCCACCCCGCTGAAGACCTCCGCCTGATTGTCGGCCCCCCGTCCCCGGCGAGTTACCCCAACGGACGCACACGCGCCTGCTTGAACGGGACTGCGGGTCACGGAGGGAGGACGGCTGCGAGGCTATACGGGGAAAGAGGGAATGCGGGGCAATCGGGTGGGTCGGGAAGGGTGCGGTGCTTATCGATGGCGCGGCGCGGAACTGGCGCCGGAAGACCACGGAGGAGATCGCGTAGTTTCGTGCGGTCGGGTACGCTTGTTTGGGGTGGGACGGAGTGCTCCGTTTGTTGATGGCGCAGCGGCGCGAGGCGCCTGGCGCCGAGAGAACGCGGGGAGTCAGCGGGGAAGGACCTCGAAGAATCAGAATTCCAGTAGCAATCCGCCGCGCGCAGACCATCCCGCCAAAGATCCCTGGCGTTCGTAGGCGCCCTGGAGCAGCAAACTCGAATGGCGTCCGTTGCGGATGTCGAAGCCGCCGCCGCCGCGCCAGATAAGGCCGGCATGGTGGTCGTCTAAGGCATAGCCGACATCGCCGGTGGCGATGGGAAGGACGATGCGGCCGATGGGCAGACGAATAATAGCGCTGGCGAGGATGGGGATGGCTTGGGAAGAGGAGACTGTGCCTTGGCCGCTTTGGATGCCCACCAAGGTCATATCGTCCAACTTGCCGTAAAAGGCGGCCGAGTATCCGAAGTGGCCGCCTTTGAAATGGTCGCGGGAATCCGCGCCGAGCGTGCCGGTCAGAACCGCTCCGGCCTCGGCGGCAATGGGCATCAGGACCAACATGAGGACCGGCATCCAGAGCAGAAGGTATCGGAAAATGCGGAAGGGATTCGCACGGTCGCCCATGGGGACCAAAGGTAATAATCGATTAGTGGGATCGGGTCCGGCGGAAGCCGCGCCCGGTCGGGGTTGCGGCCAAGAGACCCCGAAAGAATGGGGGCGCGTCGCCTTATGGGGAGAGTTCGTTGACCTTGAAGCGGGCCGCCGCGGGCTTGCGTTCCAAGGGAGGATCCATGCGGACCTCGGCGCGGCGCCACATGCCGCCTTCATTCTTGAACATGGCCCGGAACATGCCGATGAGCAAGGCCAGGTTCATGGAAACGAAGTAGAAGGGGATGAGCAGCAGCTTGGATTTCCGGGTCTTGCCGTTGCGGGCATAACCCAGGCCGGCGCAGAAGTACAGGAGGACCTGCAGGGCGAAGGTGACGCAGTAGACGGGGCTCCGGGTCAGCAGCATGGCGTTCGAGGCCAGGACGATGAACATGAGGACCGGGGCCAGCCAGCGCAGGAACTTATGCGAGAAGAAGCCATAGGCCACCAGGCCGCGCAAGGGATTGAGCAAGGTCAGATACCGGGGCAGCAAATTGAAGTTGGCCTGGCTGATGCGGACCTTGCGGTAGAATTCGCCGTAGGTCTCGAGCGAAGTCTCTTCGCTGCCGATGGCTTGGGGCTCGTAGATGGCGGTCTTGCCGGCCTTGAGGACGCAGGTGGTGACAAAGAAATCGTCCATGGCGATCTTGTCGACGGGGATGCGTTCGAACAGTTCCTTGCGGACCGCGTAGATGCCGCCGTTGGCGCCGATGACGATGCCGAGCTTGCCTTCCTGCTTCTTGATTTCCGATTCCAGGTTCCAGTACATGCTCTCGCCGATGCCGAGGGCCGATTGGCCGGAGTCGTGGAGGATGAGGCGGCCACAGACACAGCCCACGGAGGGATCCTCGAAATGGGCCAGCAGCTTCTGCAAGGCGTTCTTGAGGAGCATGGTATTGGCGTCGCAGAAAACGAGGATGTCGCCCTGGGCGCGGGGAGCCAATTGGTTCAGGATCGAGGCCTTGCCGCCGCGCTGGCTGAAGGCGAAGAGCTTCACGTCCGGGGCGTATTTGGAGACGATGCCGTTGGTCTTGTCCGTGGAGGCATCCGAGCCGATGAGGATCTCCAGGTTCTTGCGCGGGAACTCGAGGTCGAAGGAATTGCGGATCTTCTCCTCGATCACCTTCTCCTCGTTATGGGCGGCGATGAGCATCGAGACCTTCAGCTTATTCGGATTGCCGTGCTGGCGACGGACCGAGAGGAAAAGGCTGAGTATGGGCAGGGAGAGCGGGTACAGGAAATACGTATGGACCAGGAGGCCCGCCGCGGCCAGGAAGACATATTCCATCAGGAGGGTTCTTTCACCTTCAGGAAGTCTTCGAAGGAAACCTTTTTCTCCCTGGAACCGGAGGAGATGTACTTGAGCAGGTTGACCATGAGCTCCGCTTCCGCGAAGGAGGCGAAGCTGCCGATGATTTCGCCCTTGGAATTGAGGAAGAGCATGGTGGGAAAGCCTTCCACGCCCCAAAGCGAGGCCAGCTCCCGCCCGGTCATCTTCTTGCCCTTCCAGCTGAGGGTCTCTTCGCTCTCGGCATTGAGCTTGATGCTGACGAAGTTCTTCTGGAGCTCGGCCATCACCGGCGCGGCCTTGAGGGTCTGGGACTCCAGCAGCTTGCAGTATCCGCACCAATCGGTGTAGACGTCCACGAAACCGTATTTCTTGGACACGGCGGCATCCTGCAATCCCTTGTCGAAAGTCTTCCAAGCCACGCCTTGCGCGAAGGTATGGGAGCCGATGAGGAGGCAGAGGATAGGAAGAATGCGCCGCATGCACTGCATATCAGGCCAAAGCGCTTTCCAGCTTTTCGCTGATCTTGCTCTTGGGATAGGCTCCGACCAGAGTCTGCACCACTTCGCCGTTCTTGAAGAACAGCAAGGTGGGGATGCTCCGAATTCCGAACTTGCTGGCGATATCGGGCGCGTCGTCGGTATTGAGCTTGCCGACCTTGGCCTTGCCCTGAAAGTCCTTGGCCACTTCCTCGACCACGGGGCCGACCATGCGGCAGGGGCCGCACCAGGGCGCCCAGAAGTCCACGAGAACCGTACCGGCGTAGGAAGCGACTTCCTTCTCAAAATTGTCGCTGGTCAGTTCCATAACGAATTCGGATGCCATTTATTTCTCCTATTTGCCTTTGTCCAACTTGCCGGACGGCACGTGCGTCCCGACCTTATTCCCGTTATCCGGCTTTCCCACCTGGGCCGGTTTATCAACCTTTGCACCTTGGTGGCCGGACTGGAATGCCTCGACCTGCTTGATGACGTCCTCCTGGAATTTCCTCCAGGCCTCCGGATGCGACACCAACCGGACATATTGGTCGTGGAAGGCGGCGGGAGTCTCATGGTGTTGTGCCAGGATAACCCTCCTCACTTCATTCACCTTATCCAGGTCATTGGCGTATCCAACCGTCGCCAGTTTCAGCTCGACATATAAATCTACAAACTTGGCATCGGGCGCGAATTCGCTCTTCCGGCATCCACCCGCCAAAGCCAACAGCATCAGCGGCAAAAGCCTCAGAGCCCTCATTTTTATAGTACTGCCGGTGCCCGTCCCTGTCAACGCAAAACCCCCGTGGAGCCAAGGTACAAAGGGGCCGCGTCCCTGGACAAGTA
>DAINDC010000283.1:2654-7215 GCA_036732085.1 Fibrobacterota bacterium | reverse complement strand
GGAATCGTATGACTCCTTTTTGGGGAATTTCAAGAGTCACCACCGGTAAGACTGAAATAATACAAATTATTAACCCAACGTTGGGCTTATTGAGGCCCCAAGATGACCCATACCTGCGGAGTGGTTCGATGGTATCCATCAGCAACTTAAAGGTGTTTTCCACACTCTATAACGCATTGATTTAATTAAAAATAGCCCAAAAATGGTTTTTTGCCGAAGCCAAAAAATAGAAAGAATATTGGACCCCTTTATTTCTTGACATGGCTTGACCCGCTTGATACATTGAAACCATAACTTTTGACTGAAAAACTCGGAAAAGAGGTGAATTCAACATCCCATGACAGGTGTAATCGTTAGACCCGGTGAGTCCTTCGAAAAAGCTCTGCGGAGGTTTACCAAAACCTGCGAGAAGTCGGGCATTTTGTCCGACGTGAAAAAGAACCAGAGGTTTGAGAAGCCGTCCGATATGAAAAAGCGGAAACGCAATCAAGCCATTCGGAAGCACATCAAGGAACAATTGGAAGCCAATGTCTAAAAGCTGAATGCGATGCGCCGGAAACGGCGCATGATGCGTCCTTCGGGACGCATTTAGACGAAAAGCGGCTCCCCAACGGGAGCCGCTTTTTTTTGCCCTGGCCGATCGATTCCCCGGAATCAAATCTGCCGAATCAAATCTCGTTGATGATGAGCGGCTTGTTGCCCGCGTATTTTTCCTCGAAGTAATTGAAGATGCAGCACTCGCAGCGCTTCCCCTTCTCGATATTGATGATGAAGCGGTCCACGTACTTGCGGGTGATGAAGAATCCCCGGCCGTGATAGTCGAAGATGCCCATCGGCAAACCGTTTTCATCATGCGTGGTCTGGCGGTCCAACCAATACAGCACCGTATGCTTGTCGAGCTTGCCGCCGCCGTCGAGCACGGACACGCCTAGCTTTTCCTTGTCGATGCAGGCGGTGACGATCACGGCATCCTCATCGGGGAGCCGGAAATCCTTGACCCATTCCTGCTTCTTGTCTCCCACCTCGTCGCGCGCGCCGTAGAAGAGCGCGTTGGTCATGAGCTCGATGAGCACGACCTTGAACTTGTTATGGGTAGGCGTCCCGGAATAATGCTGGGACAGCGATTCGGAAATCTCGTCGATCTGGGAAGGCTCCACCAGCTTGAAGGTCTGGATGGAATGCGGCTGCAGCATGTATTGATGCAGCCCGAAGATGGCATTGTTCAGGAGCGAATTGAGGATCTCCCTGATCTCCTTGAAGTTGAGCGGCACGGTCTTGGTGATCACGTTGCCGACATTGTGGTCGCGGACCATGCGCATATAATCGTCGAGATTGTACGCGGTCATGAGTACGCGCTTGATGTCGGGATGCGTGTCCTCGATCACCTTGAGCAGCTCGAAGCCGGTCATATGCGGCATGTTGATATCGGAGAGCACCATGTCGAATCGTGAGGTCTTCAGGATCTCCAGGGCGCTGGGTCCATCGGGTGCGGTCTCGGCATCGTAGCCGAAAATCCGGAGCGCATCCGAAAGCATGTCTCGGATGGGAGCTTCATCATCTACGACGAGGATCTTGAACATGCAACCAGGCTTTTGACTAGATTTCCAAACGTGCAACGACAAGAAATCATGGCAAGTATACGCTCTGATGGAGATGAAAGCAAGTCGCACGACGCAATGGAAAACCGATGGACGGAAGGTTTGAACCCGCAGCAGGCGGAGGCCGTCCTTTCCGATCATCGGGACGGGGCCGTGCTCGTCCTGGCCGGGGCCGGGTCGGGCAAGACCACGGTGCTCACCCGCCGCATCGCCCGGTTATGCATGGAGACCCTCGCCGCTACCGGAAAAAAAGAAACTACGGGCCTGCCGGGTGATGTCGCCGGAAAGGAAACGGATAAAGCCGGAATCGGAATCCTGGCTTTGACGTTCACAAAGGATGCCGCCCACGAGATGGAGGAGCGGCTCCGATCCTTATTGGGTCCGATTTTTCCCGCCTCCGATTTCCCCCGCATCGGGACTTTCCATGCCTTCGCCTTCGGATTGATTCGGTCGGGTTCCGCCGGAAATCCCAACTGGCGCCGGCTGGGCTTCGCGCGTTCCCCGGGCCTGGTGGATGCGGCTCAGAGACGCGCCTGGCTGGTGGGCGCGCGCAAGGAAATCGCCCCGGAGGTTCCGCTGGATCGGCTCGAGGACTGGCTCGCGCATCCCTTCGAAGACCGGAATCCTTCGGAAGGCGATGGCGTGGATCTGAGAACCCGGTTGCGCCGGCTTTTCCGATCCCATCTCCTGGAAACCGGGGCGGTGGCCTTCGATGATATGGTAGCCTTGGCGCTACGGCTGCTGCGCGAATGTCCGGACGTGCTGGCGGATTTCCGGAGCCGCACCGCCTACGTGCTGGTGGACGAGTTCCAGGATACCTCGCGGGATCAATTGGAATTGGTCCGCATGCTGATGGGCGAAAGCCGCAATCTTTTCCTGGTCGGCGATGACGATCAGGCCATCTATGGATTCCGGGGCGCGGATCCCGGCAATATCGATGCGGCCCTGGAAAGTTTTCCCGGCCTGCGCATCCTCAAGCTGGAAACGAACTACCGTTCCACCCAACCCATCGTCGCCTATGCCAACTCCGTATTCCGCGACAAACCTCGCCGACTCCGCAAACAATTGAGGGTGGGCCGGATCCCCAAGGCCTTCGAAGGAGGCCCGGCCCCTGGGGGACCGACCGCCGCGGGCCCGGCTCCGGTGCGGAAAATCATCCACGCCCAAGGCGCCGATCAGGCCGGCTGGATGGCGGAGGAGATGCGGCGATTGCACCGGCAGGAGGGACTGCGGTGGGACGAGATGGCCATCCTTTTTCGACTCAACATCCTGGAACCCTATTACCGCGCCTTGGTGGAACGCATGGTGGGTCCGGAGGCCGCGAAGCAGGTCATCCTGAGTACCGTGCATGGGGCCAAGGGTCTGGAGTACCCGGCGGTTTTCTTCATGGGGCTCGAGGACGGGATTCTGCCGTACCGGCGGCGGGGCGAGCCCTTGCCGCCGGAGAGGCTGGCCGAGGAGAAGCGGATTTTCTATGTGGGAGTGACGCGGGCGCAACGTTTCCTTTATCTCTGCGCCGCGCGCAAGCGTGTATTGCGAGGCAAGCAGGTGGCGGCGGATGTCAGCCCCTTCCTGCACGGGCCTCTTATGGCGGCGCTGCGCAAGTTGGGAAGAAGGGAGTAGTCGGGTGCTGATTCGGATCGTCAAGGTTTCCTGGTACATGTTCTACTGCCTCTTGACCTTCACCTGGCGGCGTCTCATCCGCGCGGAAAACCAGGACGCCACCTTGGATCGGGATTACCGGCTCTGGTCCAGGTATGTGCTGGACGTTTTCGGTATCGACCTCACGATCTCGGGGCGGGAAAACATCCCCGCGCCCGGAAGCCGCAAGCTCGTCATCATGTCCAACCATCAGAGCCAGTTGGACATTCCCTGCCTGGTGACCGTCATGGACCGGCGCATCGGCTTCGTGGCCAAACGGGAATTGTCCCGCATTCCCGTGCTCAACTATTTCATGCAGAAGGTGGGATGCGTCTTCATCGACCGCGCCGATCGCCGCAGTGCGCAGATGGTCCTGGAAAGGGCTGCTCGCGAGATGGGGGATAATCCCCTGGTGGTCTTCCCGGAAGGCACGCGCAGCAAGGACGGCAACCTGCTGCCGCTCAAGCAGGGCGGATGCCGGCTGGCCATCCTGGCGGATGCCGTGATTCTGCCGGTGCTGATCCAGGGAACCCGCGATGCCGGTGAGAGCCGGCCGACCCGGAGTCGGGCGGCTAAAAGCCGGACCTCCAAGAGCCAAATGTCCGGTCGCAGTGCGTCCAATGGTTCGGCGACAATCCCTGTCAGCCTGCGGCTCTTTCCCGTCTTCGATTCCCGCGGCCTCGGGGACGGCAAGGCGGCCTTCAACCAAATCCGGGATTACGTGGAAAAGTGCTGGCGCAGCCCAAACGATCGCACCTGAACCGCGCCCTGTCCAAGCTGGGCCTGTGTTCCCGCACCGTCGCGGATGGCTGGATCGCCGCGGGCCGGGTGCGCGTCAATGGCGAGATGGCCACGGCTCCGGATCAATGGGTGGAAATCGGGACGGATAAAATCGAGGTCGACGGTCTCGCGAGTCCAGCTTCCGCTTCTGCTGCCAAGCATGTCTATCTGATCCTCCATAAACCTGCAGGTTACGTCACCACGCGCAGCGACGAACTCGGCCGCAAGACCATTTATGATCTGCTCCCGGCCGATTCCCCGTATGGGCCCGGCGTCCTGGCCGGATCGAGCGCCGCCGCGGAAACCCGTACTGGAACCGGCTCCCAGTCGGGATGGATTTTCCCCGTGGGCCGGCTGGATTTGGAATCGGAAGGCCTGTTGCTCCTGACCGACGACGGGGAATGGGCCAACCTCCTCACCGACCCGGAGTTCCATGTCGAAAAGGAATACCGCGTGAAGCTGGACGGGAAACCGACGGAAGCCCAGCTCGCGATTTTCCGCAGCGGCATCCTGCTGGACGGCCGTCTGACCTTGCCCGCGCG
>DAINDC010000283.1:0-2644 GCA_036732085.1 Fibrobacterota bacterium | reverse complement strand
TATCGGGTGGCGATCACGGAAGGGCGGAACCGGCAGATCCGCAAGATGTTCCATTCCCTAGGTTATAAGGTGAAACGGCTGGTGCGCGTATCCATCGGACCATTGTCCTTGGGCGATCTGCCGCCGGGAGAGGTTCGCTTATTGGAGACGGAGCGGGTGGAAGCCTTGCGCCGCGCGGCTAAGGGGTAACCGCAAAGGGACCTGGGGATTGACTCAGGGATGGTGCATTCAGGGAAGGTGGTAGGGCTGCACCTGGAATACGGTGTCGATGCTGCCGTCGAATTGATCGCCCACCCGGATATGGATATTGTGGACGACCCCGGCCGCATTGGTCGGGAATGGGTGGACCAAGGTGGTATCCGGCATGTCCACGCCATGCGTCTGGTAGGTTTCCGGAGGCGTTCCATCCCCCCAGGAAATGGAGATGTCCAGGGAATCCATCCCGAAGGCGATATCGTTGTCCCCGACGGCCAGATGCAGGTGCAGCTGCGGCAAGGTGTCCTTCAAGGTATAGCGGAAGTCATGCAGCTTCAGCGAGGGCGGATCATTCTGCTGGATGAGGATGTATTCCTTCGTGAACTGATCCGTGGAATCGACCGCCCCGCATTCATTGTAAAGTCGGGCCGAGAAATGGAACAGGCCGGATATTTCGTAGACATGCGAGAACAGCCGATCGTCCAGATCCGATCCCACGCTTTGGTTATAAGGAAACGTGGTCGTTTTCCCATCGCCCCAAGTGAGCACCAGCCGATCCAGGCGCGATCCAGGCGCCTTGGCGAGCACCCTGAACTGAGCGGCCCGGTTCTCGTACTGGAGCGGTTTGGCAAGCTTCTTTTCCATGGTGATCTTCGGCAACAGGTAAGGCCTGGCCATGAGGGTAAAGACGGTGTCGCGGGTCTGGTGGTTGTCGTCCATCACCGACATCCTCAGGGTATTGATGTCGACCAAGGTGGATTCCAGATCGGCGCCCTGGTAATTGCGGAAGACATTGTTCAGGGGGAGGGCGATCTTGCCGGCGCAGCCCGTTTTGACATTGATGTTTCCCAGGGCATGGCTCGAGTCCAAGGTCATGAAGCTCACGGACTCGCAATGGCCGTCCGGATCGGTGGCATGGTAGACGATATTGAAAGGCTGATCGTCCGGGCAGCCGATCTTGATGTCCTTCAGGATGGGACCCAGGAATTCGATATCGGGCAGGCGGTTGCGGATCCACAGGATCGGGATCCGTACTTCGTTCACATCGTAATCCGGTCTTCCCGCCATGCGGGCCACCACTTTCAAGGCGAGGGTGTCCGCCATGGAATCGACGGGGATGCCGGTGAGTTTGATCCTGAAGAGGGGCTTGGCCGAGGCGCTGCTCGTGACCGGCCGGTTGAGCTCGGGATGGTTGGCGAAGGTCCAGGCATAACGGAGGATGCCTGACGTATCGTAGGGCGCGGCGCGCAAAGTCAGATCCGCGGGCACCAAGGTATTGCCATTGTCGAACTTGAAGCCCACCTGCCGATCGGCCTCGTTCGGATACCAATCCGCGCCGCCCAGCCGGGCCAAGGCGGCGATCCGGTTGACGGCGACCGCGCCCTGATCGAATCGGAGGGTGGTATCGTAATATCCGTCCTGGCTACAGGTGAAAATATACGGACCGGTGGGAGCGTCCGGCAGGTTGATGAGTCCGGAGGCATCCGCGACCTGGGGCGATTGCGAAACCCTGTCCATGCAGACCGCGAAGGGCAGGGCTTTGCCAGTCCAAGCATCCTTGACGGCTATGCTCACCGAGGCATGGGTAACCGCCTTGTCACCCACCAGGTTATGCCAATAGTCGCATCCGGAAGCGAGCAGGGCGGCTGTCGCGAGGGCGCCGATGGCCCCGTAACCCCTGAGGGCTGCGACGGCGCTGCGGGCCGCGGCGGGCCGGGCGGATCTCATCCCTCTTCCTCATCGTCCTGGACCAGCTTGTACTTGCGCAGCATGCTCTTGCAGGTATTGCGCGAGATCTGCAGGTGCTCGGCGCATTTGGTGATATTGCCCTTGAAATGCCTGAGGCAGGTGCGCAGCAAAGTCGATTCGTATTCTTCCCGGTATTGCTCCAAGGTCTTGTTCTCGAAGGCTTCCTCTCCCGGGGCTCCGTTGGATCCGTGGGAAGCGCGGGCCGTAGTGCTCTCGGGTCCGCCGGCCGCCTGGGCTTTGGACTGGAGACCCAGGTCCGCCGCGGCGACCACATTGCCGATATGGAACAGCCAGGCCCGTTGCAGCTTGTTCTCCAGCTCGCGCACGTTGCCGGGCCAGGCATGGGCGCGGATGGCGTCCAGGGCGTCGGGCGAGAAGGACCAATGGGTTTCGCCGAAATGCTTCTGGATGAAATGGCGGGCGAGCACGGGGATGTCGCCGGTGCGATCGCGGAGCGGGGGCATAAGCAGCGGCAGCACGTGGAGGCGGTAGAACAGATCCTGGCGGAAGCGACCGCCCTTGACCCTTTCCTCGAGATCGTAATGGGTAGCGGCCACGATACGTACGTCCACGTGTACGGTCTCGTTGCCTCCGAGCCTTTCGAACCGGCCCTCCTGCACGAAACGCAGGAGTTTCCCCTGCAGTTCCAGCGGCAGGTCGCCTATCTCGTCCAGGAAAAGGGTACCGCCCGCGCTACCTT
>DAINDC010000282.1:0-7244 GCA_036732085.1 Fibrobacterota bacterium | reverse complement strand
ACCACCGATACGGGAATCACGTGCATGGACGGTTCGCGTCCCTACCTCTGCTCCAGCGAATCCTCTCCGGCCAAGTACATCGTCGACGGCGTGATGATGAAGGTGCCCCACGATCATTGCCCCAATTGCTGGTCGCGCTGGAGCTTCAAGTCCCGGGTCAAGGAATGCCGCGAATGCGGTTATCGCATGGGCAAGGAAATCAAGCTGCTGCTCGATACCAATGTCTGCCCGCATTGTGAAAACAGCCCCATTTCCCTGCACAATCCGCAATGCGAGAAATGCGGCTATGTCGTCGACCAGAATATCGTAAGCTGGGGTTGACCTCCCGGCTTGCGGCTTGCATAAGGCCGATTCCGATCCGTATAATCGATCCGATGACCGAAGAGCCTGCCAAACAGGATATCGAGGAACTCGTCCGCCGCCTGGAGAGCTCTCCGTATCCGCTTGCCGATATCCGGGAAGCGGGGCAGATCCTGGCCGGCGCCCAATCCCACTCCCTGACCTATAAGATGGCCCTGGAATTTTCCGGTTCGAAGTTCGCGCAGGTGCGCGCGCTGGGATTGGCCATGATGGAAGCGGTGGCTCCGCAGTCGGATGCGGCCAAGGGATTTCTCGCGGGAGCCAAGGACGCGTCGAAGCTGGTGGAGGCCGGGCAAATGGCCCCGCTCGCGGATAAGCCCGTTGGTCCCGATTACTCCGCCATCGGCGAGGTCATCAAGATGTGGCTTCGCCAGAGTCGTGAGAACCGGGGACGCGGTTCACGGCGGTAATCGCCCGCCGGGACGAGATCCTGGAAGCCGGAAATCCGCATTAGCGGTATTATAGGATCCAATTACACTTTCTTTTTTCAGGTGGAGGTGCTCCATGAGCGCATGGTTTCCCGGAACTCGCCGAGTCCGCATCATCCGGGTCGCGGCTTTCGTCTGCGCCTTGGGATTCATCCTCAGCTGCGCCAAGCATAGCACCCGGACCGCGAGCTTCGGTTCGCGCGATGACCTCCTCACCTACGGCGTCTATAGCGCTACGAGCCCGGATGCCGCAGGGCTCTCGTCCAAGCTCAGCCTGAACCAGAACAACACTTATTCGCGCAAGAAGTTCCAGGGCTCCTGCCTGTTGGTCGAGACCAAGGGCGAGTGGAAATGCGATCACGAGTCCATCGAATTCAAATTGATGGAAATCCGCAAGCGCGCCGATTGCAATTCCGAGAATTGGCAGATCGAAAAGCAGGAGAAGACCAACTCGCGCCTGATCCGGAACATGACCTTGACTTCCTTCGACTTGCTCGATCAGGAAGAAGATGCCTCGGCGCAATGGGTCCGGTTCGTCAAACGCTGAATCCCGGGGAAATCAAGCGCCCATCGGATTTGCCATCGCTTCCCCCAAACCTATCTTAGTCCCAGGCCCAATCCGGCACTGGAATCCTCCGAATCCGGATTGAGGAGGAGGGACGTGGAAAAGATCGAACCGACAGCCAATCGGACCCTCAAGCCGACCAAGGCGACCAAATGGTTGTCCTTGGGCGGAACCGTGTTGGGCGTGGGCCTGCTCGTGATTGCGGTCTGGATTTTCGGTAGGACCCTGCACCGCTACGATATGGACGAGGTGATCGATGGGCTGGGAAAAATCCCACCGCATCGATTGGTGCTGGCCGGCATCTGCGCGGCCCTCAGCTACCTCATCCAGGCCTGCTATGATTACGTGGGCGCGGCCTCACTAAGGCTGGGCGTCTCTCCGCTACGATCGGTGATGGCGGCCTTCATCGGGAATGCCTTCACGAACAATATCGGGTTCTCGCTTTTGACGGGAACCTCCCTCCGCTATCGCTTCTATCTGGCCTGGGGCTCCTCAACCTTGGAAATCGCCCAGGTGGTGGTGCTCGCCAAGCTCGCCTTTTTCAACGGACTCCTGGTGTTCACGGCCTTGACCCAAATCCTGGATCCGGTGAATCTTCCCGCGTCCATTTCCCTGCCGGTTTCTCCGCGCGTCATGGGGGGGTTGCTGCTGCTTCCGGTTGCGGCTTTGCTCTTTTGGAACGGCATGACCAAGGGGCGCATCCTGAAATTGGGCAAGATGCAAATTTTGAAACCCGCCCAGAAGACCTTGATCGCGCAAATCCTGGTATCCTGCCTCCACTTCGCCTTCGCGGCTTTCACCTTGTATTTCCTTTTGCCCCAGCATGCTTTGACATTGGCTGGATATGGCGGACCGTGGGCCTTTCTCGGTCCCTATATGGCCATCAAACTCGTGGTCATGGTCTTTCCCGTGCCCGGCAGCCTGGGCGTTTGGGAAGGGACGGCCGTGGCGGTCCTGACACCGGCGCTTCCCGCCTATCCGGTCCTGGGCGCCTTGGTCGCCTATCGCCTCATCTATTACGTGTTGCCATTCGCGGTGGCGCTTTTGATCATGGCGGGCTATGAAATTTCTTCGCGTCAAGGACTCCTGGCGGCCTTGATCGGCCGCCGCAGGCAGGCGCGCCGTCCCGCCTGAGCGCCGGATCCTGCGTGCTACCTCCGGATTTTTCCTGCTGATATTCCTGGCGCAATTCGCATCCATGTTTTTATTTATGCGTAGCCCGGACCCGGGCTGGAAAGGCCGAAGCCCATGGAAAGCTTTTGCCCCACTGTCATGGTGGTCGATGACGAGGCGGATGTCCGGAATTTCGCGAAGCATGTTCTCGAGAACCAAGGCTTCCAGGTGCTGATCGCCAAGAACGGCATGGAGGCCCTGCTGCTCGGCGAGCATCATCCCGGATTCATCCACGCTTTGGTTACGGATCTCGTGATGCCTCCGTATATGGGCGGCTACGAATTGGCCTTGGCCCTAAGGCGCCGGCGGCCGGGCCTGGCGGTCCTGTATATCTCCGGTTACCCGACGGATGATTTCGTGGAAGGGGAAGTTCTGGAAGAGGCCGCCGGATTCCTGGCCAAGCCCTTCAAGCCCGATACGTTGGTGCGGCGCGTGCGCGAACTGATCCATGCCTGCAATAAGGCTCCCCGGCTCGGGGATCATGTTTCCGACGACGACGTAATGAAGTCGGCGCGCTCGGTTCTATTGCTCGTGCCCGATACGAATTTGCGGAATGGCATCGCCCTGATTTTGCGGATGGAAAAGCTCCTGGTCCTGGAGGCGCGCAATATCGGCGAGGCTCTGGGTCTTTCCCAGTGGCATACGGGAACCATCGGCCTGATGCTGGCCGACCGGGATACCATGGCCTCCTTGCCCTTGGAGCTGAGCGAGCGACTGGGGCAGGCCCGGCCGGAGATGCGCATACTCTGCGCCACGGCGAGTTCGTCCGATGGGCAGCCCGTTTCTGAGCGTATCAAAAGGGTGCTGGAGGAATGGGGAATGGAGACGGCGGGCGAAGAGTGATTAGCGGATAGCGAATCCAGGAAAGCCTTTTACCGGACCGGATGCTATCTGCACATTTTCCACTTGGGCATAGGGCGGTCCTTGCCGCAGCCAAGTCACGAATCGATCCAAGGTTTCCTTTTCGCCTTCGGCCTCGACATAGACGCTCCCGTCCCGTTCATTGCGCACAAAACCCACCAGTCCCAGATCCGTGGCCACTTGCCGCGCGGAGATCCGGTAGGCGACGCCCTGGACGCGGCCAGAAATGCGGATGTCATAATGCAGGGACAACATGGATGATTCAAAATAGATTCGCGATTCCTAGATTTCCACTGATGGCTGAATTCCCCTCCGAAGATCCCATTTTGCCATCCGCTGAAAATCCCTGGGGCGCATTCCTTTCCAAAGGCGCCGGCCCCGAGGACTGGCAAGTCTTGCAGCAAGGTCCGGATGGAACGGCGCGGCTTCCGGTCTCCGGCCACTGGTCGCCGAAGCAGTCCATGGGCCTTCTGGGTGCGGGCGGGGGAGAGGTGCAGGTTCGATTGGTGCGGGAGGAAACCGGCATGCCGGTGGATGCGGATTGCGGTTGGCAAGGCCTGGAGACCCGTGGGGACGGGACTTGGCGGGGAGAGCTGGCCCGCGTGCCGGCCGGCGGCCCTTATCGACTGGAGACGCGATTCAATCCCAAGGGGAACAAGTTGGGCGAATGGTCCCTGCGCGGGGACATGCGCCACTTCCTCGGCGTGGGTGATCTGTGGCTGGTGGCGGGGCAGAGCAATGCCACCGGATACGGACGGAGCGCCTATCAGGACGCGCCCGAAATAGGCGTGCAGATGTTACGGCAAAGCGGGGAATGGTCCCTCGCCTCGCATCCCTTGCATGATTCCACCGGCACGATTTTCCCATCGTCGCGCGAAACCTACAATACCGGGCACTCGCCCTTCCTGCATTTCGCCCGCCGCCTCAAGCAGGAGCTGGGCCACCCGATCGCGCTCCTGCCCGCCGCCATGGGCGGATCCCCTTTGGAGGCCTGGCATCCCGGGCGCGGACCGCTCTTTGCGAGCCTCATGGCCATGGTGGAGAAGGCCGGCGGCCGAGGTAAGGAAAATGCCGGCGGCCGGGTGAAGGAAAAAGTCGGCGGCAAGGTGAAGGGCATGGTTTGGTACCAAGGTGAGACCGATGCGGAGCCGGGTAAGGCCGCGGATTATCTCGAACGATTCCTGGCCGCGGTCGCGGGGTGGCGGAAAGCTTTGGGCCAGCCCGATCTGCCCATCCTGACCGTGCAACTCGCACGTTACCTCTCGGCCAATCCGGGCGCGGAGGATCGCGAATGGTCCCAGGTCCGCGAAGCCCAGCGCCAGGCCGCGCATGAAGTCCCCGGACTCACCGTGGTCCCCGCTTTGGATCTGTCCCTGGACGATACCATCCATCTCGCCAGCGCCGGTAATTTCATCCTGGGCGAGCGGCTGGCTCGATGCGCCTTGGGCTCGGTCTATGGGCGCAACCTCGACTACAAGGCGCCGGAACCGGAATCATTAAACCTGGAAAATGATCGGGTCGTGGCCATCCGATTTTCAAATGTGCTGAGCCGGTTGGACAACCACGATCCCCTGGCCATGCCTTTTCGGGTCGAGGATGGGGCGGGAAATGTTCCCATCGAAAAAATCGTCCACTTCCATCGGAATGCCGTGAAGCTGTTCCTGGCGCGTCCGGTGCAAGGCCTGGCGCGGATCAGCTGCGGCTTCGGCGAGAATCCGGATTCCCTGCCCGTCGATGTGGAACGCCAGATGCCGGTCCTGGCCTTTAGCGGACTCGCGGCCTCGCTTTGAAAGAAGCCCGGCGGAATGCGCGGCGACTATTTTCAAAAATGAAAGGTGGTAACTTGTGAGTTTCCTATCCGCATCGTCGGTACCGTCCTTGGTTCCTTATGTGATGGCGCTGGTCCTGTCGGTTACCGGTCCGGAAGCGGCCCCAACTCCGGTCGTCAATACCCAGGCGGCGCCTGCCGTTGCCGATACCCATGGCCTTGTGGCTAGAGTGGCTAGCGTGGCCAGCGAGCGCAAAAGCGTGGATCTCACCGTCTATAATTCCAACCTGGCCTTGGTCCGCGAGGAGCGGACTATCTCCTTGAATAAGGGTTCCAACCGGGTGGTGGTGCCGGACATTCCCTCTACCATCGATCCCACCTCCCTGCATTTTTCCAGCCTCACCGATCCCACCGGCGTGCGCGTGCTGGAGCAGAACTACCAGTACGATCTCGTCAATCAAGGCAAGCTTTTGGAAAAATACCTGGGCAAGCAGGTGGAGTTCCTGCGTCTCGATCCGGAAAGGAAAAAAGAGTACTCGGTGACGGGGCGCATCCTTGCGGTGGGCGGAAACCCGGAGCAGTACGGCCTGGGAGCGGGCGGCGAAGGCGTCAATCCCGGACTGGTCGCGGAAATCGGGGGCAAGATCGAACTCAATCCCTCGGGCCGTTTGGTGCTGCCCAGCCTGCCCGAAGGCCTGGTGCTCAAACCCCAGCTCGAATGGCTGCTCACCTCGGCCAAGGAAGGCGAGCATCGTTCCGAGATCAGTTATCTGGCCCATGCGCTTTCCTGGAACTGCGATTATGTGGCCTTGCTCGACAAAGAGGACTCCCATCTCGATCTCAAGGGCTGGGTGACCTTGGTGAATAATTCCGGCACGGCTTTCAAGGATGCGGGCCTCAAGCTGGTGGCCGGCGATGTCAATCTGGTCCGGGAGGAAGGCTATGCGGGCGCCCGCGCCACGATGAAGATGGCGGCGGATGTAGTCGAGGAACCCCAGTTCCAGCAGAAGGAACTCTTCGAATACAAGATCTACAGCCTGCAGCGCCGCACCGATCTGGCGAATAACGAGAGCAAGCAGATCGAATTGGTGACGGCGAAAAATGCCGCGGCCAAGAAATCGCTCATCTACGACGGTCTCGATCAAGGCTGGCATTATTGGGTGAACAATGAGAACTATCGCAGCCAGGCGACCTTCGGACAGCAAGGCAATCCCAAGGTGGGAGTCTACGTGACCTTCCGCAACGATGAAAAATCCGGATTGGGCATGCCTCTGCCCAAGGGCAAGGTGCGCGTCTACAAACGCGACGATGATGGCCGCGAACAATTCGTAGGCGAGGATCAGTTGGATCATACGCCCAAGGACGAGGAGGTGCGCCTCTATCTGGGCAATGCCTTCGACGTGGTGGGTTCGCGCGTGCAGACGGATTTCCGGAGCCTGTCTTCCGGGCATATGGTGGAAGAGACCTTTGAAATCAAGGTCCGCAACCATAAGAAGGAAGCCGTGGAGGTGATGGTCTACGAGCATCCCTGGCGCGGGAACCAATGGGATATCCTCAAATCCAGCGTGCCGGCCGAAAAAATCGATCAAACCACCATCCGATTCCCTTTGAAAATAGCCGCCGATAAGGAGAAATCCGTGGTCTATAGCCTCCGCTACACATGGTGACTCCGCTATATCTGATGTAACAGGTCCAATAGACCAATCGGTTCCGAAAAATCCCCAAAACCGATCTTGCTGTCCGGAATGGACAAGCGGTAATCTCATAAGGCGCACACGGTAATCCGCCGCGATCGGGAGGGGACATGCGAACGTCCGCCTTTTTGGTTTGCTTGCTTGGGACGGCTCCGGCCTGGTCCTATGGGATTTTTCCGCACGACCCCCTCTTCAGCAAGTCCTGGGGCTTGCAAATCTACAGTCCCTCCTTTCTCGAGAACGGTTTCATCCCGGGGAAGTATACCTGCGATGGCGAGAACGTGAGCCCGCCCTTGCATATCAAGGGCGTGGCACCGAAGACCCGAAGCTTGGTCCTGATCATGGAGGATCCCGACGCCTTGGCGGGCGATTGGGTCCACTGGACGGTGTGGAAC
>DAINDC010000281.1:0-7265 GCA_036732085.1 Fibrobacterota bacterium | reverse complement strand
CACAAAGTCGCTACCCACATACCGTCATGAATTTGCCGATGGGCGAGTTGTATATGGCCTTGCGCCGCCTGGAAAAGCAGGCGATGGAAGATCGGCTCACCGGGACGCGGGATAATCCTAAGGCGTGGGTAGGGAAGGTGCGGGTGGGAATGGGGATGGTTCATGATACCTGACCGATGGTGGAATACTTGGCCGGGAAGGATTTTGATCCAAATCATCCTATAGAATCAAAATACGGTTGGCACGGACTTCGGCAAAGAAGAACATGCCCTGGGTTTGAATGAAGCCGAACGAAGCCTGGATTATTTGCCCGATTTCTGCGGCCGAGATATATTGGCGAACCATGCAGGCCTTCCCATGATGCCACGGTATCCGGATCGGTCTCGCCGCCTCGCCGAACTCGCCTTCGTCTTCCTCAAGCTGGGCACCCTCGCCTTCGGAGGACCGGCCGCGCATATCGCCATGATGGAAGAGGAAATCGTGCGCCGGCGACAATGGATTTCTCATGATGATTTTCTCGATCTGCTCGGAGCCGTCAACCTCATCCCCGGGCCCAACTCCACCGAATTGGCCATCCACATCGGGCCCAAAAGAGCGGGCTGGGCGGGCTTGCTGGTCGCCGGGACCTGCTTCATTTTTCCGGCCGCCATCCTGGTGGGAATCATCGCTTGGGCCTATGTCCGGTTCGGGAAGCTGCCGCAAGCCGAAGGTCTCCTTTACGGCGTCAAGCCCGTGATCATCGCCGTGGTGGCGCAAGCCTTATGGTCCTTGGGCCGCACCGCCATCAAGACCAGACGCCTGGCCCTATTAGGCGTAGCCGATATCGCCCTGGCCTTCCTGGGCGTCCACGAGCTTCTCCTCCTGTTCGGATCCGGTATGCTCATGGCGATCGACAAGGCCTTGCCCAGGAGTCCGCACCGGACCAAAGCCATCCGATCGCTCGTGGCCGCCGGGCCCAAGGCCCTGACGATTTCCTTTCTGGGTTTGGCGGGATCCGCCGTCGTGGGATTGGCGGGATCCGTCGCCGCGCCTTTTAGCCTGGGCAAGCTGTTCCTCCTCTTCGTGAAAATCGGATCCACCCTTTTCGGCAGCGGCTATGTGCTGCTCGCCTTTATCCGCACGGATTTCGTCGAGCACCGGCATTGGCTCACGGAGAATCAGTTGCTGGATGCGATCGCCGTGGGCCAGTTCACGCCCGGCCCGGTCTTCACCACCGCCACCTTCATCGGTTATCTCCTCAATGGATCCCGGGGCGCCGTCATCGCCACCCTGGGAATATTCCTGCCGGCTTTCTTCTTCGTGGCCCTCAGCGGGCCTTTGCTGCCGCGCCTGCGCGCCTCGCCGCTCGCGGGCGGATTCCTGGACGGGGTGAATGCCGCCTCGCTGGCGCTCATGGGTGTGGTTTCCTGGCAATTGGGGGCCGCCACCTTAAAGGACTGGCCGTCGGTTTCGATTTTCACCCTGAGCCTTTTCCTGCTGCTCAGGTTCAAGGTGAACTCCGCCTGGCTCGTGCTGGCTGGGGCCCTCCTCGGGGCAATCATTTTCCGGTAAGGAGGCTTTTTCCGGTAAGGAGAATATATGGCCGATAAGATCAAGATCGAACTCGGTGAAGTGCAGAAGACCCTGCTTATTCCCCTATGGGACCGGGCCATGGAATTCACAAGGGAAGATGCGCTGATCCGGGACCAGAGCGCCCATGATATCGTCGCCAAGCTGGACTTTGATTTCAGCTCCATGGACGACGGGATGCAGGTGCAGTCCCTGATCAATTTCAATTGCTCCGTCCGCGCCTTCCATCTCGATTCCATGCTGCGGCAGGCGATCGCCTCGCATCCGGATGCCACCGTGATCAATATCGGCGCGGGCCTGGACACCACCTTCCAAAGGGTGGACAACGGGAAGATCTTCTGGTACGACCTCGATCTCCCCGATTCCATGGAATTGCGCCGGAAACTGATCCCGGAAAGCGACCGGAACGTTTTCATCGCCAAGTCCGTCTTCGATCGATCCTGGTTCCGGGAAATCCGGGTCAGGCCGTCCAAAATCATCCTCATGGCCGGGGGCGTTTTCGTCTACCTTCCGGAGGCGGAATTGCGGGCCCTCTTCGGCGACCTGGCGCGGGAATTCCCGGGTTGCGAATTGATGTTCGAGATTTATTCGAAGCTGCTCATCTGGTTGCGGAAGCGCATCTTGCGAAACCGGAAGGAGAAATCGAATCTGCGGACGGACTTCAATTGGGGCAGCCAGTCGGCCCGGAAAATCGCGAAGTGGGATAAGCGCATCCGGGTGATGGAGGAATTCCCCTTCTATTCCCGGGTCCGATATCCGTCCGACATGGATGAGAAGAACCTGTCCCAAATCAAGTTGATGAACCTTTTAGGCATGATGAAGAGGGTCCATCTCAAGCTCGGCCAGGCTTAGCTCGCGCCTACGGTAACATGCAAGGGAATGATCGTTCACCATGCCCGTGGCCTGCATATGCGCATAGCAGATGGTGGAGCCGACGAACTTGAAGCCGCGCTGCTTGAGGTCCTTGCTCAAGGCATCGGACTCGGGGCTGGTCGCGCGGAAGTCGCCCAGGCCCTTGATACGGCTGACGATCGGCTTGCCGTTCACGAAGCCCCAGATGTAGGCATCGAAGCTGCCGAACTCCTTCCGGACCTCCAGGAACCGCTTGGCATTGTGGATGGCCGCCAGGATTTTCGCGCGGTTGCGGATGATGCCCGCATCGGCCATGAGCGCCTCCACCTGCTTGGCTCCGAATTTGGCGACCTTGACGGGATCGAAGCCGGCGAAAAGCCGGCGATAGTTTTCCCTTTTCCGCAGCACGGTATACCAGCTCAATCCGGCCTGGGCCGCTTCCAGGGTCAGGAATTCGAACAGGAGCCGATCGTCATGGACCGGCACTCCCCATTCGTGATCATGGTAGGCGACATAATCCGGTTTGTCGAGACCCACCCAATGGCAGCGGACGATCTTTTTCGCCGAGGGGATCTTCTTCTTCACGGATAGGTTTTGTTCCGGCATGGTTTCCTCAGGCCGCGATCTCGGCGAGATCGGAAATCCCTTCCAGGAATTCCGGCTTGAGGTAACGTACGCGTTCACCCAGCTGGGTCACCTCCGTCTGCAGGCGCGGCCAATCGAGAAGGCGCACGGCTTCCGGCAACGGCTTCTTCAGGAGACGGTATAGGGGACGATGGAGTTCCGCGAGCAGCCCGGCCCTGAGCCCGGGCATGGTCACGGCATAGAGCGCGGACTTCAGCTTGGGGTTGAGCGCGAGCAAATCGGCCAGCCGGCGCAAGCCCGCAAAGGATCCCGTTCCATCTTCCAGCACGAAGGCGGCGACGATGTCATTCCCGTTCAGCCAAACCGCGTCCAGGCCTTCCACCGTCTTGCGTATGGCTTCATCGGGAAAGGCGATGCGGCCTTCCGCTTCCGGACCGTCTTCCAGAAAAACCTCTTCCTTGGCCGTCAGCAAGGTCATCCCCAAATCCCGTCCCAAGGCTTGCAGGAGTTCGCGGGCTTCCTGGCGAACGAAAGCCGGCGCCTCGGAGGGCGTTTCCGCGGCCGAAGGATCGAGACCGTGGCCGGGCACGGAAACCAGACCGAGCTTGGTGGAGAGAATCAGTTTCTGCAAAGAGGCGGCGGGCGTGCGAGCAATCATGGTTATCTTCCTTTACACAGAGGTGGCATATAGGGTGACAAAATAAAGTGGCGCCTCGAATATACTGCACATTTGAGCAGGATGCAAGGGCCTTTTTCCATCTGATTTCCACATAACCGGGCCAGCTCCTCGCTCTGAACGTAGTTTATCCAACATCGGGACTTTCGACCCTCTCACAGATTTTCTGAAGTCGCGGCCTTTCTGAAGTCCGGGTCTTTCTAAAGAGAAGCAGGGAAAGATGGAAAAGCGGAAACTCGGAAGCCAGGGTTTGGAAGTGTCGGCGCTCGGATTGGGCTGCATGGGCATGTCTGAATTCTATGGAACCGCCGATGAAGGCGAATCCCTCGCGACCTTGGATCGGGCCCTGGAATTGGGCGTCACCTTTCTGGATACCGCCGATGCCTATGGCCCCTTCACCAACGAATTGCTTTTGGGCAAAGCCCTGAAGGGCCGACGCGACCGCGTCATCCTCGCCACCAAGTTCGGGCTCAAGCGCACGGGAGACCCCGCGCAGCGCAGCATCGAAGGCGACCCCGGCTATGTGCGGGAAGCTTGCGAAGCGTCCCTGCGCCGATTGGGCACGGATCATATCGATCTCTATTACCAGCATCGCGTCGATAAGAAGGTGCCCATCGAGGAGACCGTGGGCGCCATGACGGAGCTGGTCAAGGAAGGCAAGGTGCGTTACCTAGGCCTCAGCGAAGCGGGTCCCCAAACCCTCCGCCGCGCCCATGCCGTGCATCCCATCACCGCCCTGCAGACGGAGTACTCCCTCTGGAGCCGCGATCCCGAAGATGAAATCCTGCCCACGGTCCGCGGACTGGGCATCGGCTTCGTGGCTTACAGCCCCTTGGGCCGGGGCTTCCTCACCGGCCGCTTCCGCACTTTGGATGATTTGGAACCGAACGATTACCGACGCTTTTCCCCGCGCTTCCAAGGCGAGAACTTCCGGAAGAACCTGGCCCTGGTCGACCGGATCGCGGAGATGGCGCGCGCGAAGGGGGTCAAGCCGAGCCAATTGGCGCTGGCCTGGGTCCTCTCCCGGGGCGGGGATATCGTTCCCATTCCCGGCACGAAACACCGGAGTTACCTGGAGGAGAATGTCGCCGCCCTGGCCATCCGGCTGACCCCGGAGGAATCGGCGCAGATCGACGCGCTGGCTCCCAAGGGAAGCGCGGCCGGCTTGCGCTATCCCGAGGCCATGATGGGCTCCGTCAATGGTTGAAGCATGAAGCTGGAAAGATCGATGCCTGAAAATTCTGAAACCATCCGAGAGGGGAAAATGAAAAAACCGATCCAGATGTCCGAAATCGAAATCATCGTCCTTCACGAGCTGCTGGGCAAGGTGCTGAACGAAGGCCAGCACCTCATCCGGCATCCCGGGGAATTGCGCACCCTCTGGGAGCTGGAGGCCAACCTGGAAAACGCCTCCGGCCTCCTTTACGATCAGGACTACCGGTCCAAGGTGGAAGTGGCGCTCAATGCCAAATGGGATGCCAAGCTGATCAAGCTCGATTTCGACACCATCCGGAACCGCAAGGACATGCTCGCCGTCTTCGCCCGCGAACTCGTCTTCCCGGAAGACTTCGACTCCACCTGGGAGGCCTTCGAGTCCTGCCTGGAACGCTTCTGCTATTCCAATCTCGTCGTCCAATACATCCACTACGAGAAGATCGACAACGATTTCCTGGACGAAGTGGAGACCTTGAAGCGGAGCGTGAGCACCTTCAATACGGACTCAAAATTCAAGATCGATATTTTGGTCTAAAATATTTTCCGGTCTGATCTCCAGACCTGGCGTTACCCATGCCGACCCCGCGTTATCCGGAGGCGATGATGGGTTCATTCCTCGCCTCCAGGGCAGCGCGGCCCATGCCCGCGGCGAGTCCATTGATCAAGGCTGCGAATTCCCCCGGCCGGGAAATCATCGGCAAATGCCCGGAGGCGAAAGTGACGATCTTCTTCGCCCGGAGGTTCGCGGCCATCCGCTCCTGAAGTCCCGGCGGGAACGCCTTGTCCAGTCCAAGCCGCACATAGAAGGACTCCACGTCCGGGACCGGCGCCTCGCAACGATCCGTGTACAGGCGCGGCGATTCCGCCACGTAGCGCTTCACCACCCTGTCCGCCTGGATCAGATCCAGATCCGAGCCCAAGCCTTTCCGGATGGTGGAGGTGGGCGGTTTGGTGCCCGCCACGCGCATCAGCGCCCTCATCAGCATGCGCCTGGAGAAGGGCAGGCACCCAAGGAAGGAGCGGCCCTTGACGGGGATGGCCGCGCCCACGGCGACGATACCCACCACCCGACCGGCCAGCTTGCCCGCAAGCTTCAGGGCCAGGACCCCGCCGATGGAATGGGCGACCAGGATAAGCTTCGCCTGATCCCAGCTTTGGATCCGCCGCAGCAGATGGCGGCTATAGGTTTCGAGCGAGGTATCGGAAGGAACCGCCTGCCTTTGCCGGTCGGGGAAATCCAGCGGCAGCCAAGGCGATTCCAGCAAAGGACCCGTCTCCTCCCAGATCCAGGAACCCAAACCCGCGCCGTGGATCAGGACCAAACCCGGTTTTTCCTCCATAGCCGCCTCCCCTTGAATTGGCCACATCCCATTAATTTGAAAATAAGATTCTGGAGGCTTGGGTTCCCGGTGAAATCCTACGGATATGCGCAAGCTGGTATTTAGACTATTGCGGAACTGATCGGCTTTCCGCCAAGGTGGCGGCCAGCCCATCCAGGATGCCGGCCCAGCCCGACTCGGTGCGTTCCGCATACTCCGGAAACACGCCGAGATGGGTCAGGGAAAGTTCGCAACCCGCTCCCAAGCGCATCATCTTGCCGATGGGAGTGGCGAATAGCCATTTTCCCGCGGTCTTGGGATCGAGCCAGGCGTCGAAAACGCGCTCCGGCGGGAAATTGAATTCGCGGGTGACCCGCACTTCCGCTCGTTCTACAGCCTTCATTTCCTGAAACTAGCTTCGGCCAAAAACGAAATCAAGGCAGGGAAGTTCCGGTTCCGGTCTTCCCAACGGCTGGCCTCCCGATTGGAAAACGCTATCCACCCGGCCGCAAAATGGCAACCCGGTATTTAAATTTACCTTCGCGATTTACCCATTCCGCTTCCGAAGAAAGCCCTGCCTTATGATACTGAAACGATTCCTTCTCGGTTCCATCTCGGCCCTGCTCATCAGCGCCTGTACCGCGCCGCGGTCGATCCTCAATTCCCCCGAAGCCTTGCCCAAAGGCACCGTCGAAGGGGGCTTCAATTTCGACGGCAATATCCCCACCCAGACCGCGGACGCCCTGTATGGCAGCCTGGACCAGGGCATCAATGCCCTCTATGATCGATATGCCAAGAACAACGAGACCGCCATAACGGCGGACAGCCTGAACGGTTTCGTGAAAGCGCTTTTCGCCTACTCCATGGATCCGCTCGGCGTGCAGCCAGGCCTTTTCATCCGCTACGGGTTCTGGCCCCGCTTCGACGGCGGCTACCACCGGAGCGGGAGCGCCAATGGCTATGACTTGCGCTGGCAGTTCCTGGGACCCGTGGCGGGGGATTCGGCATGGGGATCTTCGCGTTGGAGCGGCAGCCTGGGAGTCCAATAC
>DAINDC010000280.1:5828-7304 GCA_036732085.1 Fibrobacterota bacterium | reverse complement strand
CATTTGGGCCGTGCGCGTGAAATGGTGGAAGCGGTCGCTGAGATTGAGTTCGGTGCCCAGCCTGCCCGTGGTCTCGATGCGATAGAGGCCGGGTTCGCCCACCTGCACGGCAAAAGGCAGGTTGGCATTGCGGTCGAGATCGAAATACGCGGTCTTGCCCGCGTCCACCTTCGGGAACTTGGGCAGGGCCGCGCGCTTCTCGTCGGGGAAAAGCGGCGGGGGGCCGGAGGCGGCCAATTCCGGCTTCACGGATTTGAGCATCAGGAACCGCGTCTCCGCGCCGTTCCCGGATAGGGTAACCACGTGGTTACCGGCCTCCAATTCGCCGGACTTGTCGAAATGCCGGCCCCCGGCCTCGAAGGCCACCGGGTTCCCGCGCTCGTCCGTAACGCCCACGGTACGGCGCCCTTCCAGGTGGACGGGGATCTCCACCTTCTCGCCGGGCTTGCACCACAGGCTCAGGGGCTCGTCGGGATCGATGGGAAGCTTGCGGATGGAAACGGCCGAGAGCTCCGGCGCCTGCGAATTCAGGATCACCGCATAATCCTTCCCCGGGGCCGCCGGAATGGACTGGAACCGCAAGGCGGGCCGGGGCGGGGCCCATTCCCGGTTGTCCGCGGAACCCACCGCCGCCTTCCCGGCCGCGAGCATGCCGCCCAGCAGGGAGGCCTTCCGGAGCACCACGGTGGCGATGCCCTTGGCGGAGGGTTTCAATTCCAGCAGGTATAGGCCCTGGCTGAGGTCCACGGACTTGGCGCCGGCCGTGAATTCCGGCGGGGCATAATTGCGCGGCGGCGAATGGAAATAACGCCGGAGGCGCCAGGCATAGGCCGTGCCACCCGGCGTGAGCGAGTATTTCCCGTCCGCATCCACCCAGACGAAGGCATTCATATCGGCGAGCAGGTTGAACTTCCTCGCCACCTCATGGTCCGGGGAGAGGGTATCCGCCTGCAGGGCGACTATGGCTCCCTTGGACGTTTCGACCACCAGGCCGCTGGCGCCGAGCTGATCCTGGAAATCGCCGGTATGCAAGGAGGAAACCCACCAGTTACCCCCCTTCCCGCCCGCCGGGGAGGTTTCCCCTCCCCCCAGGGAGGGTTCTGAAGGGCCGAAGGTCTCCACGGTGAAGGCCTGGCCGGGCGTCCCGGAGATTTTCACCGCCAGGTACCCGCTGCCCGCATGATTGTCCCCCAACTGAAGCAGGATTCGGGGCGAAGCGGATTTCGCGAAGATGGAATCGGTCGCCAGCCAACCCTCGGGCGCGAAGTCCCGGCTCCAGCGGTTCACCTCCGCCACCAGCCTTTGCTTGTCCGGGCCCTCGACCACCAGGCTCGTGATTTCCGGAGCGAGCAGGAGCTGCGCATAGCCGCGCGACGGCACGGTCGAGGTCGCCATCGCATTGGCGGACAGGGTTTCCATCCCCATCTCCACGGACAGCGGATGCTCGTCGCTCTTGAGCGCCCAGTTCCGGCCTTT
>DAINDC010000280.1:3415-5818 GCA_036732085.1 Fibrobacterota bacterium | reverse complement strand
CGCCATAGGCGCCCACCATGTACATGCCCTTGGGAATGCGCGCCGAGAAGAAGATGCCGGAGAGCGGCGTCTCTTCCCTGGGTTTGGAAAGAAAGTTGTGGTTGTCGGTGGGCACCAGCCACTCCCCGTCGCGCCAGAGCGCCAGGTCCGCCAGGTTCCTGCCGACGGCTTCGATATGGACCACGGTATCGGTGGCCGCCTCGAACCAGAAATCGGCCCGTTGGAAATCGTCCAGGCCCAGGCGGTTTTCCCGGGTCGGGACCAGGTAGGCGGGTTTGAAATCGGCGGGCAGGTTGAAGGGCGTGGCCGTCACCAGGGACATGCCCGTCGCGTTTTTCGTGCCTTGGATCGTGAGGCGGTAAGCGCCGATGTCGAGGAAGAGATCGATCCTCGGATTGCTCTGCCCCGGTTCGCCGTCGCGATTGATGACGCCATTGCGCTTGTCCGCGATGGAGAGCGAGACCGGTTGGTCTCCGGCGCAGCGGAGCGAATAGCGCCCCCATGCGGAGATAGGCAGGAGGACTTCGTGCCTGCCATTGGCCGGCACCTGGACGCGGAAGGAACCGTCGGCATCGACCTTGAATTCCAGGGGAGTCGCGGTTCCGGCGGCGGCCGGCGAAAGAGGTAGGCCCGCGATGCATATCAGGAAGACGCCCAGTAACCTTTGGATTTGGTTCATAGATTAACGACCTGCAAAGATGGTGTGTCGGGCCAAAATCAGAAATGGTATACGGTCCGAAAAAGGTAAATAAAGGATCCGCCGGCCTAGGGGATGGAACCTTTTTCCCGGGCAAATTGGGCGAAGTCGTTTTGCCATACCCGAACTCCCCCCTCACCCCGCGATCCCGATTGGACGCGGCGCTTGATCCAGGCATGCAACCAGGAAACCTCGACCCAGTACAAGGCGGAAAGTTGGAACAGAATTCCCAGGAAAAGCAGGGAGCCGGCAGACAAGCTCCTCAGGACAGGGTCCGCGACTGAGGCATGGCCGAGGATGCGGAGCATACCGGCATGCACGCCGGATAACGGAGCAAGCAGGCAAGGCAGGAGCGCCAGCACCACCAAGGCCACTTCCAAGATTTTGAAGTCCGTCATGGATTTCCCCCGGGTCAAGGGTTTGGCGCCCGCCGGATCCGTTTTCAGGAACAGGCGCTTACAGACGATGAACAGGAAGATGGAGATGAGGGCGGTGAAGAAAATAATCGGGGTCCGCCGTCCCTCGGAACTCGCGGCCCCGGGATTTGCAGGTTGGTCGAGACCGCTCCAGAGGAGGGCGAGGATCGGGAAGCTCGCCAGCCAATTCACCAGTGCGAAAACCCGCCAGGAAAAACGGGCGCAGGCCGAATGGAAATCCTTATCGTGCGCCAGATAATGCCAGGCCTTGGCCGCCGCGCCCAGGAAACCGCGCTTCTCCGCGGCCGCGCCCTTGGGCGCCTTCGGGGACAGCCGCGACTTTTGCTTCAGGATTTGCCGCCAGCCGAGATTGAGCATCAGCACCTGGCGCCCGTACCATAAGGAGAGCAGGAAGCCGATGAATCCCAGGCCGATGGTATGCCAACTCTTGCCCGTGAGCGCCAGGGTCAAGGTGAATGCGCTGATGCCGATGCAAGCGATGGGAACCAGGTAGTAATGGATCCACAGGATCCAGAAAAACGTGCCGCGCCGATAGAGCTGGAAGGCTTCGATGTCCCGCGTCGCGATATCCTCCGGATGTTCCGGTTTCACGGCCTTCTTAAAGATGAGCTCGAAAAGGCTGCGGTCCTTCCAGTAACTCACATGGGCCCACCCGGGTATCGGAGTATGGTTGTACACGATATCATTCCACTCCGAAGCCCCGTCCGCCGGGCCGAAAACCTCCTTGAAAGCCGGCGCCGTTCGCGCGAAATCCAGCCGATGGCCGACGGGATCCTGCTCGTCGCAGAAATTGTAATGTTTGATGCGGGAGCCCGGCTTCCGCGGCTTCATCCAGGCGGAGTCCAGGAGATAGGCGTAGTTGTACCACCAGAGGGTCAGGAACTTGTCGATGGGCGAGCCCATGGTGACGAAGGCCTTCACCGATCCGATCCAGGAAACATCCGGGTTACCTGTGGCGGCGGCATAGCCTACGAAGGGGAGATCGGCGGCGGAGACTTCGGGTCCTCGCGAATTTTTCCTATCGGGCCCCGCCACCGGCGGGCGGGCCAGGATTTCCTCCTTGGCATGGGCGAGCATCAGGGAGTCCATGGCCATGACCGTTCCCAGGCTATGCGCGACCACGGTGTATTCGATGGCATCGCCATGCCGCTCCCTGAGATACGCATGGATCCTGGCCATGGAGTCGTGGAAAAGGCGGACGCTCGCGCCGCGGCATTGGGCGAACTCGCCGTAGAGCTGCACGTCCCCGAGGTACTTGCCGAAAATGAC
>DAINDC010000280.1:0-3405 GCA_036732085.1 Fibrobacterota bacterium | reverse complement strand
GCGCCCATTCGTTCTTTGATCGCCGCGACGATATCCGCCGGAACGTTCGGATCGGTCTCGGCGAAATGCATCAGGATCGGGCATTTCAGGCGGTCTGCCTCGCCTAGATGCTGATCGATCTGAACGCCGTAATAGCTCACCGCGGCGTCGATCGGATGCCGTACGGCCGACAGATAGGCGAATTTGCCGCCCAGGCAGAAGCCCATGACGCCGATCTTCCCCGTGCACTCCGGACGCATCCGGAGGGCGGCGATGACATCGCCCAGATCCTTGGAACGAAGCGCCAGCAGCTTCTCGGAGAAAAGGAGGGTTTGCTTCAATAAAGACAGCAGGTCCAGGACCCACCAATTCTCGGAATGCTTTCCGGCCAGGTCCTGATGCTTGAGATCGAGCCGGTTCACCAGGCATTCGGTCCAATGCGTGAGCGAATCCCCCACTTCCGGAAAATCCTTGGAAGTGATCGGCGACCAGAACACATCCGCGAAGTAGAGGTTTTCGCCTTGTGCGCAGGGCAGGGGGAGCAAGGACGGTTCGTTCCCGTTTTCCTGTCCCACCGAGATGCCGCGGAGCTGGATGCTAGGAACGAAGGAGCCATTGCCGGGGCCGTCCACGCCGGTCAGGCCGGAAAGCAAGCCCAAGGTGAGGACGTCGCCACCGGGCCTGGGATGGATGATTTGGGAGATCTGCTCCGCCACGGGCATCAAGGTGGAATTGGGCAGGGGCTCGCCCATGCCGTGCACGGTGATGATGCAGTGGAAGCGTTCCCCGGCCGGATGCCGGCGCTCTCCTGTCTGAGATCGGGCTTGGTTATTAAGGTTGGTTTCGGTTTCGGTTTTGATGTCGGTCATGGGCCCTCGGCAAGCCGGCGCATGTCGATTCCTGCGCGCGTGCCAGCAAGGTAGCCATCGGCAAGAAAAATAGCCTACACTCGACCCGAGACATCAGGTGCAAACGCTCATTCGCCAAGGGTGATTTTGATTTTTTGAATTAGGCGAAAATTCGCTGATTTTCCGCGGTTTTCCTGGGTGCCTCACGCCATAGGAATTCACACCTTCCGATTAAGTGTCGGAAAACACCCCTGACTATCGTGTTTCCGTTGGGAATCTTTTAAATTTCCCGCGGTCGTCTGGGTCGTTTTATGGCTATTGGAAATTCGATCGATGCCGTATATTTGAAGGGATTCTAATTGAATAGAGAGGTGGGGGAATGAAAGTTGTTTATGGCGCATTGACATTGGCCGCCGCGCTGACAACGGTGTTCGCGGGGCCGAATGATTCGAACTGGATACAAATGCTGAGGAAGGGAGATACCAAACTCAGCGATTGGACTCCGAAAATCCAAGGCCATGCCGCAGGCGAGAATCCTTACAACAGCTTTACTTATGGCGAGACTTCCGACGGACAGCCCCGGCTGATCGTCACGGATACCGTGAGCAACACCTCAAGTTACGGCTATGGTCATCTCTTCTATAAAACCGCTTATTCCGACTACATCGTTAGAGCGAAATACCATTTCCCCACCAAGGAATCCTTTGCGGGCGGCGCCGGAAGCTGGACCATCCAAAATAACGGATTGATGCTGCATTGCCAATCGGCAGCCAGCATGTCCCAGGGCCAGGATTATCCCAAGTCGATCGAAAACCAATTGATCGGATATTGGAGCTTCGGGGACGGGTCCCCGCCCAATACCACGACTTCGAACCTTTGCCTCGTCAATACCAGCGTCAATTACCATGGGCAATGGTATTCCGATGGCACGGGCCATCATTGCACCCAGTCCAAGTTCCATAGCCTGGCGTATGACTCCTCAACGACTCCGGCGAAAGGGGCGAATTCGACCAATGCGACTTGGCCGGGCAAGGATATCTGGGAATACGCCATGGACCGGGTTATCGACTCTACTTCGATGACGTTTTACATGCGCAGCCGTCCCGACACGGCTTGGGATTCGGTGTTGGGCGTCACGCAAATCCGGCTGGGACAAACGAATTCCTCCAGCGGACCGGGAAACACGACGGCACTGGGTTCGGGCTATATCTCAATTCAAATGGAAGGAACCAGCACGGAATACGCCTCGATCGAATTGCTGAATCTGGTGGGTTGCATGACCAAAACCGATACGTCGTACCGCGCCTACTTCATCAAGGACGATCCGAAACAATGCTCGGGGTCAACGAATATCGCCGCCAAGCGATACGGCGCGAGAGATATTTTTTCGCTTTCCGGGTCTCGCATATTGGCCACGGCGGAAATCCTCCAGGTCGACGTCGTCGATGTCAACGGAGCCCGCATCGCCTCACGGCGCGGCAACGGACAATCCTTCCTGGATTTGAGCGATTTGCGTCCGGGGGTTTACAGCCTTCGTGTGCAGACGCGCAATGGGAACGCCCAAGCCGTATACGCTAAAATGTGATCCCGACGGGGGAAGCAATATCAGCGGCAAAGCGGCGTAGCGGAAACGCTACGACTCCGGCGGGCGGGAATCTTTTCCATCCGCCAAATTCACGGCCACGCCGATGGCGAGAGGCCGGTTCAACGAGAGGGAAAATGCGTCGCTGGGAAGCCAGGCGGCCATGGCGGCCAGGATCAGGGCGCGCCAAAGGAAACGCCAGATGCGCATCGCCATCGTCCCCTTCCCGCGGAAATCCCTGAGCTCCGTAAGTATCTCCGACGCGGCCTGGCGATGTGGTCCCAGGCATATATTAAACAGGCGAATCAGCCTTGCCACGCCATATCCCGGAGGGGCCAATTCATTAATCGCAAATGTGATTTTACCGGAAGAACGTGATTTTTTGGAGTGATTTGGGATGGGAAATTGCGGGCCCTGGGTCAGGGGAGCTTCGCGGTTACCGGCTCCGCCTGTAAGGCCGGGAATGGAAGTCGATGACCGGACCCGCAATTCCGCCGCTCCTGAATCTAAAACGAACGCTTGGTTTCCAGCCTAGGATTCCCCTGCGGCCGGATGTTTTTATTCACAATTGTGAAAGGCGACGATGTTTCCTCCGCCGATTTTTCTGGCACGGGCGAGTCCGCTGGAATGAGCGTGGCCTCTGGCCTATGCGAAGCCCGCGTATCCGGCTTCGGCTTCAGGTAGTCTTCCATCGCGAAGTCGCTGCCCAAGGCCTTGCGCGCGAGGATGGTCGCATAGAGGAGGACTTCCCGCCAACGCGGCAGCCAACTGGCCAGGAACGGCGGCGTGAGCAGCCTCCATAGGGGCAGCATTTCGCATTCGTACAGGTTGAAGAGGGTGATGAGCAGCCAGAAGTATTTCGCATCGGCACGGCGCGATCGGAACAGCACCCGCTTGCTGATGCCCAGATGGATGAAGAGGCCCAGCGCCATGCATCGCCGCAGGATATAGGCGGAGGTATGCACTTGCAGCGGATGCAGCGCATCGTCCAAGGGG
>DAINDC010000279.1:0-7306 GCA_036732085.1 Fibrobacterota bacterium | reverse complement strand
CCATAGGGCCGCCGCCAAAGCGAATATTCGATTGGTTCTTGGCCTCGATTACTTCGGGATGACTACTCAGCCGGAGATAATCGTTTTGGTGAAGGCTCAGATAATTATGGGTATCCGGCGGTTGATCGAATGGGAACGGTTCATATGCCCTGAACCGAACCAGATAGTTGGTCATATATTCTTCGAACCAACCCGGTCCATTCGTCTCTTCGGTACTGTCAATGGCGCCCATGGCACCTCCTCACTGAAAAATAGCTGCTGAGCAATCCGAAAAATCAGGGATTGCACTTTTTGAGCCGTTAGATATCGTTTTGATTTTTATTCCGCCAAACCTTAGATTAGAATGTGTCGTGGGATAACGATAGTTCGGAAAAGCTGAATCGAAAACGATGCGTAAGACATTTTAATCCTGATTATGCTTTCATCCAGAAGGCCATCCCCACATCTTCCCGCTTTTATCACTTTCTTCTTTTTGAAAAATGGCGGCAATGCATTCGGTCGTCTGAACCCAGCCTTCGAAAACCCTCTCGAACGGGAAGCCACTAGATTTCCGAAGTGAGTAGCCTTTGGAACATGGTAAAATATTCCTCGCCTTTATTATCGAAATCAACCGGTTTATTGATGAAGTCATAAAAACGGTTTCTGCTTAGCGAGTGGTACATCAAATCACCGTCGCTATTCGGATTGCCGGTCATGAGGACGAGTTTCATCAGCGGCTTTGATTTATGGACCTCGTCGCATAATTCATTCCCCCCCATTTTAGGCATCACTTCATCCGTGATAACTAAAGCGACGTCATCGCTCATTTTGATGAAAGCGAGCGCCTCTACCGGATTCGTAAACGTTTTTAGGTTGAGCCTCTTTCCATATTTCCGTTTGAAAATGAAGATGTTTTCCTCTTCATCATCCACATATACGACTACCGCGTTCTTTCTCCCCGAAGCGAGGGACCTGCGAACTTGTGTGATGAAATCACCCAAGGTCATGGTATTCATGTCGGATGGATTGAGCATGTCATCAAGTTTCAGATCACGGCCTCCAAGGCGGGATTCCAGGTCGGCGACCACTTCCGGCATGGTGGTGATGTCGAGGCCCAAATCGTTCAAGGTTGCATTTTCATCCAATGAATCCGGCAGCGCCAGATAGGAAGGATCCTTGACGGCAAGTCCGGAAACGATTTCTTTGATGATTCCGTATAGTTCAGTGGTTTCCATATTACTCCTTAGGCTCCCGCTTTGGGGACGATACCGAGGTTGCCCCCTACGACTTTCAGTACTGCCAATGTCTTGTCGATTTGCTCGTATGTATGCGAGGCGTTGATGATAAACCTCAGACGGCCTTCGTTGAGCTTGACGGCCGGGAAGGCGATCGTGACCGAGAAGACCCCGTTTTCATACAGGCTCCTCCCGAATGCCAGCAGGGTCTTGGTATCCCGTACGTAAATGGGGATGATGGGGCTCTGACTCGTTCCCAAATCGAACCCGGCGGCGAGAAGATGCTTTCGGAAATAAGCGGTCTTTTCATGCAATCCGCTTATCAGTCCAGGATCGGATTCGATCTCGTCCAGGCTCGCCAAAATGGCACCGGCATCGGCAGGGGAAATACATGCCTGGAAAATGTAGGAATTGGAATGCCATGACATCAGGGTGCAGTATTTTTGTTTTGTTGAAACGAAGCCACCGATGGACGCCGTGGCTTTCGACAAGGTGGACATGATGAAATCCACATCGTCGGTGACGCCCTGCTCATGGCAATACCCGCGCCCTCCCTCGCCATAGAAGCCGAATGAATGCGCTTCATCCACGTACAAGTAGAACTTGTACTTCTTCTTGAGCGCAGCGATTTCCTTTAGCGGCGCGAGATCGCCGCTCATGGAATAGGCTGATTCGACCACGACCAGCATATTCTGGTATTTGCCCTGGCAACGTTGCAGCTTAGCTTCCAGGTCCGCTACGTTATTGTGCTTGAAGGCAAGCCATTGCTTCCCGGACAGCTTGCAACCATCGATGATGCTGGCATGGGATTGATGGTCGAAAAGGATGATATCGTTTTTACCGGGGATGGCGGAGATGGCGCCCAGATTCACGGAGTATCCGGTGGGGAAAAGGAGGGTCCGCTCCTTGCCTGTCATTTTATTGATCCGGGATTCGATTTCCTTGTGTAGTGTATTCATGCCACCGGACATGGCGGAGGTTCCCGCGCCGGTCCCGTACCGCTCCACGATCTCTTTCGTTTTTGCGATTACCCTGGGATTCCGATTCAATCCCAGGTAATGGTTCACGCACCAAAGGATGCATTCATTCTTCTTGCCATTGCTTTCAGTGATGACCAAGGCGTGGGAATCGCTGCCCCGTTCCGTATAACGGTCATTGGAGTAGAGGCCCTCCTTGTTCTGCAAGTCCTTGACGGTTTGCATCGCCTCCGCGATGCTATCGAAATCAGTCACCCCCTCGTCCACGAGTTTGCGCATGACGCTGCCGATTACCATCGAAGTATTCAGTTCCATTGGATCACCTTTTCAGAATTGAAATCGTATCTCATTCCATTAAAAAAAAACGCGTAATTGGGGAAGTTTGTGTTTTAGAACTCGGGATGGCTTTTTATCCGTCCATCCTGTAAAATCATCAATGAACCGCTTGCGAGTTTGGGGATGATGCGAAATTTCCGTCTTAATACCGATTACTCTTTTTTCCAAAAGGTAATTCCTGTTTTGGGAGTGTTCGGGATATTCGGGCATATCGGTTTCTACCTGATCCTGAAATATGGCTTCGATTACTGGGAAGCATGGCAATTGAGATTGGCCGTCGTGCTTCTCCATGCCATTTTTGTTTTCTTCCCCAGAGATAAGCCGCTCAACACGGTGCAAAAGGCTTATTTCGAAACGGCCATAACGCTCACGCTTCCGGCACTTTTCACCATCATGTTCCTTAAGAACGGATGCAACATATATTGGTATTCGTCCTTGGTATTCGCCGGCCTCCTGCATGGCCTTCTGACCAAACCTTTTCTGTATGTTTGGACCTTTCCCGTGGCATCCGGCATCGCGACCTTTTTCTTCACCCGTTATCATCCCAATGCCCATCCATTGGTGATGCAAAGCCTTCAGGCGCAATTGGTCGCTTATTTTCTGGGAGTGGTAACATCCAGTATCAAGACGACCCTGGAAATCTCCCATGAAAAGATCATGGTTACCAAGATGGCCTTGGCCAGGGCCGAAAATGATCTGATCACCGCCGAAGTGACCCGTAATGCCTACGAGGAGCTCAAGAAGCGAGAGGAGCTCATCCGCATCTTCGTCCGTCCCTCCTTGGTCGAAGAGATCCACGCGGGTAAAGACCCCTCCAAATCCGCGCCAGTCATAAGCAACCTTACCATCATGTTCTGCGACATCAGGGATTTCACCAAGCTCACGGAAGTCCTTACTCCCTACGAGCGCCAGATGTTCCTCAACCAGTATTTTTCGATGATGACGCGCCCCATCGTGGATAACGGCGGGGAAGTCGATAAGATTATGGGGGACTGCGTCATGAGCGTATTCCCGGATGGCGACAAGGCCGTGAGTGCCGCGATCTCCATGCGTCTCGAACTGCAAAAATTCAACGAAACCATGTTTGCGGTCAATAGCCCCATCATCCGTAACGGCATTGGTATAGCCAAAGGCGACGTGATGCAAGGCAATTTCGGATCCTTTGAAAAACTGGACCGCACGGTCATCGGCGAAGCCGTCAATATCGCATCGCGCCTGGAATCCAAGACCAAGATGTATAATCTGGAAGTAATCGTAACCGAGGACGTGATCAAGGACCTGCCGTCCGGGGCCACCCACTTTCGATGGATCGATACCGCCCAGGTCAAGGGTTCCACCCGGCATATCAAACTGTATGAGATCTACGGTCACCAGCCTTTGGACGTACGCCAATACAAGGACGAAACCCGGGAAATGTTGGAAAAGGCGCTTACGATTTATTTCCAAAAAGGATTCCGGGATGCATCCCGACTTTTCCGAGCCATGCTGGAAAAAGTTCCGCCTCACCGTCTCATCGCAAATGATCGGATGGACAATATCCTCAGCTACTACATCGCCCATTGTGATGCTTGGATCAATAACCCGAATGGAACCTGGGAGGAGATTCAGCGATGGGAAGGCGTGCATATTTTCACGGAAAAGTAATCTAGAAGAAATCGCCCGACAGCACCCGGTTCACCGTCTCGAAATACTCCTCACCCTTCCGATCGAAATCGAGCGGCTTATTGATGAAGTCATAGAATCGCCCATGCCGCAACGATCGGTGCAAAAGGTTGTCATCCGCGGACGGATTTCCCGTGATCAGGATGAACTTCAGGAAGGGCCTGCTTTTATGCACTTCATCGCATAACTGGTTTCCCGTCATTCCCGGCATCACCTCATCGGTGATGACCAAGACCACGTCCTGACTGTCCTTAATGAAGGCCAGAGCCTCCAAGGGATTCGAGTAGGTCCGCAGGTTCAATCGCTTGGCATACTTGCGCCGGAACACGAAAAGATTTTCCTCTTCATCGTCCACATAAACGACCAGCGGATTGGGAATACCATGATGCAGGCTGGATTGGATATGCCTGATGACGTCGCCCAAGGTCCGGTATTGGTTCACTCCCGCGGCCGTGCCCTGGAAGGCTTTCTGCATGCGGTACATGAGCTCCACATTGAGGGCGATGCCGCCCAGACGATGCCGGAGCTCCTTGGCCAGTTCGGCCACATTCGCATCGGTCACATGCAGGGCATCCAAGGTGGTGTTTTCATCCAGGAGGGACGGTAGGGGCGAGAAGGATGGATTCTCCCGTGCTAAACGGTCGAAAACCTCCCGCAAGATGGCGAGGATTCTTTCCTGGTGCAAAGCTTTTCCTGACGTATAAGACGGCCTGTTTAAAACTAATCAATCGACACGACCTTTGCCCACACTACTTCACCACTTTATATGCATTAGTTGAGCATTTTTATACTTATACAACTCCAACAAATTCCTTTTCCGGTGCTACTGGTCCTGGGTTTTTGGCCCGCAGCGCCAAGTTTCCGGGAAAAGCTTTCCCCCAGGCCTTCCTATCGACAGGAGTTATTGATGGGCTAGGGATTTTGATTTACCTATGCTCCGGCACCAGGCCGGGAGATCCAGAGTGGGCATTCGTTCGACATCCATTTTTGCGGCGGCATGGCTCGGTTTGGCCACCTCTCAGGCCCAGACTCCTCTTCGCATCGACCCGGCCGATACCCGGCAAGCCTTCGAGGGCTGGGGGACCAGCCTGGCTTGGTGGGCCTTTTCCCTGGGAGGATGGAAGGAAGCCAATCTCGGGTCCCTGGCGGACCAGGTGGTCGACGCCGATACCGGGCTGGGGATGACCCTCTTCAGGTACAATATCGGGGGCGGGGAGCAGCCCGGGCATACGCATATGCGCGTGGACGCGGCGGTCCCCGGCTACAAGCCCAGCGAGACCGGTCCCTACGCGTGGAGGGCGGACTCCCTCCAGTTGCGCACCCTGAAGGCGCTGCTCGCGCGCGCGAAGAATCCCATCCTGGAAGCCTTTTCCAATTCGCCGCCCTGGTGGATGACCAAGAGCGGCTGCGTTTCGGGGAACACCGACGGATCGAATAATCTGAAGGACGATTATTACGACGACTTCGCCGAGTATCTCACCGCGGTGGTGAAGCACTTGCACGATTCCCTGGGTCTGGAGTTCCGCACCTTGGAGCCGTTCAACGAGCCCAACTCGGATTGGTGGAAGGCTCTGGGTAGGCAGGAGGGCTGCATGTTCTCGCGCGCCACCCAGCCAAAGCTCATCCAGGAGGTGGCGAAGAGCCTGAAGGCCAAGGGCCTCGCGACGCGCCTCGTCGCCGCGGATGCCAATTCCATCGCGGAAATGGTCGGGAACGTGCAAAGCTATGATTCGGCGACCCTGGGGCTGCTGGCCCAGATCAATACCCATTCCTACAACGGCTCCAATTCGGATCGGAAGAATTTGCGGACCTTGGCCACCCGGGCGGGCAAGCGGCTCTGGCAATCGGAGACGGGACCGTCGGCCATGACCGGCAGGCCCCTGTTCGAGGTCGCGCTCTGGTCGGCATCGCTCATCGCGAAGGATTTGCGCGAGATGGGAGCCGAGGCCTGGGTGGATTGGCAAGCGGTCGGCGGCGGCATCTGGGGTGTGATCGATTTCGATGCCGCGGCGCAGTCCAGCCGGATGAACAAGAAGGGCTTCGCTTACGCCCAGTTCTCGCGCTTCATCCGTCCCGGAGCGATCATTCTCGGGAGCGGGGATTCCAATACGGTGGCGGCCTTTCATCCCGCTACGGGAGCCTTGGTCCTGGTGGTGATCAATGCAGGCGATGCCGCGGCCGACTATGCTTTCGATTTGTCGCGCTTTTCCGGCCGACCCGCGTCGGCGCGAGTCTATCGGACCTCATCCACCGAAGACGCCAAATCCATCGGCCCCGTCGCGCTCACGGGTACGACCTTGGCCGCGCAGATTCCCGTCCGGTCGGTCACAACCTTCGTGTTGGACGGAGTCACGGTGGCCATTCTGCCGAAGCCGCGCGCGGCGAACGGCTCCGTTCGCAGGCTCCTCTCCGGAAGCGCGATCGCGACTCCGGTCTACGGGACTTCGCAGGGCGTTTGCTGCATGGATGCCGCAGGTCGCTTAACGCCGCCGGGCGCGGCGGATTTCGCCGAGTAAGCTATTGGCGATATTCGCATAGTGGTTATTCACGCCGATGGGGCTGGAAGTTTCATAGCGGATTGTACCCATGCATGCGTCTGGTCGGGAAACCGGCAAACCCGAAACCCGCGGATTTTTGACTAGGATTTAGTCCAAGACCCGGAATCTTGCCATGTATCACCCATTCTAGGAGTTCCTCCTCATGAAGATTCAATTTTTCGCCGCTATTTCCATCTCTCTCATCGCCCTGTGCGCCTGCTCGGACAGTTCCAGCCCAGCCCAACCGGCTCGCAATCCACCTCCGGCCGCATTGAAGCGGGCTTGGTGGGTACTTGGATAGATAATTCCGCCGTTTTTCCAGACACGATCATCTTCGCTGAAAGTAAAATCCAGGTGCCATTTTTTCCCGCTGTGGGAACCCAATTCTCCGCCAAGAATGGTCTGGTGAAAGGCGGACCAGACAATGAAGTATTCGGTGAATACCTGCTTTCCGGTGACACTCTGTATTACGATGAACTGCTGGCCGAGGCGCCCAATGGCGTGAACAAGGCGGCGGCGTCTAAATAGGGCTTGCTGAATAGTATTTTCGCTCAATATTGACAGCGGTTTTGTTGTGTTT
>DAINDC010000278.1:2282-7333 GCA_036732085.1 Fibrobacterota bacterium | reverse complement strand
GTCATGCTGGGACAATAGCCCTGGAATTTGCCCACGCCGGTGCGGGTGGCCATGCGCACGGCGCTCTCCGCCTTGCCCCGATCCTCCCCGCGCCAGAAATCCAGCCAGGAGCGGGACAGGAAGTCTTCCGGATCCTCGATTTCCATGAGCTTGCGGCCGCTATAGCTGAGGGAAAGCAGGTTGCCGTAGGTGTCCAGGATCATGATGCTGTCCCGGCTGCTCTCGATGATGCGGCGACTGAAGGCCTCGCTCTTGCTCAACTCCTCCTCAGTCCGTTTCTTTTCCGTGATGTCCATGGCGAATCCCAGCACGCCGCCCTCGGCGGCCGCGGAAGGCGAGAGCCAGACGTCCAAGGTCCCGGATCGATCGCCTCTTCGGTATTCGTTCTCGAAATGGACCCGCTCGCCCGCCAGCGCCCGCAGCACGAAGGGCTTGGCGCCCGGCCAGTCCTTGAGCGCGCTACGGCCCACCAATTCATATTCCTGCAGATCCGATCCGAAGGTCTCGCGGATATTGCCTTCCCGATCGATGCGGCAGACCATGGCGGGGATATGTCCGACGATGAGATCGAGGAGCTGGTTCTTGGACTCGATCTCCTCTTGGGCCGCGCCCAACGGTTCCGGCAGGGGCGCCAAGATTTCGCGGAGGTTCAGAACCTGGAAATCCTTTCCGCCGCAGGCCATGGTCCGGCTCGGCGCGGATTCGAAGCTCCGCCCGGGAACGGGGAGTCCGTCGCCGATTATCGGCATGAGACGGAAAGCCACCCGGCCGGAATCGCGAATCGAAAAAGCCTCGCGGACCTTTTCGCGATCCTCATCGTGCACCAGGTCCAGGAAGTCCTCTTGCGCCACTCGCTCCAGTCCCAAGAAGACCAGGGCGGAAGCATTGGCATAGGCGAGCCGGCCTTCTCCATCCAAGGCCACAATGCCATCGGAGCAGCAATCGAGGAGAGATTCGGGCGATGGGAATTGGGTAGTGAGCATCACCCGGCGGAAACAAATTTAATCAGCCGGGGAGCGCAAGCCTTTTTTATGGCTTTCTTTTTGGCTTTCTTTTCGATTTTCTGACAGGGTCGCTTAGCCCTTGAAGCGACCGAGCCTGGCCACCCGCCGCAAACCGCCCAAAGGCAGGCTGCCCGTCACGATGGGAAAGACATAGAATGCGGCCATCGCCCCGAACCGCAAGGACCAGGAAAAGCCGGCAGGATGCGCCTGCACCATGATCCCGAAGACCCAGCCCGCCGACAACCAGAGGAGGATCGGGATCATGAGCGGCCAGGAAACCTGGATCGGATAGAGCTGCTGGCTTTTGCGCATGACCATCACCGCGATCACGGCATAACAGAGCACGGCCGAAAGCGTCGCCCCCCATAGGCCCAGGCGCGGAATGAGCAGGAGGTTCCCGATGACCGTGACCGCCGCGCCCACGCCATTGCTCCACATGAGGTAACGCGTCTGTTTCGCGATATAGATGCCCAGGGTGAAATGGATGAACCAGGCATTGAAGACATAGGCCAGGAGCACGCCCGGCACTATCTCCAGCCCCACCCAGTAAGTGCGGTTGAAAAGCGTATGCCCCATGATCGGAATCGCCACCAGTTTGTCCAGGAAGGCCATCAAGGTCACGGAGGCATAGCCGATGAACAGACACAGGTACCGCAGGATGCGTCCGAAGAGATCCGCGGCATCCGGATCCTTCTGCCGCTGCAGGAAGAAAGGCATCCAGGCCATGCGGTACATCTGCACCAACAGCAGCCCGAAGATGCCCAGCTTCCACGCGGCCGAGAAGATGCCCGTGAGCTGGAGGATGTCGTAGCCCTTGCCCGGATAGAGGCGATCGATGTCGGACTGCGACAGGATGCGCAGGAACATGCGTCCCGCCATATCGTTGATGAGGCCGTAAAGCCCGGCGGGCACCAGCGGCAGGCCCAGCTTGAGCAGTTGCCGGAAATCCGCGCGGTTGAAGGCGGGCCGGACATTGGCGAAAAGGACCGGCAGGATCAAGATCAAGGTCCCGGCGCTGGCGGCGAGGTTGGCCCGGAAAACGCCCGTCAGCCCCTGGTGCCAGGTGACCACGAACAGCCAGTTGGCGGCTAGGTTCAGGATCACATTGCAGAGCTTCAGGGTCGCGAAACCGCGGGCGGCATGCTCCAGTCGCAGATGCGCGAAAGGCACCACGGTAAGCGTATCGAGGATCAGGATCCCGGTGGCATAGTAGAGAAGGTTCCCATAGGCGGGCGGGATGAGGAAGGCCTGGCTCAGCGGTCCGGACAGTAGGAGCAGCACGGCGGAAAAGACCAAGGTCCCGGAGGCCTGGCTGAAGAAAGCGGTGGAGAACAATCGCCGCCTTCCATCCGCATCCACGTCATGTCCCAGCCGCAGGTAGGCGGAATCGAAACCGAACTGGTAGACGATATTCATGAACGCCACTATGGTCAGCACGATATAGCTGATCCCGAACTCGGACGTGGTGAGCACATGGGTATAGAACGGGACGAGCAGGAAGCCGAGGAAACGGCTGAAGATGGAGGAGACCCCGTAGATGAGGGATTCCTTGGCCAGGGCCCGGATACGGCTCATGTGCGGTTACTGCTCATTTGCGGTTAATGCTCACGGTTGGTTGATGCTCATGATGGGAATGGTTAGGTGGAGATGAGCTGAAGAGGGGCGGCGTACCGCTCGCTTCGAGCGGCGTACCGCTCACTTCGAGCGGCGTACCGCTCACTTCGAGCGGCGTACCGCTCGGATGATTTCCACCGACATCTTCTCCGAATCGCAGAAGCACCAGCTCGCCAGCGGATTGCGATCCCGGGGCTGACCGACGCTGCCATCGTTTACAAGGATGCGCTGATTGGGCCCCAAGGTATAAGCCAGGGATTCCGAAACCTTGAAGGACTGCTCGCCCTCGGTGACGACGATGATGGGCCAATGGGTATGCCCGATGAAGCAAATCTTCTCCGTGAAGAAGGAGAAGGCGTCCACGGCATCGTCCAGGCTGGAAACGTAGCGCCAATCGGCCGGCGACCAGGGGCTGGCATGCACAAAGAGGAGCGGCGGCTCCGAGACCATATAGGGCAGCTTGTTGAAGAATTCGATGGAGGCCGGCGTCAAGACCTTGCTCGTCCACTCGATGGCCTTCTGCGCATTGTAATTGTTCCACCCTTCGGCGGATTCGCGGCCGATGGCCACGCTGTCATGGTTGCCCAGAATGGTGATGTCGCTGTTTTCGGCGACCAGCTGCACGCATTCATTGGGATAAGGGCCGTAGCCGACGATATCCCCGAGGCAGACCCTCTTCTCCACCCCGAGCCGTTTCATGGATTCGAGTATCCGTTGCAGGGCCTCGAGGTTTCCATGGATATCGGAGTAAATCCCGTACTTCATAATTCCCTATTATACGCTAAATACCAGACCTGGACCAAGTATCGCTCCTCTGCCGGCCTGCGATATGATGCGAATCACATCGTCCGGTCCCGCGCCTTGGAGATCGGGTTCTACCGATATAGGGAATAGTAATATTCCGGAGCGATTCCCGAGAGGAACTAGGGGGCCGAGGACGAAACCGAAGGCTTCCCACTTTGGCTGCCGTCCTGGCCGCCGAAAGCACCGCCGGTCTTGCTGGCCAAGGCTGGAGCCGGTCCGGCGCCGGCAGCCCCGAACACGGCGCTCTCCACATCCTTGGCGCAACGGAATCCGACCTTGAAATTGCGGAATCCCGGCCGATTGCTGTAACGGGAAGACAGGCTCAGGTTCGACTCCTCGCTGTACCAACTGGCGCCGCGGATGACCTTGGCCGTTCCCTCCACGGGGCCGCGGGGATGATCCAAGTCGGTCGGCGAATACTCCCCGTACCAATCCTGGACCCATTCGAAGACATTGCCGGCCATGTCATGGAGGCCCCAGACATTCGGCTTCTTGAGGCCCACCTTCTGGGAATGATTGTCCGAGTTGTCCCGGAACCAGGCATAGTCGCCCGCATTCCCTTCGCCCCAGTAATAATTCGCGGTACTGCCGGCGCGGGCCGCATACTCCCATTCCGCTTCCGTAGGCAAGCGTCCGCCCGTTTCCTGGCAGAAGGATTGGGCCTCCTCCCAAGTGACGCGTTCCACCGGCAGGGAATCAAAATAGCGATAGGAGGGATTCTTCCCCGTCAGCTTCTCGAAGTCCCGCTGGGTCACCTCGGTCTTGCCCAGGAAGAACGGGCCCACCAGCACCAGCTTGCCGTCTTGCCTGCGATAGGTCCCCTTGGGCACCAGGACCAGCGCCCCCACTCCGGAGGACTCCCTGGTCGGTTCCGACTTCGGCGCCGCGGCGGCCTTGAGCGTGAAGGAATGGATGGGGCTTTCGGTCTTATCGATGCCGTCCGAAGCGATGACCTTCCAGTAGTAGGTATGCCCGGGAGTGAGGCCCAGGAGTTCCAGCGAGGTATCCGCCGCGCCCATCGATTGGACGGCCAGCGGCGGGGATCGCGTGTCGACGATGACGGTATAGAGAACCTTGGCGCCCGGATCCGGGTCGCCGCCTTTCCAGGTGAGCGTCACTACCGAATCCGCGAGCACGGCTGCGGAATCCGGGAAGGTCAGCGCGGGCAGGAAAGGGGGATGGTTGGCGGAAGGGGTGGTGAAGGCCACGCCCTCCGGAGGGAAGGCCGGGCCATTGCCCATGGCATTGACGCCGATGGCGCGGAACCGGTATTGGCTGTTGGGCTTGAGGCTCTGGATCCGGACTTTGGGCTGCACGGCCCGGTCCAGCAAGGTTTCCCAGGCGCCGTCGCCCAGCTTTTGTTGGATGATGTAATAGTCCGCCTTGGGGAAGGTCTGGCAGACCACGGAGATGCGGCTGCTGTCCGCCTCCCGGAGAGCCAAGGTGCCTTCGCGCGGCGGGGACAGGACCATCTGCTCGCCGTTGAAGAGCAGGAAGCTGCGTATGGCCGCGGGTCCGATGAAGTTGGTGCGCGTCTCCATATAGATATTGGATCCCAGGCTCAGCTGCCGGTTTCCGCCGGTGGCACCGGCCGAATCGCCCGCAAGGGACTCCGGTCCGGAACCATGG
>DAINDC010000278.1:0-2272 GCA_036732085.1 Fibrobacterota bacterium | reverse complement strand
GAAGCGAATCGGGCATATGCATCGAAAGTGAAGGCCGGACCCTGCACCCCGTTCAGGAGCATTTCGATTCGCGGCTTCAGGGAAATCTTGATCTCCCCGTCGCCGGAAAGCCCACGCACCGATTTATCGAAAAAGCTCATCTTGTTCTCCGCCAGCGGACGCCATTGCCCGTCGGTGAAACCGAGATCGCCCGTGATGGAATTCCGGATGTGGAAGGCTCCCTGCACCGAGAACGCGTCCGCCTTCGAATCCGCCTCCGCCCGGAGGAAGGGACGGTTCTGCACCTTCAGGAACAATCCCGAACCCAACGGGACCACGGTAGGACGAGACCCGGGAAGCTCTTCCTCGTATTCATAGCTGCCGCTTCCCGTCACCGAACCGGTTACATCCGCCATCACCTCGCAGTCGCCGGAAACCAGGAACTGGAACAGCTCGACCTGGCCGCCGCGGATACGTATCCTGCCGGTTACCGTAGGCTGGAAGAGGACTTGGGCGCCCTTGAGGGATAGCCCCAGCTGGCCGTAAGCCGGCGAGCCGTCGGGGAGTTCGCCCATCACCTCCTGATCGCGGGAGAGATCGGATAGGGACTGGTTGAGATCCAGGCGCGTCTTGAAGCTGAGGTCGCAGTCCGTCACGGCTTCCGGAAGATCCGCATCCTGCGTCTTCAGGATCCAGCGCCGGCCCGTAAGCCCGGTGGCGGACTGCCCCTCGACGGATAGGACCTTGCGGAGGACGCCGCCGAATGCCGTATCCGCCAGGATGGTTCCCGCCACGGGAGTGAAGGTCGAAGGCAAATCGACGACCATGGTGCCGGGTGTGGGAACGTAGTCGATGATCTTGCCGTTGCCGGGCAAGGTCAGATCCAGGTAGTTGGGGGAGAAGCGGGTGGGTTCGGGATTCCGGTCCTCGACGAATACGGCGTTCTCAATCGAGTATCCCTCGATTTGGAGCTTGGAAAGATCCGGGGATTGGATGGAGTCGTCGACGGTCAGGATCAGCACGCGATCGCCCACAGCCGCCTTCTCCACCAGGATCTGGCCGAGCGCGAAGGCGCCGGAGCTCAGCCCCATCAGCCCCATCAGCCCGATCATGAAATTGCGGCACGTCATGGTTGTCATCGGACCTTGGTCATCACCTTCTTCATGACCATCTTGCCGTTGATGCGCAAAGTCATGAACTTGATCCCGTTATTGTCGATATCCTTGAGGGCGTAAGGGGCCAGATGGTGGACGCCCGGGGACATGTCATCGGAAATCAAGGTGGCTAGGCTCTTCCCGTAGAAGTCCATCATCACCACCTCGACGAATCCCTGGTCGGGTAACGTCAAGGTTACCTCAACCGCGTTGGCGCCCACATTGCGCAAGGCCATGTTCAGGGTGAGGGCGGCGGATTGGACCTGCTGGGTTTCGGCCTTGGCCGCGGCCCCCAATTCCAACTTGGTTTCCAGATCGCGCGTTTCGCCGCGGCCGTTGGTCAGTTCGGGAATCCGGATCTTTACGGTTTCGGCACGCAAGGGTTCACGCAATCGGACAATGATCTTTTGCTTGCCGGCCCATCCAAAGGAGACCAGCAGGGCCATACCCATCAGCCAATTGACTGTCAATCTCATATCCTGCTCATGCTCCCGCAAGAAGTTCGGACAATCGGATCGAATGCTTCAACCGCATCCTCTTTCCGTTTTCCTCGTCTTCGACACAATCTTAAGGAAAACCCGGTTGTAAGAAATTCCGGCGATTCCCGTTGTCCGTTTCCCCAGACACAAAATCAAGCCTGTGAAGGCCTTCTAACTATACCGTTTAATAACGGTTTTAGCCGGTCAAATGTCCCACAATCACCTTTGGTAACCAATAGGTTTGACGCTTAAATGACCACATCGAAGTCCGGAGCAACTTAATTTCACCTTGACCCCAGGCGGATGGAATCTGGAACCTAAAATCCCGAAAAAAAATTTGGACACGCCCCATGCACTAGGGTATACTGGTCTCGTTCTCATCCCGAGTCGGAAATGCCAAGATTTCAAAAAAAAATACGTACCTTTTGCCTGGATTGAGTTTTAAATCCAATTTGAGTTTCATCGAATGCGCCTATGAGTAATACCTGGAGTCCCTTCAAGCCGAAAGGCAACCGAGGAAGTACGCCTCGCGGCGTCACGGGGAAGTCATTGCCTCCCTCAACTTCCGCTACGGATAAGATCGAATTGAACGATCTCTCCCTGCTCGCCGCAGCCGAGCTCCACATCGCCACATCGATGCCGCAAGCCATGCCTTCCGCG
>DAINDC010000277.1:0-7335 GCA_036732085.1 Fibrobacterota bacterium | reverse complement strand
GCATGGGTACAAGGGCGCCTTCGAGATGGCCGCGACCATGGACTATCTCTTTGCGTTTGGCGCCACCACGGGCATGGTGGAGGACTTCATGTATGAAGGCATCACCGACACCTATCTTTTCAACCCGGAAAACCGTGATTTCCTGAAGGAAAACAATCCCTGGGCCTTGCGGGATATGGCCGAGAGAATGCTGGAAGCCATTCAGCGAGGTTTGTGGAAGGCACCGAAACCCGAAACCCGGCAAGGCCTCCGGGATCTTCTCCTGGCCAGCGAAGGCGATCTCGAAAGCAAGACGTGAAAGGTAACCTATGAAGTACCCCACAAATGATCCGATCGGATCCTGGCCGCGGCTCTATCCCTTCACCGCCTTGGTGGGGCAGGAGGGACTGAAAACCGCTTTGATATTGAACCTGATTAACCCCGCGCTCGGCGGCGTCCTGATCCGTGGGGAAAGGGGCACGGGAAAATCCACGGCGGTTCGCGCCCTGGCGGAGCTGGCTCCCGGCCATATGCGGGTGGTGGAACTTCCCGTAAGCGCTACCGAAGATCGCTTGGTGGGCAGCATGGATTTGGAGCATGCCCTCAAGGCCGGTGAGAAACGTTTCCAGCCTGGCATTCTGGCCGAGGCTCATGGACAGATTTTGTACGTGGACGAGATCAATCTTTTGGAAGATCATTTGGTGGATATCCTTCTGGACACGGCGGCCATGGGCGTCAATTATGTGGAACGGGAAGGCATTTCCCATTCCCATCCCTCCCGGTTCGTCCTGATAGGCACCATGAACCCGGAGGAAGGTGAATTGAGACCGCAACTTCTGGATCGCTTCGGCCTTGCGGTGGAGGTGAAAGGAGATGCCTCCAGGGAAAACCGGATCGAGATTTTACGCCGGCGATTGGCATACGAAGAGAATCCCGAAGCCTTTTATCATAGCCACCAAGCCGAACAAACCAAGGTTGCGGCGGAAATTGAAAAGGCCAAGACCTTCCTGCCCCGGGTGAAAATGAACGAAAGCCTTCTCACCATGGCGGCGGAATTGTCGATGCATATGGAAGTCGATGGTCATCGGGCCGATATCGCCTTGGTCAAAACCGTCCTGGCATTGGCAGCCCTCGAAGCCTGCAGCGAGCCTGGCGCCGCCCATTTGGCACGGGCCGCGGAGTGGGTGTTCCCCCATCGCATGCGGAAAAAGCCTTTCGAGAATGTGCCGCCGCAGGCAGGCAAATTACAAGAATGGCTGAAGGCTAGGCTCTGAATGTATCCCTTCAGTGCGGTAGTGGGACAGGAAGAGGCGCAAAAGGCCTTGTTGCTGAATCTGATCTGCCCGGCCATCGGAGGCGTGTTTTTATTCGGGCAAAAGGGTGCGGGTAAGTCCACTTTGGCGCGGTCCCTGGGCCGACTCCTCCCGGGAACCCGTTGCATTAACCTGCCCGTTACGGTAACTGAAGAGCGCTTGCTGGGAGGGCTGGACTGGGAGGCCACGGTCAAGACCGGCCGAAGGGTTTTCGCTCCGGGGCTGTTGTCGGTGGCTCATGGAAACATCCTCTGCCTGGACGATGCGAACCTGCTGCCCCAAGCCGTCTTGAAACGGGTCTTGGAAACCCATTCAACCGGTAAAGTTTTCCTGGAGCGGGAAGGATTTTCACAAAGTTATTCCAGTTCTTTTTGCCTCGTCGCCACCCTGAATCCCGAGGAAGGCTTATTGCCTCCGCACCTTCTGGATCACTTCGGTCTTGGGGTGGAAGTGCAAGACATAACCGAGCCACGGCAAAGAGCGGAAATCGTCCGCCGCAATCTGGCTTTTGAATTCGAACCGGAAGCGTTCCTTCGGGACGCACTCACGCAAGAAGACGCCCTGGGACGGCGCATCCTGGAGGCCCGCAAAAGGCTCCCTCAAGTCCGCCTCCCGGTGGAAATACTGGCGCTGGCGATCCGAAAAAGCATGGATGCGAAATGCCCCGGCTCGCGCGGCGAATTCGCCCTGACCAGAGCAGCCAAGGCCTGGGCCGCTTGGGAAGGGTGCGAGACCGTAACGGAAGATCATATTCACGCCATATCCGGCTTCGCCTTGACCCACCGTGCTTTGGTGCCCATCCAGGAACAACACCGCCAACAAGGGACACAAACCGGTTCCGAAAGGCACTCGCAATCGACGCCTGAAAAGGAAGACGAGACATCGACTTCGCCCTCTTTTATGGGAACGCCCTCTTCCGCGGAAGCGACTCACGGTACGGTTCCCACGGACGATTTGCCGCCATTCGGGTACGAGCCGTCACAAGCCGAAGCCAAGGAAGACCCGGAATCCGGAACGGGACAGTACGATACGACCTCGCCCCAAAAAACAGGGTTCTCCCCACCCGAGGATATCCGGTTTGAAATCCTGAAAAGCTATTCCGCTCCGGATTTGCCTCAGGTTCCACCTAAGCCGGGCAAAGCAGGCCCGAGTCGCGGGCGAGGCCAAAAATCGCGTTCCTCCCTGCGGACCGGCTATTCCCATGGCTCCCGTCTGCCCGCGGACAAACCTCGGGATATCGCTTGGGACGCGACCCTGAAACAGGCCTTGTTTTTCCAATCCATGCGGCCCAGGGGTAACCTGGCTGTTTCCATCCACCGCGAGGATATCCGGGAAAAGGTTCGCAGGGGCAGAACCAGCCGCGCCCTGCTTTTTCTGGTCGATGCCAGCGGTTCCATGGGCGCCCGTCAACGCATGGCCGCGGCCAAGGGATGTATCTTCGCCGTTTTGGAGGAAGCCTACCGCCGCCGCGACCGGGCGGGAATGATGGTCTTCCGTCAGCGACAGTGCCGATTGATCCTACCCATGACGCGCAGTTTGGATCTGGCCCATAGGCTTCTTGAGGAAATCCCCACCGGCGGCGAAACCCCGCTCGCCTTGGGCTTGCGCAATGCCTTGGATTTCTGCCGTGCCTTTCGGATCCGGGAGCCGCAATCCCCGCTTCATGTGCTACTTTTTTCCGACGGCCGCGCCAACTTTTCCTCGACGGGAGAAAACCCCTTGGAGGAAGCCTTGGATTTGTGTGGAGAGGCCGCGCGCGAGAACATGGCTTTCACGGTGGTGGATACCGAAACCGGCTATGTGCGGTTGGGGCTCGCGGAAAGGATGGCGCACATTTTGGGGGCGGCCTATCAGCGGTTGGAAGATTTGCAATCAGGGCAAAGGATGGGTCGGGAATGGGAAAAGATTTAACCAAGGTCGGGAAGCTGATGTATTTCTGCGGCGGGGGATCCTGCCTTGGGAAAGGCGCCGAACGACTCTTTAAAGAAACCCGGGCCATGCTGAAAACCGGAGGGCTTTACCCAACCACACATATTGTGAAGACCTTTTGCAACGGACAATGCGAGCATGGTCCGGTCATGGTGGTGCAGCCGGACAATATCTGGTACAGGCAAATGGATGAAAGGAAACTCGAAAAAATCGTCCGCGATCACATCATCGGGAACCAACCAGTTCGGGAATTTGCACTGTATACCGGCGACGACAATATCTGCCATGAGCCTTCGCCCGTGCCCTTTAATCCACCCAAGCATTTTGAAAGCAGGGAAGTCGAAGGATGGGGTCTGGTCCAAGCCGCGAACATGGATGCCTGGGAGATGAACCTTTATCCGTTCATGAAAGATCTTTTCATCAACCGTTTTCAGGGATTGCAATTCCTGATTCCAGTCCTGAGCGAACAACCTTTTTCCATGGACCGTCCCGGATCAATCGAATATGATGGTGTAAGAGTAACAGTAACAATCAGTACAGATCAATTTTCATTCGTAATCGGATTCATCAACGAAAACAACCCTGAATATGCTCTCTTAAATCAGCAAAAAATAACAGACGTGTCCTTTTGCAAAAAAGCAAGTCCGCCCGGTGGGACCTTGGAGCGCGGAATCGTAATCAAGAACAGATCCGGAGGATGTATCATGGAGGTACGATTTCCCTTTTCCGACGATGCAATTCACACTCAACTCTGGGACCATTATTCCAGGATATACCTGGAAATCATCTAAACTCATTGCCTTTTGGAAACCCCACCGGCTTTCTGATCGGAACTTTGAAAATTCGTTGTGTCAATCGGTTTTCACCATCCGAGGTCCAGTGCCAATCCGTTACCCGGTCCCCTTGGCTGGATGGGAAGGGGTTTCCGAAAGGCATTGTGCCTAAATGAAAAAAATGGAGAGCGAAGTCCCTGGCAATGTTAGATTCATGAAGCTCATTTTCAATTGATAGGGATCTCCATGCATATCACTGAAGGCGTATTAACCGGCCCCTCGTTCGTGATCACCAACGTGATCGGCGGGGCTTTGACTGTCTGGGGAGTGGCAGCCATGAAGAAGTTCAGTGCTGATCAGCCCAGCCGCAAGCCGCTTTTGGGCATGGCCGGGGCCTTTATCTTCTTTGTGTCCCTGATTCATCTGCCGGCCTTCGGCGGACTGACCTGTTCGCATCCCTGCGGCACGCCTTTGGCCGGGATTCTTTTAGGCCCTGGCGTCGCGGTGGGGCTGGCGTTCTGCTCACTTTTGCTTCAGGCTCTCTTTTTTGCGCATGGCGGAATTTCAACGCTTGGAGCCAATGTCATCACCCTGGGCCTGGCAGGAGCAGTGACGGCGTGGCTGACATTCAAGGCGGCGCGCAAAGCCGGGCTCTCTCTGGGCATCGCTGCGGCCCTGGGCGGGCTGGTCGGCGATGTGATGACCTATGTGATGAATATCATCCAGCTTGGCCTGCACTTCGCCTATGTGGCGCCCAGCCCTCAGTATGATTTCTGGGGCTATGCCAAGGTGCTGGCAATCTCGTACCTGCCGGTGCAGGGGCCGCTCGCCATCGGCGAGATGCTGGTGACCGGCTATGCCGTGCATGCCATCTACCGCCAGCGGCCCGAGGTGCTTGACGCGCTTGGCGTGACGGCCAAGAAAGTGGCCTTGGCCGGGCTGCTGGTCTTGCTGCTCTTCGGCGCTGCCAGAACCGTTTCTGCCGCGACTGAGCCTGCCGTAAAAACGGCTCCTGCCGGCGCCACGATTGTGGCTGAAGCCTACGGCGCCCTCGACGATATGACCAACGGCATGGCCGCCAAGGCCGGCACTCCCTCGCGCAACCCGTACCTCGATCTCGAGAAATATCCTGAGATTTGGAGCTCGATGATGATGTTCGCCGGCCTCATCGTAGGCTTTATCCTGGGGCGCTGGTGGCATACGCTCTTCATCGCCAAGTCTGAGGCGGCCTGAGCATGTCGGGCCAGCTCTCGATTCGCGACTTCTTCCAGGTTGAGCAGTCCCAGCTCAACGCCAAAGCCCATGGCCTGCGCGGCTGGGACGCGCGGACAAAAGTCGCGCTCACCTTTGTGGCCATGGTTGCGAATGTGCTTTTCGCCAAAGCCTGGCTTTCGGGGCTGCTCTTGGGCCTGGCCACCCTTGGCATGATCGTGTCGCGCTGCGATTGGAAGCAGGTTGGGCTTTTTGTTCTGGCGCCCGTATGGGCGACGCTGGCATTGGTCATCGGCATGTCCTTTGGCTTTGGAAGCACGGTGATCTTTAAGCTCGGGCCGGCCTCTATTTATCACGAGGGCCTGATGATGGGCCTGAATGCGGGCCTGCGCGTCATCGCCGACGTCGCTCTGGCGGGGCTTTTGGTGATCACCACCCCTTTCCGCGGCATGCTGCGCGCCCTGCGCTATTTCAAAGTGCCGGATGTCGTCGTTGATACGCTTTCTTACATCTACCGCTATGCCTTCCTGCTTTTTGACGAGTACACGTCCATGAAAAATTCAGCCAAGGCCAGGGGCGGCTTTGCCAGCTTCAAGTCGTCCACCAGCAGCTCGGGGCTGATCGCCGCCCAGGTTTTTTTGCGCTCGTACGACCGGGCCGAGCGGGTCTGGCAGGCCATCCAGGCCAGGGGCGGGAGCGGCAATGAATAAGACCGTCGCCGCCAGCCCCCGCATCCAGAAGATCTTGAATTCCGAGGCCTGCCCTCAGGCCTACGACATCTCGCCCTTGCCTTTGCCCGAAGGCCAGGCCGCGCTCGAATGCCGCGACCTGCATTTCAGCTATCACGACGGCAAGGAGGCCGTGGCCGGCGTCAGCTTCAGCATCAAGGCCGGCGAATCCGTGGCCCTCTGCGGACCCAACGGCTCGGGCAAGACCACGCTGCTCAAGTTGCTCACCGGCCTGCTTTTTGCCAACAGCGGCCAGGTGTTCTTGGGCGGCAAGGAGCTGACTAAGAAGAGCGCCAGCCTGGCGTACAAGAGCATCGGCATCCTGTTCCAGGACTCTCAGGACCAGCTCTTTTGCAACGACGTGGCTGAAGACGTAGCCTTCGGTCTGAAGAACCTGCAGCTGGACCCTGAGGAAGTGAAAGAGCGCGTCAGCATGGCCCTGCAGCTCACCGAATCCGAGCATCTGCGAAACCGCCCGGTGCATCACCTCTCTGGCGGCGAGATGAAGCGGGTGGCCTTGGCAGGCCTCATCGCCATGCGCTCGCCGATACTGGTGCTGGATGAACCAAACAGCGGCCTGGATCCTGCCGCCAACGAGCTCCTTATCGAGCTGATCCAGCACCTGCACCACGACCATGGTTACACATTTTTAACCGTGACCCACAAGATGGACTATGTGCCCCGCCTGGCTGACCGCGTTTTGGTCATGGAAGAGGGCCTGCTTTTGGCCGACGGTTCGATCCGTGACATATTAACCGACATACCCCTACTCGAGCGCGCCCGCCTCAATCCCCCTGCCATCACCAAATATTTCTACGAAAAGCGCAGGAAAAGCGGGGAATCAGGGCCGCTGCCATTGACCGTTGAAGAAGCCCTTAAAATCGCCTAAAATCGGGGCATGAGTTTCGACGCCAATCACCGTGTGAAAGAGAGCTGCATGATCTGTGACGGCCGAGGCCGGCAGGCCGGGGGTGCCTGTGCGTACTGCTCGGGCACGGGCGTGGTCTTTGCGCGCACGGGCGCGCCACAGGAGATCTTGATGGCGACGGGCGACTGCAAGGTACCTATGAAGAAGAAATTCGCCGAAGGTGTCAGCATCCAAAGTCTGCGCCGAGCGCAAATTGCGGAAGGACAAAAAGGGTAATCCGTCGCGCGGTAAACGTCCTGACCTCAAAGCAACGGGGCCAGGCCAAGTTTGGTGTTGGGATATCACGTGGATCGATGCGCCTCAAAAAGGGACCTACTTCTACTTGTACATGGCCCTCGACATGTATTCCCGCAAAGTAGTGGCATGGGAGGTGTTTGCAAAAGAGGACGGGACTCTGGCCCGCGATTTATTTGCAAAAGTGCAAAATCCGGTCCATGGTGACCGGCTAATCCGGTTCATGCTGACCGGGCGAT
>DAINDC010000276.1:0-7358 GCA_036732085.1 Fibrobacterota bacterium | reverse complement strand
CGAGAAGCCTTATCCCTTATCTGCAATCGAGATTCTGGGGTTCTGGATTTGAGGCTCATTCTAATCTAAATGTGGTGTGAGAAGTACTCTTATCTCGAACTTCAGTTTTTGAACTTGGGAGTTTGTAGCCTTTTCGTCTGAAGAAATGCCCCGTGCGGCCTTTATGCGGTTAGGGCGGTGCGGTTGGCGCGGACGGCCCTTTACCCGGGGGCCGTCCCGTCTTTTCCACCTCGACAGCTTTGAACCTGTTCTCTACCAAGGTATTTTGGGGGTATGCAGAAAATCCTCATCACCATGGGCGACCCCGCCGGCATAGGACCGGAAGTGGTCGTGAAATGCCTTGCCAAGGCCCCGCCCCATCCGGGCATCGAAGCCGTGGTGGTGGGCGAGCGCGACATCCTTGAGGAGACCGCCAAGTCGCTGGGGATCCGGATGGAGTTCGGACCGGAAGACACGCCGCGCGTGGGCCGGGTCATGGTCCGCAGCATGGACATGGTGCGGGGCGGGGATTTCGATATCGGCAAGGTCTCGGCCGTATGCGGCAATGCCGCCTACCATTACTTCGCCCATGCGGTGGAAAGCTGCCTAGCGGGCGAAGCCCAAGCCATCGTAACGGCGCCGCTCCATAAAGAAGCCATGAATCTGGCCGGCCATCATTACGTGGGCCATACCGATATCCTGGAGAAAATGACGGGCGCGGAGACGGTCATCATGGCGCTCGTGCATCCGAAGATCATCGTCAGCCACGTCACCGATCACCTGTCCCTGCGCAAGGCCCTGGATGCCATCACGGTCCCGCGCATCATGGACGTGGTGAAGCTGACGTGGAAAACCTTGCTCGCCACCGGCATTCCGCATCCGCGCATCGCGCTCGCCGGAGTCAATCCCCATGCGGGCGAGAACGGCCTCTTCGGCAACGAGGAGATCGAGATCCTGCGGCCGGCCATGGAGGCCTTGCGCGCCGAAGGCTATCCCACCTCCGGACCTTTCCCCGGCGATACCGTCTTCCTGATGGCCTTAAAGGGCCGCTACGACGCCGTCCTGGCCATGTACCATGACCAAGGCTTCGGGCCGATGAAGACCGTGGATTTCGCCCATGGGGTCAACTGCACCTTGGGGCTGCCCTTTGTGCGGACCTCGCCCGATCACGGCACCGCCTTCGAGATCGCGGGCCAGGGCACGGCCGATCCGGAGTCCATGATATCGGCCTGGGAGCTGGCCGTCAGACTCCTGAAATAAATCGCCCCTCCGGGATAAATTCACCCCATCAAGGTTTTCATCTTCCGGCACGTATCCGCGATGTTACTGGAGCGGAAGATGGCCGTTCCGGAGACGATCACGTTCACGCCGGCAGCGATGACTTCTTTCACGTTCGCGAGGCCGATGCCCCCGTCCATTTGGATGTCCAATTTCTTTCCCAGCGCATCGGCCTTGGCGCGGAGGCTGCGCGCCTTCTCGAGCGCGTAGGGGATGAATTTCTGCCCGCCGAAGCCCGGGTTCACGGACATGATGAGCACCAGATCCAGGTCGGCCAGCACATGCTCCAAGGTGTCGATGGGCGTCGCCGGATTGAGGCTGACCCCGGCCCGGACGGCTCCGCCGCCCTTGGTCTTCAAGGCCTTGATGGCATGCACCAAGGAATCAAGATGCACCGTGGCTTCCTGGTGCACGGTGATGGAGTCGGCGCCGGCGCGGGCGAACTCGGCAATGTATTGTTCGGGATGCGAGATCATGAGGTGGCAGTCCAGGGGCAGGCGGCAGAAGCGGCGGATGGCCTCGACCACCACGGGCCCGATGGAAATGTTGGGCACGAAATGGCCGTCCATGACGTCCAGGTGGACCCAATCGGCGCCTCCGGCCTCGATTTCGGCTATTTGCGCCCCCAAAGCGGCGAAATCCGCATTTAATATGCTCGGAGCCAGAATGTTCTTGAACGCCATTAAATTCCCTCCCGGTATCGTGAAAATTAGTTTATTAGTGGAATGCCCCCGGCGGTCGGCGCATGGGGATAAGGGAGTCCGGGTTGCAAAAACTGCTTTCCGACTTGAAAAGACGAGTGATGGGACTCGCACGCGCGCGCAAGTTGAAAAGCCGCATCTTTTCCGGCTCCCCCGTGATCGCCCGCGTTTCCCTGAGCCAACGCGAAGGCCTGCCCACTTGGTCCCTGGTCTTCAACAACGGCTTGCTGCTCACCTTGGGGGAAGCCGGCATCCTCGACTACCAGGACAAGCAGTTCGCCCAATTCATGCGCGGCCGCGACGGATCTTCCCGCCACGATCAGGATGCCCTGGTGATCCTGCATAAGATCGTGCTCAAGAGCCTGCTCAAATACCTGGTCCATCCCGGCTTGGAGCCCGGCCAGCGGGAACGCGCCGCGGAGGCGGCTTCCATGCTCTGGCTCGCCGCCGATGAAGAGGGCGCCCCCGCCTTGGTCAAGGCCGGATTGGTTTCGGCCGCGCCTATCGGCTGAAGAAGTCCGGGGTCCGTCCCGTCACTATGGCCAAAGCCTCCCGGGCCAGGCCCTCCGGTATCCCGAACGTTACCCCCAGGACTTCCGTCATCTCCTCCCGGGAAAGCTTGCGCATCCGCCCGCCTTCCGCCGTGCGCACGAGCAGGCTCCGCTTCTGCAGGTAATACTGGACCCCGTCCTTGAGGCGATTGAGGACCGGGTATGCCATCATGGGCAAATCGAAGGACGCCTCCCAGTGCGACAGGAATTCGCTCTCGGAGACCGCCGCGCGCCGGAAATCGAAACGGGGCTTGAGATCGCCCCGGGGCCCGCTCCACAGCCGCCAGGCGCCTATGGCCGGCAGGTCCTCGATGCGGATCTCGTTGGGGGAGACGAAGACCGCGGCCGACAGGCCCGCCTCCGGCAGGGGCAAGGGATCGAAAAGCATATATCCGGGGTCGAGCAGGTAGGCGCGCCCGTTCCAGTCGAAGCGGAGTCCGCAGTGGATATCGCGGGAGCGGCCCTTGTCGCCCATGAGGAAGGCGCAAGCGAGCCCGGCGGATTGGATGCGTTGGCGCAGCCACCAGGTGAGCGAGAAGCAGGTGCCGCCCGCACCGGTCGCGCGCGTCCGCTCGAGCCAGTCCGAGGCCAGGACCAGGGCGCTTTCCCGATCGGCCGATCTTCCCGCCCGGTCCGTAGCGCCTGTGGTACCTGGAACGCCTGAGTTACCCACGCCGGCGAAGGCGACGATCTTGCTCAGGTTCTCGTAGGGGAGGGCGGAAAGCTCGCGGAGGGCCTGAAGGACGGGAGCGGGGAAGGCTGGAGGAAAGGCTGCGGGGACGGTTTCCATGGGGACCGCGAAGGGATGGGGGAACGGGACCGGTGGGCGAGGGCCGGGACGCGGGCGGATGCCGGCGCGGCTAGGCCGGGAACAGCCCGTAACGCGCGCGTTGCTCCAGGAAAAGATCCACCAGGGTCAAGGCGGCCATGGCTTCCACGATCACCACCGCGCGCGGCAGCACGCAGGGATCGTGGCGGCCCTTGGCTTCCAGGATGCGTTCGTTGCCCTGCCTGTCCACGGTCTTCTGGGGCAGGGAGATGGTGGCGGTGGGCTTGAAGGCGATGCGGCAGAGGATGGGCTCGCCGTTGGTGATGCCGCCCTGGATCCCGCCGGAGCGGTTGGTCTCGGTGCCGATGCCGTCCGCGCCCGTGCCCGATGGCGATCGGTTCACGAAGGCGTCGTTATGCTCGCTGCCCTTGAGGCGCGTGCCCGCGAAGCCGCTGCCCACCTCGAAGCCCTTGGTGGCCGGCAGGGACAGGAAGGCCCGCGCCAGCTCCGCCTCCGCGCGGTTGAAAACCGGTTCGCCCAGGCCTTTGGGAGCATTCTTGATGACGAGCTGGATCACGCCACCCAGGGAATCCTGCGCCTTGCGCGCCTCGTCGATGGCCTTGATCATCCGCTCCGCGGCGGCCGCGTCCGGGCAGCGCACGATATTGGCCTCGACTTCCGCGAAGGTGGCGGTGAGCGGATCCTGCCCGGCGTAGACGGCGCCCACCTGGGAGACATAGGCGAGGATCTCGGTGCCGCAGGCCTCGCGCAGGATCTTGCGTGCGACGGCGCCGGCGGCCACGCGGCCCGCGGTCTCGCGCGCGGAGGATCGGCCGCCCCCGCGGTGATCGCGGAAGCCGTATTTCAGATCGTAGGTATAGTCGGCATGCGAGGGCCGATAGAGTTCGGCCATGTCCCCGTAGTCGTGCGAGCGCTGATCGGTATTGGCGATGAGCATGCCGATGGGCGTACCCGTGGTCTTGCCTTTGAAAAGGCCGGACCAGATCTCCACCTTGTCGGCCTCCTTGCGGGGCGTGGTCAGCTTGCTCTGCCCCGGGCGACGGCGATCGAGCTCGGCCTGGATGTCCGCCTCGGCGAGCGCGAGCCCGGCCGGGCAGCCGTCCACTATGACGCCCAGGCCCTTGCCATGGCTCTCGCCGAAGGTGGAGATGCGGAACAGATTGCCGAAGGAGCTGGACATGGCTCAGGCCTTTCCGTCGTTATCCGGAGTCGCGGACCTCGGGGCCGGATTGGCCGAAGCGCCCGGGGAAAGCTTGGGATTGTTCTTGTGGCGATCGGCGTCGCGCACGGTCTTCTTCTCCAGGTTCTTGGCGAAAGCCTCGGTGAGATCGATGCCCGTCTGGTTGGCCAGGCAGATGAGGACGAAGAGCACGTCCGCCATCTCGTCGCCCAGGTCCTTGGCCAGATCCGCTTTCTTGAAGCTCTGATCGCCGTAGGTCCGGGCCATGATGCGCGCGACCTCGCCCACCTCTTCCATGAGGATGGCGGTATTGGTCAGCTCGGTGAAATATCGGACTCCCACGGTCTTGATCCAGGTGTCCACCTGGGCTTGGGCTTCTTTGAGGGTCATAAGCAAAACTTAATTTACAATCCCCCGGTTTCCTATCTTAAGCCCACCCATGGACATCCTCATCGTCACCCAGGATTTCCCCCCCGAGCGGGGCGGCATCCAGACCTATGTGCTGGAACTGGCGCGGGCCTTCCTCGCGCGCGGACACAAGGTGCGCGTCATCTGCCCGGGCCGGGCATCCGATCCCGATCCCATGGGAACGGGCGCCGCCAGCCTCGTGGATCTGGTCCGGCTGCGCGTCCACAGCTCCTGGCTCTTCCTGCCGCTCCTTACGTACCTTCCCCGTTACCTGAGGCGCAACCCTTCCGTCGAGGCCGTCCTCTACGCCCAATGGCAGCCCGCCCTGGCGGAGCTCCTCCTGCCCGGTTTCCTGAGGAAACACCGGAGTTACTGCCTGGTCCATGGCCGCGAACTCCTCACCTCCGTGCTCGGACCTCTGGCTCCGGCCCTCATGCGGCGCGTGTTCGGCCGGCTCCGCGCCGCCTTCCCCAACAGCGCGGAGGTGTTGCGCCTGACCCAGGCCCGCGCCGCGCCCGCCTGCCCTCTCCATCTCGTCCATCCGGGCGTGGACCCGGCGCATTTCCGTCCCGTGGACGCGCGCTTCCTGCGCGATCGCTACGGCCTGGGCCAGGCGCCGGTCGTCTACTGCATCACGCGCATGGTGGCCCGCAAAAACCTGCGCAGGCTGGTGGAAGCCATGCCGCTGGTGCGCGCCGAGGTTCCCGGAACCGTCCTCCTGCTAGGCGGTTCCGGCCCCGAGAAGGAATCGCTGGAGCAATGCGCCGCCGGACTCGGCCTTAGGGACGGCGTCCGCTTCCTGGGACGGATCGAGGACGCGGAGCTGGTCGCGCATTACAGCCTCGCCGATGTCTTCGCCTTGCCGAGCCTGTCCCTGCCGCGCGATATCGAGGGCTTCGGCATCGTCTTCCTGGAGGCCGGGGCCTGCGGGGTGGCCGCGGTGGGCAGCTTGGCCGGCGGCATTCCGGATGCGGTGGAAGACGGCGTGACGGGATTGCTGGTTCCCCCCGAAGACACCCAAAAACTCAAGGAGGCCCTGGTGGAACTCCTCAAGAATCGCGCGCGAGCGCGGGAAATGGGGCAAAGGGCCCGGGCCCGCATTGAAAACGGATTCACCTGGACGCATGCCGCCGATCGCATGCTGGCTTTTATGTCCTAACCATCTAATCAACCGCTTAATTACCTTTAAGGGAATGGGCGGCGTCGAAAGAATCGTGGAAACCATGGGAGCCGAAAATCTTCCTCCCGAAGAGGAAATCGTTCCAGCAAAGACAGGCGGACCCGAGGGCCGTCCTACTTTGATCAATCGGATCGTGGCCGTCGATCATGCCTTCCTGCGGACCTTGGCATCCCTCACCTTGCCCAAGCCGCTCGTCCTCCCGCTGATCCTCCTCGTCCGCGTCGGCGATGGTTGGATCTGGTTCCTGGTGGCTTTCGGCCTGTGGAAATTCCTGCCGCTGATCCGCCTTGAGGCTTCGGTCCTCCACAGCCTGCTTACCGTGGCCATCAGCCTCGCCATCTACTGGCCCGTCAAGCTCCTGGTCCGGCGCCCGCGCCCCCATGATTGCGGCCTCGGGATCACGCCCTCGGTGCCCCCCCTGGATAAATTCTCCTTCCCCTCCGGACATACGATGAACAACCTGGCCGTGGCCCTCACGGTCTCGTTATACCTTCCCCGCCTCCTTATCCCGGCCATCCTGCTTCCCATTTCCATGGGCATCTTACGGATCCTCTTCGGCGTCCATTACCTGAGCGACATCACCGGCGGCGCCTTGCTGGGCACCCTGGGATTTTTTCTGGCCAAGGTGATTTTCCCTCACTTGCACCTGCATCTGTAAGTTTTCCGGATGGTCCCGAAACCCCCGGGATGCTAGAATTAATTATCTTGCTCTGCGATTGCCTCAACGAAAACGTGCGCGCATGATTGAGCTCCTTGCCACGGGGATATCCTGTATGTGCCGCCTCCGGGTCATTCCCCTCGCCATGGCCTGCCTGCTGGGCTCCGCGTTCGCGGAAGACGCCACGCCCCGACCCGCCGCTCCCAAGCCCCAGCCCTCCGCCCCCAAGGCCGCCAATCCTTCCGACAGCGCCAAGGCCGCACGCTCCGATTCCGTCGCCGCAGCCGCCGCGGATTCCGTGAAGTCGGCCGGCGACTCCGTCATCGTCCATACCGAACTCTACGAATACGTCGCCTATCCCCTGCTGCAAATGGTCACTTGGCCTCTGGAACATGTCCTGGCGCCCGGGATCCGGATGACACTCTATCCCATCAAGCCGCCCCTCCGGTATTTTCTCAACGAGAACGTGATCGACCGGACCATCCGGCTCATCAGCCTGGGCCATGACAATCGGGTGATGCTGTACCCGACCATCAACCTGGCCCCGGGCACGGGATCCTATACGGGCCTGACCCTCCGCCACAACGCCCTGTTCGGGCGGCCCTCCGAGAAGATGGTCGCCCGGGGTAACAT
>DAINDC010000275.1:2854-7396 GCA_036732085.1 Fibrobacterota bacterium | reverse complement strand
GGATCGGGAACTGAGCGAACACTACCTGCATTGGCTCCTCTCCATCAACCAGGACACCCCGGAATCCATCGTCATCAAGCAGAATTGGCGCATCGATCCCTTCGTGGCCACGCCGGAGGAATACGGCAAGATCCAATCGGAATGGGATCCGATCCTGCAAAGCTCCGGGCTTAAGCTGGTCATCTCCAAGCGCTGACCGAAAAGCCCCCAGCGGCGGAATCGGCGCCTCCATGGAAGTAACCGGGACCGGACCGCGCCCGTCGCGCGATTTTCTCCTTTTTACTAAATTCCAGTCTCCCAGTTTTACGAAGGCCAACCATGCAAAAGCTCAATAAGTACAGCGCCCGATTGACCCAATCCGTTTCCCAGCCCGGCTCCAAGGCCATGCTTTATGCCACTGGGATGACGGAAGAGGATATGGACAAAGCCCAGGTGGGCATCGCCAGCACGGGTTGGGACGGCAATCCCTGCAATATGCACCTGAACGAACTGGCTGCGCATATCAAGAAGGCCGTGAAAGCGGAAGGCCTGTTGGGACTCATGTTCCATACCATCGGCGTCAGCGACGGCATATCCATGGGCACGGAAGGGATGAACTACTCCCTGCAATCCCGCGACCTCATCGCCGATTCCATCGAGACCGTGACCTGCGCGCAGTGGTATGACGCCAATATCTCCGTGGTGGGCTGCGACAAGAACATGCCCGGATCCGTCATGGCCATGGCGCGTTTCAATCGGCCCAGCATCATGGTCTACGGCGGCACCATTCTTCCTGGTTATTTCGAGGAGAAGCCCGTGAACCTGGTCTCGGCCTTCGAGGCCTATGGCGAATTCCTGGCGGGCAAGATCACCGAGTCCCGCATGAACGAGGTCTTGAAGCATGCCTGTCCGGGCCAGGGCGCTTGCGGCGGCATGTACACGGCCAATACCATGGCCTCCGCCATCGAGACCTTGGGCATGTCCCTCCCTTACGATTCCTCCGCGCCCGCCGTGAGCGATGAGAAATTCCGCGAATGCCTGCAGTTGGGCAAGGCCATCCGCCTGATCCTGGAAAAGGATATCAAGCCCCTTGATATCATGACCCCCAAGGCCTTTGAAAATGCCATGACCATGGTCATCGCGCTGGGTGGATCGACCAATGCCGTGCTGCATCTGGTAGCCATGGCCAAGGCCGCCGGCGTAAAACTCACCATCGACGATTTCCAGAAGATTAGCGACAAGACGCCGTTCCTGGCCGACCTCAAGCCCAGCGGCAAATACGTGATGGAGGATCTCCATCGCGTGGGCGGCGTAGTTGCCGTCCAGAAGCTCCTGCTCAAGGAAGGTTTCCTGCATGGCGATTGCCTGACCGTGACCGGCAAGACCCTCGCCGAGAACGTGGAAGACCTGCCCGGACTGCGGGAAGGCCAGGATGTCATCTATCCGATCTCCAAGCCGCTCAAAGCGACAGGCCATCTCCGCATCCTTTACGGCAACGTGGCTTCCGAGGGCGCCGTAGCCAAGATCACCGGTAAGGAAGGCCTGTCCTTCACCGGCCCCGCCAAGGTCTATGACAGCGAGGAAGAGTCCCTGCATGCCTTGGAGCGCAAGGAAATCCTGCCCGGCGATGTGATCGTCATCCGCTACGAAGGACCCAAGGGCGGTCCCGTCCGCAACAGCCTGGAAGTGGATCTCACCGAGGCGGAAATCGCCAAGCGCTTTTCCGGATGGACGGCTCCGCCCTACAAGATCACCAAGGGTACGCTTTACAAGTACATCAAGACGGTCAGCACGGCCAGCGAGGGTTGCGTAACCGACGAATGAAACCGCTCGCCACCCGCAACGGCCGCATCTCGACCTCGCAGACGGTCGCCATCGACGCGAAGTACAAGCGCCTCAAAGCGGAGGGCAAGGACATGCTCAGCCTGGGCGCGGGCGAACCCGATTTGGACACGCCCGAACATGCCAAGGCCGCGGCCATCGAATCGATCCGCAAGGGGCTCACCAAATATTCCATGGTGACGGGATTGCCCGCCCTCAAGGAAGCCATCAGCGCCAAGTTTGCGCGCGACAACGCTCTCGCCTATCCGCCCGCGGATATCGTCGTTTCCAGCGGCGCCAAGCATTGCGTCTTCAATTCCCTGCTGGCCTTGGTGGAAGAGGGCGACGAAGTCCTCATCCCCACCCCATGCTGGACGACCTATCCGGAGCTCGTGCGCTTCCTGGGCGGCAAGCCCATCTTGCTCCCGACCGAAATGGGCCATGGCTTCAAGCTCACCGGCAAGCAATTGGCCGCCGCGATCACGCCGCGTTCCAAACTCCTGATCCTGAATTCGCCCGGGAATCCCACCGGCGCGGTCTATTCGGAGAGCGAACTGCGCGACCTCGCTCAGGTGGCGGTCGCCAACGATCTCTACTGCCTATCGGACGAGATCTACGAATATATCTGCTACGGGACGGCCAGGCATATCAGCATCGCCTCGCTGGGACCGGAAATTTTCGCGCGCACCATCACCATCAACGGCATGTCCAAGGCCTTCGCCATGACCGGTTGGCGCATCGGATATGTGGGCGCGCCGCCGGCACTGGCAAGCGCCATCGCCGCCATCCAGAGCCACGGGACCCATCATCCCGCCAATGCCTCGCAGTATGCCTCCATCGCCTGCCTGCAATCGGACCAGGGTTTCGTGGAACTCCTGCGCAGCCATCTGACGGAATGTCGGGAACTGGCTTTGCGCCGCCTCGCCGCCATACCGGGTTTGCAAGTGCTCGAACCCGACGGGGCCTTCTACGTCTTCTTCTCCGTGGAAGCGTACCTGGGAAAATCCTTCGGCGGGAAGAAACTTTCGACCTCGATGCAGATCTGCGAGTACCTGCTGGACGAGCAACTCCTGGCTACCGTGCCGGGAAGCGCCTTCGGCCTGGAAGGCTTCGTGCGGATCTCCTTCGCCAATAGCCTCACGGATCTTGCCGCCGCCATGGACCGCCTGGAACGCGGCTTCCGGGCCTTGGCATAAATGGGTGGGATGCATAGCTGGGACTAAGCCGTCTCAGGTTTGCCAGCTGATACGGAACCAGGCGGCCCGCTCAGGGCTGATCGTCCTGACCGCCGGCCAGCCGGGGGGCCTGGCCCTCATCCAATTTGAATTTCATCGTCTGCGACCCCGAACGTACGGCCACCATGGTATCCAAGGTCGAAGCGTTCTTCCCCTTCATCACCACGCGATGCCGTCCCGAGGCCAACTGGTCAAGCTCTACGGGGGTAACACCCACGAAACGTCCGTCCAGGAAGGCTTCCGCGAAGGGAGGCGACGATTGGAGCACCAAGGCCGTGGCCTCCTCAGTTGCGGCTGTCGGCGATTCCGCCGACTTGGCTGGTGGTTTCGGGAGAGATCCGGGAATTTCCCTGACCGGAACTGCGCTTATCGGTTTAACCAAGATTTGGGCCGGCGCCGGCGTCGCAGCGGAATTGGAATCGACGGACGCCGCTAAAACCATAGGGTTCCCGCCCGGATTGGCAGCGCCCATGCCGGCCAGGGTATCAGACGTGTTACCTAGCTTCGCCGTGGAGGCAGCGGCGGCGCGTGATGTCGCCTTCGAATCGGCCGAAAGCGCATTCGGCCTTGCCAGATGGTTTTTCCCATACTTCCCATACCATAGCCCGCCGGAAACCAGACTCAGGGCCAGACCCGCGGCCACCCACGCTCCGACGGGACGCTTGCGCTTTCCTTCCCGGGTGAAGCGGATGGTTTTACGGGTGCGCGACAAAATGGTCGGCGGACCGTCCGATCGCCAGGTGGTCTGCACGCCCTGGGCCGATAGGTCCCGAAGATAGTTGCCGACGAACTCCGCGGGATCGCCGATTCCGGCCGCCATCAAATAACCTTTGAGTTGACGATGCAGCCACTTCGGCCCCTCGCCTCGGTGCCGGGGATCCTTTTGGAGCAAGGCGTCCACCAGGTTCACCAGGACCGGATCCAACTCGGGTCGCAGCCGCCACAAAGGCGTAGGCGGATCGCAGGCGATTTTCCTGAAAAGCTCGGTGAAGCTCTTCCCCTTGAACGGCGGGTGCCCGGCGAGACAGGTATAGAATACGGAACCCAGGGAAAACATGTCGGCTTGCGAGGTGATGGGCTTGAGACCCCGGGCCTGTTCGGGCGACATATACAGAGGCGAACCCAGGATGGCGCCGGTTTTCGTGAGGTTATCGTCCTGGACATGCGCGATCCCGAAATCGGAAATCTTGAGATAGCCTTGCTGGTTGATCATCAGGTTCTCGGGCTTGATATCCCGATGGACCACGCCATGCTGGGCCGCTACGGAAAGGCCTTCCGCGGCTTGGCAGATAAGGGCCGCGGCCACTTTCGGATCCATGGGTTCGGAATGCAGCAAATGATCGCGCATCTGTCCCGGGGGATAATCCTCGGCGATTTCGGTGGAACCGGCTCCTTGCGGGACCTTGACCGAAGGGATCCGCAACTGATTCAGGATCCCGTGCAGGGACTGGCCGTCCACGAACTCCATCACAAGATAAAGATCCTGACCTTCCTTCCCGAAATCAAA
>DAINDC010000275.1:0-2844 GCA_036732085.1 Fibrobacterota bacterium | reverse complement strand
ACCACATGGGGATTGCGGATCACGGCCACCGTGCGCGCCTCGTTGAAGAAACGTTGCAGCACGTCCTGTCGGGTGGCCAGTTCGGCATGCAGGACCTTGATGGCGACGAAGCGGGATAGGACGGGGTCCCGGGCGAGATAGACTTGAGCCATGGCTCCCTGGCCCAGCTTGTACATCACTTCGTATCGACCGTAACGGTTGCCCATCGGGCGGGTAAAGTAGCAACTGAGGCCCGGAGGATCGGGTAAATCATTGATGTGAATGGAACTCCGTGGACGAAGGCTTCCGGCTTGCCGCCAAGTCCCGAAGAATCTAAGGTTTATGAGGATCTGGACCCTACATTTTTCCTATAATTTCGATACATTCGGAAACAAGTTTCCGACCGACTTTCCCTCATGCGTCCATGCAGGGAAAAGGTTCGGATCGCTTCGCGGTAAGAAAGGACGTGTATGGATAAACCTTCGTTCCCACCTGCGAACCAGGACTCGTTCGAAAACAAAGAGGTCGCGGAAAAAAGGTTCGGGGCCTATGCCATGCTTGAGCATTTGGGCAAGGGCGGCATGGGGGATGTGTACAAGGCCCTGCAAATCGGCCTCGATCGCATCGTCGCGCTGAAAATCCTCCCGTCCCTTTTGGCGCGCAGCCCGGAATTCTCCGAGCGCTTCTTCACCGAAGCCTATGCCATCTCGCGCCTGCAGCATCAGAACATCGTGACCATCTACGATTACGGCGAAGAGGACGGACAGAAATTCATCGCCATGCAATACGTGCAAGGCACGACCTTGAGCAAGATCATCAAAGAGACGAAGAAGCTCGACTATGAGCGCATCGTGTATATCACCAAGCAGATCTGCCGTGGATTGAAATACGCGCATCAGAATGAGATCGTCCATCGCGATATCAAATCGGGCAATATCATGGTCGAACCCGGCGACAAGGTCTATATCTCGGACTTCGGGATCGCCAAGGTCGTCGACGCGCCCAGCATCACCACCACCGGCATGGCCATGGGGACCCCGGAATACATGGCCCCGGAGCAATGCGAAGGCGGATTGGTGGACGGCCAGAGCGATATCTACGGCCTGGGCATCATCATCTATGAGATGGTGACGGGACGACCGCCCTTCCTCGCCGATACCCCGTTGGCGGTGGCTTATAAGCAGGTCCATGACGCCGCGCCCCTGCTCAGCAAGAAATGCCCCGACGTCCCCAAGCGGCTGGAATTGATCGTAGCCAAGTGCATCAAGAAGGCCAAGGCCGATCGCTATCGCAATGCCGATGAACTGCTCCGGGATCTGGACTCGGCCCATTTCGAAATGGCGCCCGTCGAGGATCCGAAAACCCAGGCGCCTTCCGACCTCCGCATCACCGATCGGCGCGGACGCGATCGCCGCCATGAAGGCGAGCCCATGGCCGTATCGCGCGGCTACCTCTGGGGCATCCTCGGCCTGTTCGCCATGGTGCTCGGGACCTTGGCCTATGTGCTTTTCCGGCCGGCTGCGAATGCCAATCTGCTGGGATGGCAGGTTCCGATCAGCGCCGAAGGCCCTTCCGCCGCCGCGGGAACCTATGGGTCCTTGAGCCCGGATCATCTCTTCGACGGACGCCGATCGACCGCCTGGGCCGCTTCCACGGGCCCCAAGGACGAGGCCGAAATAACCTTCGCCTTCAAGGACAAGGTGCTCCTGACTTCCATGGTCATCGAGACGGGTCTGCAATTCGCCGACGGATCGGTTCCGGCGTTCAGCTATCCCAGAAGCGTCACCTTGGAAGTCGAGGGACGCAAATCCGTCCGGCTCAACCTGGCCGAATCCGATGCGCCGCAGGTTCTGCAGCTCGGCGGCATCCTGGTCCAAAAGGGCAAGCTCCGATTCGGCAGCGTCCCGGTGGGCTCCGCGGCCAATCCGCTCTTGGCCTCCAAGCCCATCGCGGTCCGGGAAGTGCGCTTCCTGGGACTGCCCTATGAATAAACTAAGGATGAATAACCCCAAAGATGAATAAGCCCAAGGCCACTGAGAACCACGTTAGCGCCGGCCGGCGCGGCGAGGATCAGGCTCTGTTCTTCCTCCAGGGCAAGGGTTTCCAATTGGTCCGCCGCAATTACCGCCATGGCCGCGGCGAAATCGATCTGGTGATGGAAGATCCCCAGCGCACCTTGGTCTTCGTCGAGGTCAAGAGCAACCGGACCAAGCAGGCCGGAAGCCCGCTGGAACGCGTGGACGGACGGAAAATCCGGCAATTGCAGCGGATGGCGCAGCGCTATTGCTGGGAGTTCCGCCAGGAGGAACGCGATATCCGCTTCGATGTGGTGGGCGTGGAATTGGGCGAGGACGGGACCGCGGAGGTGCTCCATCTGGAAGGCGCCTTCCTTCCGGATTCATCGGGCTATTATACTTCGCGCTGAAAAACTATCTTATCCGCATTTCGTCAGCCCGCGGAACCCAAGCCCATGCGAATTGAACTCCATCCCCAGACCCCGCAAATCCGATTGGTGAAAAAGGTATTGGAAGCCTTCGCGGCCGGCAATGTGGTGGTCTACCCCACCGACTCCGGCTATTCCATGGGCTGCGATGCCCTGTCCCAAAAAGGCGTCCATAAGCTTTACCATATCAAGCGGGCGATGAAGAAATACGTGATGGCCCTGATGGTGCGCGACTTCAGCGCCCTCTCCGAATTCGCCAAGGTCGAGACCGCCGCATTCCGATATATGAAGGCCCTGGTGCCCGGCCCCTATACCTTCGTCCTGCCCGCCACCGTACGCGCCCGCAAGATCCTCGACGTGAACCGGCCGGAAGTGGGTGTGCGCATGCCCAGCAGCCCGTTCACGGATACCCTGTTCGAATT
>DAINDC010000274.1:4847-7443 GCA_036732085.1 Fibrobacterota bacterium | reverse complement strand
GATCAGATCGTCGATGATGATCTTGGCCTTGTCGTAGTCGATGGAATTGCGCAGGCGCGCCTTGTCATCGTCCTTGAGGGGCGTGAACAGGGCCGGGAAGACGCCGGTGAATTCGCTGGCGGCGGAGAGGCTCTTGCGCTTCGGGCGGGCTTGGGTCGGGTGCTTGGAATCGGACATGGTCATTTCTCCACCATCAGCCCTGGATGCTGCTCCAGGAACTTGGTGCTGTAATCGCCCTTGGCGAAAAGCGGGTGTTGCAGGATCTTCTTGTGCAAGGGGATGGTGGTCTTGATCCCCACGATGACGAACTCGTCCAGGGCCCTTAACATGCGCGCGATCGCGTCCTTGCGCGTGGGCGCGTGGACGATGAGCTTGGCGATCATGCTGTCATAGTGCGGGGGCACCACGTAGCCACTGTAGCAATGGGTATCCACGCGTACGCCCATGCCGCCGGGCAGATGGAATTCGCTGATGGTGCCCGGGCTGGGCTTGAAGTCGCTGAAAGGGTCTTCCGCATTGATGCGGCATTCGATGGAATGGCCCCGGAACTCGATGTCCTCTTGGGCGAACTCGAGCTTATCGCCCGCGGCCACCTTGATCTGGGCCCGCACGAGATCCACGCCGGTGACGCCCTCCGTGACCGGATGCTCCACCTGGATGCGCGTGTTCATCTCCATGAAATAGAAGGACGAATCCTTGCTGTCGAACAGGAACTCGATGGTGCCGGCGTTGAAATAACCGGCCCGGAGCGCGCCCGCCACCGCCACGGCGCCCATCTTCGCCCGTACCTCCGGCGTTACGGCCGGGCTGGGGCTTTCCTCGATGAGCTTCTGGTGGCGGCGCTGGATGGAACAGTCGCGCTCGCCCAGGTGGACCATGTTCCCGTGGCGATCGCCCAGGAGCTGGATTTCCACATGGCGGGGCTCGGTGAAATACCGTTCCAGGTAAAGGCTGCCGTTGCCGAAGCAGGCCAGGGCCTCCGCGGCCGCGACGGGATAGAGCTTCTTCAGCTCCTCCTCGTTCAGGGCCATGCGCATGCCGCGCCCGCCGCCGCCGGCCGTGGCCTTGACGATGACGGGATAGCCGACCGCATGGGCGGCCGTAAGGGCATCCTTGAGATTTGCGACCAGCCCGTCCGATCCGGGAATGGTGGGCACGCCGGCCGCCTTCATGGTGGCTTTGGCCGAGCTCTTATCGCCCATGGAGCGGATGGAATCCGGCGAGGGGCCGATGAAGGTCATCCGGTTCTCCTGGCACATCTCCGCGAACTTGGCGTTCTCGGAAAGGAACCCGTAGCCGGGATGGATGGCGTCCGCATTGGTCAGTTCGGCGGCCGACAGGATCGACTTCATGTTCAGGTAGCTCAACTTGGAGTTGGGCGGCCCGATGCAGATGTCCTCGTCGGCGAAGTGGACATGCAGGGAATGCGTGTCCGCGGTGGAATGGACGGCGACGGTCTTGATGCCGAGCTCTTTGCAGGAACGGATGACTCGTAAGGCTATTTCGCCCCGATTGGCGATGAGGATTTTCTTAAACACCGAGCATCCAGCTCCGGTCGGAGGTGCCTTCGACGCCGCGTACCTTGAGTTCGAAATCGTCGGGATTGCTGGCCGCGCGCAAGGCGGTCTCGTAGCTGATCAGGTCATCCGTATAGAGGCGCAGGATGCTCTGGTCGAAGGATTGCGATCCGTACTGGGTATATCCCTCGCGGATGCTGGCGTCGATCATGTGGGTGTTCTCGGGTTGGGTTAGGAGTTCCTTGATGGTGGCGTTGCTGACCATGATTTCGCAGGCCGGAACGCGCCCCTGGCCGTCTTTGCGGGCCAGGAGTCTCAAGGTGATGATGGCCACCAAGGTGCTCGAAAGCATCAGGCGGACCTGTTGGTGCTGGTGGGGCGGGAAGAAGGAGACGATGCGGTTCACGGTCTCGACCGCGTTCATGGTATGCAAGGTGGACAACACGAGATGGCCCGTGTCCGCGGCGGTGAGGCCGATCTGCATGGTCTCCTGATCGCGGATTTCGCCGACGAGAATCACGTCCGGATCCTGGCGGAAGGCCGAGCGCAGCGCCGTGGTGAACCCGGTGGTATCGGTAAGGACCTCGCGCTGGGAGATGATGCTCTTCTTGTCCTTGTACAGGAATTCGATCGGATCCTCGATGGTGACGATATTCGCCGAGGCATGCTCGTTGATATGATCGATCATCGACGCCAAGGTCGTCGACTTGCCGGAGCCGGTGGTGCCCGTGACCAGGATGAGACCGCGCTTGCGCAGGGACAGATCCCGGATGACTTCGGGCAGGCCGAGCTGTTCGAAAGCGGGAATGATTCCCACGATGGCGCGGATGGCCAATGCCGGGGTGCCGCGCTGCTTGAAGGCGTTCACGCGGAAGCGGCCGATATTGCGGATGCCGATGGCGAAGTCGAGCTCGTGGTTCTCGTCGAACTTGCCCTTCTGGTTGCGATCCATCAGATCGAGGATGAACTGCTCCATCTGCTCCGGGGAGATGCGCTGATCCTGAAGCCGGTACAGCTCGCCATTGATGCGGAAAGCCGGCTGCCCGCCGACGCGCAGATGCAAGTCCGACGCGTTGCGG
>DAINDC010000274.1:4508-4837 GCA_036732085.1 Fibrobacterota bacterium | reverse complement strand
AGCGGAGGTTGACGCCACGGTGGACGCTGACCTGACGGTGGCGCAGGCCCATGACCTCGCCCACCACGCGGAGGACCATCTCCTTGAGGAGAGATTCAACGTTCATGCTAGCTGGGCCTGATGCGGAACAGCACCGTGCCGTATTCGACCGGCGTCTCGTTGGCCACGCAGACCTCTTCGATCACGCCGGCATGATCGGATTCGATCTCGTTCATGATCTTCATGGCCTCGATGATGCAGAGGACCTGACCGGCCTTGACCACGGTTCCCACCTGGGCCAGGGGAGCCGTGCCGGGAGTGGAGCTGGCGGAGAACGTCCCCACCATGGG
>DAINDC010000274.1:0-4498 GCA_036732085.1 Fibrobacterota bacterium | reverse complement strand
GCCTTTTCAGCGGCGGGTGAGGATGCGCCGGACCCGGCGGCCGGAGCGGCGATGGCCGCAGGCGCGGCCTGGACGGAGGCGGACATGGCCATGGGCGCGGGCATCATGCCTACGTGGACCGGCGCCGCATTGAAGACCTCCTTCTTCAGGACGACCTTGGAGTTCTCGTCGCTGAAGCTGATCTCGGTGAGGCTGCTCTTGTCCAGCAGTTTGACCAGATGTGCCACGTCATTCAATTGCATGCTCGTCCTTTCCGGAGTCCCGGCCTATTTTTTTCTTTTCGGAACCTTGAGTCCGGGCCTGGGTCGACGGGGATCCGAGTCCGGTTTTTGGCCGTCCGGATTCCCATTCTCTCCCTCAGACTTGCTCGCTTCGATCTCGGAAATCCGTTTTCGCACCGAGTCGTTTCCGGGTTCCCGTTCCAGGAGCTGGCGATAAATCTGCAGCGCCTGTTCCTTTAAACCTTGCTGGAAATATATTTCCGCTAGGGTGACCGTGGCAACATTGGCCCCCACACCATTTTGGGGAGGCATTTCCTCCTCTTCCGGATACCCGTCCTCCTCGTCCATCATGGGAGCCAGGGGATTGGGCGCCTGGGGCGCCGGCATGGGCTGGGCGGCAACCGGCGTCGGGGCGGCCGCTTCCGCGGTCTCCAGCCCGGTTTCCAAACTGAAGGGCACTTCCATGGAATCGTCGATCGACCCGTTTCCGACCCCGGTGGTTCCTGGGGCGGTCACCGCATGGGACGGGGCCTCGAAGATTTCGGAAAGACGGGAAGCCACTTCTTCACCGGTTACCATCGCTTCGGAATCCGATGTTTCCAGGGCGCTGTCGGCCGGGTCTTCCGTTTCCACGGCCGGCATTTCCATTCCCATCGTTTCGATGCCGGAAACCTCCGGGGCGAAAAGCTCGTCCAAGCGCACGGCGACATCGTTGCCGTCGATCATTTCGATCGAGGTGGTTTCCGACAGGGCGCCCATATCTTCCAAACCCAAGCCGCCGAACAATTCCGATTCCTCGACGAGGCCATTGTCGATGCGGGCTGCGGGCAGTTCCAAGGTGGCATCGGAAGCCAAGAACAGGTTGTCGCCGTCCACCGGCAGCCGCATTTCGCCGGAGGCATCCGTATTCGCTTCCCGATCCGATTGCTTCGCGATCCAATCCGAAACGCTTTCCTTCAGGTCGGAATCCTTCATCACCGGCATGGTCACGGTGAGATCGGATTCGTCGCCGGGCATCGCCTGCGATTTCGCTTCCGGCGCCGCATCCATGGGCTGGTTCGGGTCCAGGTCCGCGAAGGTTACCGGCACTTGCGGGTTACCTGGGACGACTTTGGCGGCATCGAACCGGTCCGATTCCCCTTCCATGTCGAAGAGCTTGTCGAGCTGCGCCTCGATATCCGCGCCCGTGATCCGCGGTTGCTCGCCCGCATCCGCGAGCCAGCCCATGGGCAGCATGGATTCGGTGGACATGATATCCCCGGAGAGCGGTTCCGATGCGACCGCCGACTTCATCTCCCCCGTTTCATCCGATGCGGAGGCCGGCTCAGCCGGCGACCAGGCGAAATCCGCGGCGCTTGGCTTTTCGGCCTGTGCGGCCTCTGGGGCTTGGCTCTCTTCGGCAGCCGGTTCGGCCCCGAAAAGGTAATCCAGTTGTTCGGCCACGTCCTGGCCGGTGACCATTTCTTCCGGGACTTCCGGCATCGCCGGGGCCGTTTCCGTTGGCCCAATTTCCGTTCCCATGGAACCGGCCTCGTCCAGGTCCGAAAATCCGGCCCTCTCCACGCCCGTCGTCTCTCCCGCCCGCGTCAAATCGTCGATGGAGGATTCGCGGGTTCCGGAATCGATGAATCGCGATTCCTCTACCGGCGCGGCGGCCCGCAGGTTCGCCATGCCTGTGGAAGCGAAGTCCTCCGAGGCCTCGGGCCTGGATGCGGGAAGCTTGTCCGCCTCCGTAAGCGAGAATAAATCGTCCAGACGTTTCTCGATATCCTCGCCGGAGACCCGTTCCTCGTCCGTTACCATGTCGGCGTCGCCGAAGCCCGTTTGGATGGTCGTGGCATCGCCCAGGAAAGGCAAAGGGCCGCTGGCGGTCGCCTGGCCAAGGTCATCGGACTGAGTCGAAGCGGCCGGCTGCGGCGGCATCGCATCGTCCGCGCCGAACAAGGAATCGAGCCGGTCTTCCACATCCTGTCCGGAAATGGGGGCGGGCTCTTCTCCCGACAAACCGGAATCGGCCGGCGCCTTTTCCAGGATCTCTTCGGGCGCCGCTTGCATGGCCAAAGCATCTTCCAGGGAAAGGTCGTCGTCCCCCAAGGTCGCGGCCGTGGTTCCGGCATCCTCGCCCGCCGGGAAGTCCGTGCCATCGTTGAGATTAATCTCCATCACGTCGCCGCTCAGGCCTTCCGGTTTATGGAAGGTGTCCTCGTTGGGATCGACCGGAGTGAAATCCTGCGGTGCGGCGGCCTCGTAAGGAGAAGCGATAGACTGCGTCTGCGCCGCATGGCTGCCGGCCTTCAGAGGAGGTTGCCCCAAGAGGGCGCGGATTTCCTCGTCCCACGGTTCCACTTCCAGGATGGAACGGTAGTAGCCAGCGGCCGCCTCTTCCCACTGGAGTTTGTTCATGATCTCGGCCAGGAAATGCATGGCGGACAGGCAACGCGGATCGAGGCGCAAGGCACTTTCGAATTGCTCGCGCGCTTCCTCTAACCTGCCGGCATCGATGTAGACCTTGCCCAAAATCAGATATCCAGAGAGCTGGAGGGGACGCGCCTTCAATCCATCTTGGCAAACCTGGATGGCTTCATCGAGACGCCCTTCGGTCCGGAGGCCTTCGGCGAGCCGGGCGAACCCGGCCGAACCCGGGAATTTCCGCTGCAATTGATCAGCCGTATACTGAATACTCATGAATCCCCCGTCGCAACGGTTTACGGTCCGGGCCCCAATCGGAACCCGGCCAAACCTCTATTATATCAAACCTTCCAGGGGTATTGCCTCATCAATCAGCATAATGGGAATGTCTTCCCGGATGGGATAGAGGTATTTCCGGTCGGCGCGGACCAATCCGGCCTCCATCTTTTCCTTGACCGGCTCGCCGCCGCGGTTTTTGAGTTGCCCGGCCTCGATGCGGCGATTCACCTCCTCAATGACTCCGGCCTCCGCCAAGGCCACGTCTTCCTTGGTTTCCGGGCAGCATAACATGTCCAAAAGTTCCTGATCGACCATTTTCGTCATCCTTGGTTAGCGTGTGCGCGTCCTGCGCTAATACAATCAGCCGGAGTATTGCCCCATGGAGGAGAGCTTGGCGATGCGCCGCTCCACGAGCTCGTCCACCTTGAACTTGTTCAGCGTTTCCAATTCCTCGGTCAGGACGCCTTTGAGAATCCGGTACATCTGTTCCGGATCCCAATGGGCGCCGCCGAGCGGTTCCCGGATGATCCGGTCGATGATCTTGAGGCCGAAAAGATCCTCGGCCGTGATTTTCATGGTCTCGCTGAGTTCCACTTTCTTGGAGCTGTCGCCCCAGAGGATGGCGCTGCAGGACTCCGGCGAAATGACGCCGAACCAGGCGTTCTCGAGCATGAGCAGGCGATCGCCGATGCCGATGCCGATGGCTCCGCCGCTGGCGCCTTCGCCGATGACGATGCAGAGGATGGGCACGGCCATGACCGACATCTCCATGAGATTGCGGGCGATGGCCTCGGCCTGGCCGCGTTCTTCCGCGCCGATGCCGGGATAGGCGCCCATGGTATCGATGAAGGAGATGATGGGCAGATGGAACTTCTCGGCCAGCTTCATGCAGCGCAGGGCCTTGCGATAGCCTTCCGGATGGGCCATGCCGAAGTTGCGGCGGATGCTCTCCTTGGTGTCCTTGCCCTTCTGATGCCCCAGAATCATGACGCTCTGGCCTTCCAGCTTGGCGAAGCCGCAGATGAGGGCGGGATCGTCGCCGAAGCAGCGGTCGCCGTGGAGCTCCACGAAATCGGTGAAGATATTAGCGACATAATCCAAGGTATAAGGACGGCCCGAACGGCGCGCGAGCTCCACCCGGTTCCAGGCGGTCAGCTTGGACGCGATCTTCTTCTGCATCGCCTCCTTCTTGGCGATCAGATCCTTCACGTCCGAGGACTTGATCTCGCTATTCTTGAGCAGGTCCTCGATTTTGATCGACAGCTCGACAATGGGCTGCTCGAATTCGAGATGGGGGCCTTTGGGAATTGGCATATCGTCCTTTGTTTACGGGTAACTTGACGTTACCCTCACTTACCAAAATTCAAATCGATCAAAGACATCTCGCCCGGTTCCGGCTCCCCCACCAGGAGCTTGACTTCCAGATCATGGGTCGATTTTTCGGAAAGGATTTTCACCGCGGTCTGGAAGGCGCCTTCCTCCAGGGCGATGATGACGCCCTGCAATTCCACCTTCTTGACGATGGACGGAAGCGTGTGCAAATCGCCGATCAGGTTCTGCATGATCTCCTGCGAGGCCCGGCCTGCGCC
>DAINDC010000273.1:0-7448 GCA_036732085.1 Fibrobacterota bacterium | reverse complement strand
GTGGAACTGTATCGGAGATTCCAACCGGATCTCATCTGCCTGGATCTCACCATGCCCATCAAGGACGGACATACCGCCTTGGTGGAGATCCTCGCGGAATACCCTGGCGCAAATGTCCTCATCATTTCGGCCGTAGGCGGGCCTTCCATACTCCAGTGCATGAAATCGGGCGCCAAGGCTTATCTCGAAAAGCCCTTCCAACTTGAAGACGAGGAATTCCGGAAGGACTTCAAGCTGACCTTGCAGGAAATATTTGCGACATAATCACGCGGAAGGCATGGAGGAAGATTCTATAAAGCCCCTGCTGCCTTTGAAGGGCGGCATCCAGAGGAAGCTCTTCCTGAGTCACGTGGCCCAATTGGCCGTGGTTTTGGGAGTGGCCTTTTCGATTGTCATGACGCTGGATTTGGTCCGCACCCACCGGTATTTTTTTAGTGAACAGCGGGATATCTCAAAGGCCATCGTGGCCAAGGGCTCTCGGCAAATCCAACGAACGAGGGCGATCCTGGGCGCTTTGGAGGAACCGGGTTCCGCGGGCGCCATCCGTGAAATCATCGGCGTCGCCGTGGAGAGCGATCCGGAGATCCTATACGGGATATACATGGACGTTAATCGCAGGCCTCTGGCTTCCGTGCGGTCCCGCGATTCCCCCCCTGGTGCGGAGGTCATGCTGCCCAAAGCCGCCCCGCCTCCGCTTTCCTTTCCTTTGCAAGATGAAATGAGCCTGTGGGCATCCACGGCTGCCGATGTCCAATACAAGGTCGGCGTGCACAATGGCGATGAAGTGATTGAATTCGTGGCGCCGGTTGTGAAAAACGGTGTCGTCAAAGGCACGGTCCGATTCGGAATATCCACCCGCCAAATGAATGCGGCCTTGCATGAGGCCCGCCAATCCTGGAGAAAAGCGAGGGAGGTGACCATCCTGCTCTTCCTATTGCTGGGATTTTTCACCTTCATCATGGCCATCTGGTATTCCTCGGTAATGGCGCAAAGGATTACCAAGCCCATAACGGCATTGACCGCATCTGCAATTCGCATCGCCAACGGGGACTACCGGGCCGAGATCAAGATTGGAGGCGAGGACGAGGTTGCCGTGCTTGCGGAAGCCTTCGCAACCATGCAGGTGAAGATCAAAGGATATATGGGCAATCTGCAAATGCTGGCGGACGAAAAAGTCCGCCAGATCCGGGACATCCTGGATAACGTCAAGCAGGGATTGTTCACCTTCAACCTGAACCTGACCGTCAATCCCGACTGTTCCTTGAGCGCCTGCGAAATCCTGGGGATGGATGACATGGCCGGCAAGACGCTCGCTGAAGTTTTCCGTCTCGGCACGCACGACGTGAATCTTTTCCGGGACTGGGTGGATGTGGTATTGAAATATTATCGGACCCACCGTTGGGAGAAATTGGTGAAGTTGGCGCCTGTGCAAGAGATCTCCATTGGCAGTCGATCGAGCCAAAGGCGAATTAGGGTGGAGTACCAAAAAATCCTGGACGCGAACGGGAACCTGATAAAGATCATGGCCCTGGTCCAGGATGTCACCGAGACCAAGCTCCAGGAGCTGCACATGAAGGAGGAGAAAATCCGGCTGGAAAATAAGGTCAAGACCATCCTGGGCATCACGAGCAATCCCCCAGAGGTCGTTTCCGAATTCCTGAAGGACTCCACTATAAAGATCAATTCCCTGTATAATGGCTTGGGGAGATTGGAGCATCCTTTCGACAAGGATGGCTTGAGAACCAAAGAGGGCGGAGAGCCGGAAGGCCGCCAGGATTTCGCCAATTGGGTGCATGCCGCCTATAAGGATTGCCATACCATTAAAGGCAATGCGGGAGCTTTTGGTTTCGAGGCGCTCATGGCGTTTGCCCATGATTTGGAAACCCAGCTGGACCATGTCGGTCGCGGGAAGATTACCTGGTCGGAATCCTTTCCCGCAGCCAGGCGCCTGATCAATGAGATGAGGGAGGAGATCAAGCGCATGCACGAGATTCACCTGCTGCTGACGGGCAACTCGGAAGAGGCCTATGTCCGCCTGCCCGAGAGCAAGGTGCTCCGGATCCGGGAGCTGGCCGGCAAGGTCGAGACGCAGGCGCTCAGTCCGGAACTGCTGACCTTGGTGGAATACTGCAAGAGGATCGCCAATAGGGGATTCTTTTCCCTGGCGCATAAATACCAGGATTTGGTGTCGCGGGTCGCTGTGAAGTTAGGCAAGGAAGTCGAGTTCGCCGTTTACCCCCGGGACCTGGAGTTGGATCCGGAACTGCTTTTCAGGGTCGACGAGGCTCTCGTCCATTTGCTGAGGAATGCGGTGGTGCATGGGATCGAAAATGCCGGAAGTCCGCAGAGGATAAAAAAAGGCATTGGTAGGGTGGATCTCACCTACGCAAGGTCGTTCGGTGGGCATGTCTTCTCGGTCAAGGACAATGGCCAGGGGATTGACCGCGAAGCGCTGGTCGAGCGGGCTATTACTTCCGGCATTTGGAGTCGGGATGAGGCGGAGGCGATCGGGAACAAAGACCAGCTTCAGCTTATTTTTTTTCCAGGGTTCAGCACCTCGGAAAAACCGGATGCCCTATCGGGACGGGGGATGGGGTTGACCATTGCCAAGGAGAGTTTAAAGGCTTGGGGCGGAGGTATTTCCGTGGAAACCACTCCCGGCCTCGGCTCGGTATTCACTATTTCGCTTCCCGCCTAATCCCAACCTAATCCCAACCCGCCTATCCCCGGCCCCGCGTCCGACCCAACTCCAAGGCCTTTGCCAGGATAGTCTTGATCTGCTCGATCAACACCGGCTTACTGAGATAATCGTCCATCCCCGCGGCCAGGCATTTTTCCCGGCTCCCCTTGATGGCGTCTCCCGTCATGGCGACTATGAAGGGCCTGGAATCGGATCCTTCACGTTGCCGGATTTCCCGGGTCGCAGAATACCCATCCATCTCGGGCATTTGGCAATCCATGAAAATGATGTCATGCCTTCCTTTCGTCCAAGCCTCCACCGCCTCCTGTCCATTGCCGACGATTTCCGGCTGGATACCCAGTTGCTCCAGAATGATTCGGATAACCTGCTGATTAATGGCATTATCCTCCGCTGCCAGGATTCGCATTAGTGAGGAAGGTTTCCCCCCCTCTTCCGGAAACCGGGGCATCAGGATTTCAACTTCTTCTTTCCCGTCAATATGTTCCGCGGCGAAATCCTTCTCTATGGATGCTTCTTCCAGAAGCGTTGTGAACCAAAAATGGCTTCCTTGCCCGGGCTCACTCCTGAATCCGATTTCTCCTCCCATCATTTCCGCGAACTGCTTGGAAATAGCCAGGCCGAGGCCCGTGCCGCCAAACTTGCGGGTATTGGATTCATCCGCTTGGGAAAAGGGCAGGAAAAGGCTCGCCTTATCCTTGGGGTGTATGCCGACGCCCGTATCGTGGATGTCGAAACGGATGGTGGCAAGCTTTCCCTTTTTGCCTTCCATGCGTATCCGCAGTTCCACCTTGCCTTTGTGGGTGAACTTGATGGCATTGCCGATGAGGTTGATCAGGATTTGCCGCAACCTCATTCGATCTCCGCGGAACGTCGCGGGTATGGGATTGTCGAAGCCCCAATTAAGGGTGAGATTTTTTTCATCGACCTGGAGGGTGAACAGGGCCATGACCTCGGCGATCACATCATCGAACTTGAAGGTGTCGGACTCCAAGCGGATTTTACCCTGCTCGATTTTTGAAAAGTCCAGGATTTGGTTTATAAGCGCGAGCAGGTTCATTCCGGAATCCTGGATGACCTTGACGTACTTCCGCTGTTTTGGCACGAGCTCGGTCAGGGCGAGAAGCTGGGTCATGCTGACGACGCCATTCATGGGAGTCCGGATCTCATGGCTCATATTGGCCAGGAATTGGCTCTTGGCCCGATTGGCTTTCTCGGCGACTTCCTTGGCCGTGATGAGGGTTTCCGCATTCTTCTGATTGGAGTAGTAGATGAAAAAAGTTCCGGCGAATAAGATAAGGGCCGTGGTGGGGGTGATGAGATAGGCAATCGTCCGAACGGACTCCGGAGGCAGGATGGCGGGACCCAGGTGCGCATACCCCCAAACTTGCAAGAGCGGCCACAGAATCAGGGGCTGTACCAGGGAAAGGATCAGGTTTCTCCTTTCCGACAAATGAAAATAGAGGAAAGGCATGACCAGGGTGTAATAGAAGACGTTTTCGACCTTGCTGGCCTCGCTAAGAACGCCGGCCACGATGAAGATGCAGAGATTGATGGCCGAGAGCAACAGGATGCGGGACGCGTCATAATGGCGGCTGCGGTTCAGGAGACAGGTGAGCACACAGGTGGCGACTAAGGGGAGAACCAGGAAGTAAGCCAGGGGCCGGTTCCCCATATGCAGGAAAACGAAGAAGTAGGGAAAGGTGGTGAAAATATGCCCGAGTGCCGAAATATTCGCGACGCGAACGTTATGGCTGAGGTTGGGAGCCATCCCCGGATAAATGCCGAGCTCCCCGATAATGCGGATACCGGATAGGACTTTCGTTTTGAAGCGACTCAATGGGTTTACTTTCGCCAAATGGTTGGGTCCGGACCGAACCTGGGAAAAGAATATATCCCGATAGGTGGATTTTCAATTTAATTCTCCTGGTTTCGGCCATGCATTTTGTTCAATCCCGCAGCCTGTCCCCAAGGGTTGGACTGGTTCTCTCCTTGCAAACGATGGAACTCTCCTTGCAAACGATGGAATAATACGGACGATATCTTTTCCAACTTATCCGGACAAGGAACTTTCCTATGAGCTCGGTTATATCGTGCCCTGAAACCGGCCTGCAAAACGATCCGGCGCGTTTCCTCAATCGCGTGGATCGGAATTGCATTCCCTATACGGTCGTGGAACTGTTCCTGTTCGCCGGGGGATGCCTTTTATGGGTCGTGGCTTATGGCTTACTCATCCGGAACATGCGCCGGGACAAGTCCTGTGAAATGGCGGTGGTTGCGGGCTGCAGCAATTTCGCCTGGGAATTCCTCTGGTCCTTCTTCTTCTTCACGGATATGGGGTATTTCCTGGTTTGGACCTACCGTGCGTGGTTCTTTCTCGACGTTTTTATTTTTTGGCAGATGCTCCATTTCGGCGACAAGCAATTTGATAATCCCATTTTGAAAAGGCATTTCCTACCGCTCTCCTTACTGGCCACGGTGGTTTTCGGCTTGACCTATTATTTCTTCACCAAAGAAGGGCACGATACCTTCATCGGAGCCAACTCTGCCTATATCGCGCAGCTTTTCATCTCGGTCTATTGCCTGCTTCTGCTCATCAAAGCCCCCAACTTATCCGGATTTTCCAATGCCATCGGTTGGATGCGGAGCGTTGGGACCGGTATGAACACCGTGTTCATGCTTCTGCATTACAGGGACAACCACTTCCTGCACGCCATGGCGTTGACCTCGCTGATCTTGGATGCGACTTACCTATGGATTTACAGGCAGAAAAAGGCTGGGCTGATGCCTTGAGGAGCGCTTAATCGTCCCTCAGTCCTTCCTCAGTCCAAGAGGATGGCTGGGATTTTTTATGTTTTCCCATACCCGTCCCCATTCAAAATGGGGCTGGTGTAGGGACTGAAGAAAGCGAGTGAGCCGATGGAACAGAATTCAAACGATAAGAAGCCAGACGCATCCGAGAGCGCGGCGGCCAAACCGAAAAAGGAAAAGGTCTCCATTGATCCGGCGCAACGCGGGCCGGGCGGATTTGATCGGTCGATCCTCAAAGGCAAGAAACCGATCTTCCGGAAGCAGAAAAAAGCGGGGCGTTAATTCCAGAGGCGTTCCCGTAGAAGGTCGCGTCCCCATTCTGTTAGGGTCTCTTAGAGGCGCCTTCCTGTTAGCGGGGACTCTTCCTCAATCCGAATCGGGTCCCGAACCTTCGTTCATATATTGCAATAGCCTGCCGATCAGGGTGGCATCCTTGACCTTGATCCATTCATGGTCTTGGTAAACCTGATATCTTTTGAACTCGGTATCGTAACAAAAGGTTCTTCGCTCGAATTGGAAGACAATCGGGTGCATGGGAAATCCCCGGTTAAGGTGTCTTGCTAATATACCTCATTACTGCCCAAAAGAGCAGTAATAAAATGGGGTTTTCAGCGGAAATCCTGGTCAGAGTCCATTCTGCGGGATGCCGGTCGGGATGCGGAAAGGCTTGGAATGCCCCACCTTCAGATAGGCTTGCAGGCCTTCCATGAGCCGTATGCTGACATGCCTGGCCGCCTTGACGAGCCAGGGGAACAACCGGAAGCCCCAAGCCTGCAGATGAAGCAGTTCCGTCAGGATGAGCAGTAGTGTGAATGGCTTCGAGGCCTTGGGGAGCAGGAGGATGCGATCGGAAATCTTGCGGCCCATCAGGTAACGCAGCAAGGTGGGTACGCCTTCCTTCATGAGAATGCCGGGCAAGAGTTCGTCGAGAAAGGCCTGGTGATCGCCGATAAGCAGCAGCCCTTCCTCGGTCTTGCGGAAATTACGGCGGGCCATCTGTTTCCAAAGCGACCGGGCCCGGGTCATATTCTCGGGCATGAGTTCGTCGCGGATCCCGAGCACGTGCCCGATCACCTTCCAGGTATGCAGGTAAGCTTCCTGGTCCGCGCTCGCGATGGAAAGCCCCAGGGCGGCCACGCCGTCCAAGGCCACGGAAGAAAAGGCCAGCATGGTGCCTGCCAGTTCCTCCTGATTGATAGGCCGGCCCCAATCCGGCTGGTTCTTCCATTGCGGGGTCCCTCCCGTATAGGCCCGGACGGCCGCATGCATCAGGCGTACCCTTTGGGTGGTGGCGATGCCCTTGCCCTGCGGCTTCAAGCCACCCGGCTCCGAGCCGGCCGGATCCAGTCCGCCGGGTTCCATGACGTTCAGGATGAATCGCAGGGTTTCCGCGGCCCGCCGTCGGTAATGCTGGGTGAGCTGTCCGGTCATGGCCAGGACCTGCGCCCCGCCTTTGCCTCCGGCATACAGAATCGGCAGGGACTTGAACAGGAGGGCCACCCCGAAGAGCGGTCCGTGCAGGGTGAAAAGGTCCTGCGCCCGTTTGATCCGGGCCGGGTCCGCCCACGCGGGGAGCCGGGCGGAGGCCTCCAGGTAGTTCCGAAGGCTGGCCGGGGTCTTGGCGGGATCGGCCAGGGTAGCATGGATGTTTCCCAGCAGCTCGTTCAACCCGGCGATTCGGCCGTCGCTCAGGAAATCCGCGATGACGGCATCCGCGAGCGGATCCCCAGTCGCGCGCATGTGGTCCATGAATGCGTCGTCCCGTTTTTGATTGGCCAGGGAGTCTCCTTTGTAGCGGGTGTTACGGAATCATATCAAATCATTACCCGGATCTCCATAAGGTTGTAATGCGGAAATCACCGTGAAACGTGGTCCTTTGGAGATCTGGGTGGATGCGGCGCAAGGCCTGAAAAAGCGGAATAAACCAATATCGTGGTGG
>DAINDC010000272.1:6578-7449 GCA_036732085.1 Fibrobacterota bacterium | reverse complement strand
GGCTTGATCGGTTCGATCTCCCCGAGCGGATCCATCGGGGAGAGGCGATGGCTGGGAGGGGCGGCCGCATTCTGCTTGCTCTGGATGAAGCCGCGGTACTGCCGTTCGTACTCCATCATCTCCGCGAGCCTGCGTCCCACGGAAGCCTGCACCTGCGAGAGCTGCTCGATCTGCTTGGTGGTCTTGGCGATGGCCTCGATGGCGCGGCCCAGGTTGCGATCGATCTCGATCTGGGTCTGGGACATCTTGAGCTCCAAGGTAGCTTGGTTTTCGATGACCTGGCGCTGGCGCGCATCGGTGCCGTAACGCTTGCGGATCCAGGGCTGCAGGCGCGTCAGGTTCCAATCGTTGATATGGCTGTTCACCATGTCGAACCCGCCCAGGGCCCGTTCCAAAATCTGCACGGTCACGAGCTCGATGAGGATGGAAAGCGCCGTAGCGCCCAAGGTGACCAGGATGGCGTATTCATCGCCGTCGATGGCCTTGGAGATGTCCCGGATGAAACGCATCTCGCCTTCGCTGTCCGCCAGGCCCATCACCGCTCGCTTCATGGGCGGGAAGGTGAGGATGAGGCCGTAAAGCGTTCCCAGGAAGCCGATCTTGAGGGTGGTCCGGTTCAGGGAAATATGCAGCGAAACCGATCGGCTGTCATGGTGGGCGCGGCGATCCCAGGCATTGTCGAGCAGCGATTCCGAACCCAAGGTCTCGCCCCGGATGCCGAGCTCGATCCAGCGCAGCAGCAGATCGCGCATATGCCCGGGCGGCGCGTTCTCCAGGAGGCGGGCGCGGAGGATGGCCAGATCGGGTTCGTCGCCGGAGGCGGCCAGCACTTCCACCGATTTCATGGCATTGGACACGCCCCGCAGGAGCC
>DAINDC010000272.1:0-6568 GCA_036732085.1 Fibrobacterota bacterium | reverse complement strand
GCCATGATCTGGCCGGTGGCGAAGAGGGCGAAGATGATCACCAGGAAGGGATTGTGGAACCAGACGGGATCGAGCTTGAAGAAGCCCGCGGTGGCGATCAACAGGATCGGAAGAGGCGCCAGAAAGGACAGGCCCACGGTCTTGCGGATACGCAGCAAGGTCCGTTTGGCCTGGTGTAGGGGGTCTTCGGAAAGCTTGAGGGGCTGGCTCATGTTCATGCTCCGGGTCGATTCATGATGGGATTGTCCAGGTGTATCCGCACCGATACGCCCAGATTGAAATTGCGGATGTTGCGATAGGCGAATTCCAGGCGCAGGAAGGCCAGCCGGAAGTCGGTGGGAAAGTCCAGCGGGCGCGGCAGGGAAAGGGCGAGATCGGGAATGTCGAGCCAGACTCTGGTGGCGATGATATCGGAAGCGAGGATCAATCCGCCGCCCCAGGATCCGAAGAAGGACGGGAGGTCGTCCATGCCGATGGTCTGCACCGGAAAGTTGTAGGCATCCGAATCGAAATGGAAGCCATAACGCAGGTAGCCCAACCGGGCATCCAGGGTATGCGAGAGGTTACCCTCCTGCTCCAGTGAGGAACCGGTCCACTGATTCACCATCTGCCCCGATCTGCGTTCCTTGACCGCGGCGGTGGCGGAAGGATCCAGCCAATAGTACTGGGGCAGCGGCTGGTTGGCCAGGGCCAAGGTGTATTTCAGGCCGGGCACGCCCACCGAGGCCGCCCACCACCAGTACGCCTCTCCCCAGAAGGGGATGCTGCCGGCCTTGCCCGTGAACGGCAGTCCCGTGGCTCCGCCCCCGATGGCATCGGCCTCCAAGGCCATGCGCGTGAGCCCGCCGCCGAATTGGGATCGGTGGAGTTCCAAGCCCAGGAGATAATGTTTGCGCAATTTCTGTGACCAGGCGAAATCGATGTCGCGCTCGTATTGCGGCTTCGAGAAAGGGATGGAGCTGATCGACGAGCCGATGCCCACCAGCAGGCCCGCCGGCCAATCCGACAAGGCGAACAGGTTGTCCAGGTTCCAGTGAATCGCCTTCCAGAGGATCGGGACCTCTTCGCGGTTCGCCCCGTCATTGGACGTGGACCAGCCTTCACCGCCCTCCTTTTTCGAGGCGAGCGCGATTTGCTGCCAGGCCGCCCTCTCCAGTCGGCCCACCTCGGTTCCGTTCCGCAGCAGGAAGGCATTGCCCACGGGGTCTTGGCCGTCGGGAATCATTTCCGGACCATAAGGCAGTACGATTTGGAATTCGCCGGAGGGCAAGGCGGAGTCGGGGTAGATGGCCCTCCAGACCTTGGCTATCAAAGCGCTGTCGATCAACTCCAGAAGGAGCGGCGCGGATTTGGTTTCGATGGCAGGGGTGGCCTCCACGGCATTGGCTACGGCGGCATCGGTGGCATGGATGGGAGATGCGTGGCCAGTGAGCAGGAAAAGCATCAGGCTAAGGAATAAGCCGGGGCGGATCGCGGGCGAAGGCGCGAATGCACGACGGATCGCTTTTCCAAGCATGCCGAATTGAACCTTTCTGGACCGAAGTCGCCCATGCATCCCGATCGATAAAAATCGGATTCACGGGCGCGGGTTCTCCGGCGATATCATAATATAATCCCTGATCCGTTTCCGCTTCCCAAACATCTATCCATCGAAGTTAAAGTGATTGTTCGACAGGACCATCCAGGATGGTGACAAACCGCCAAATCGGATGCCTGATTTTCTAATTTACTTTCGGCAAAAACGGGAACCTGGGTTTGGGAGTGTCGCATGAATAACGGTCATAATGCTTTGGTGGTGGGCGTGGGCGCGGCCCTGGTGGATTTGCTGGTCGAAGAGGAGGACCACTTCATCACCCGCATGGAGTCGGAAAAGGGCGGCATGACCTTGGTCGAATTGTCGACCATCGATAAAGCGCTCAAGTCCACGGCGGCATCGGTCAAGGTGGTTCCGGGCGGTTCGGCCTGCAATACCATGGTGGGAATCGGCAACCTGGGCGGGAAATCCCGCATGATTGGCCGCGTGGGCAAGGATGAGCTCGGCCAGGCCTTCCTCAACGGATTGCAAAAGGCCGGCGTCGATCGCCGCATCCGAGAATCGGACCTGGCCACGGGTCGCGTGCTTTCCGTGGTCACTCCCGACGCGCAACGCACCATGTTCACCTACCTGGGCGCTTCCTCCCAACTCAGCCCCGAAGACGTAAAACTGGAAGACTTTACCGACGCGGGCATGGTGCTGCTCGAAGGCTATCTCCTTTTCAATCGTCCCGTGGTCGAAAAAATCCTGACCTTGGCAAAACAGGCCAAGGCGAAAATCGTCCTCGATCTGGCTTCGTTCCAAGTGGTCGAAATCTGCCGGGAATTCATCGAACAAATCCTCCCGTCCGTCTCCATGGTCCTGGCGAATGAAGACGAGGCCAAAGCGTATACGGGTCTCGGGGAATCCGCCTCCCTCGACATCCTGGCGGGCAAGGTGGAAACCGCCGTGGTCAAAATCGGCAAGCAGGGCGTGCTCCTCGCGCAAGGCAAGGAACGCCATACGGTCGATGCGCACCTGGTCAAGGCCATCGATACCACCGGCGCCGGCGATTTATGGGCCTCCGGTTTCCTGTTCGGTTTGACCCAGGGCCTGAGCCTGGACAATGCGGCCCGCCTGGGTTGCAAGGTCGGCAGCGAAGTGGTCCAGGTCATGGGCGCCGTGATTCCGGATGAGGGTTGGAAGCGCGTGCATCAGTATCGCGCGGGTCTGGCATTAGCCAAGGCTTGAAAAAACCGAATTCTGGCCGGGTATGACAAAAATCATCCTCCCTGACTAAATTTGGACATGGCCAGAATACTAGACGATCTCTCCCGCACCTTTTCCGAATACCTGCTCATCCCCCGGCTCACCCGCCGGGAACACGTTCCCAGGAATGTTTCCCTCGCTTGTCCCGTTGCGAGCCATAAGGCCGGCGAACCCAGCCGCCTGAGCCTGAACATCCCCGTCGTCTCGGCGAGCATGCAGGCCGTCTCCGGCACCGATATGGGCGTGGCTCTGGCGCGCCAAGGCGGCATGGCCTTCGTCTTCTGCTCGCAATCCATCGAAGCCCAGGCCTCCATGATCGCCAAGATCAAATCGCATAAAGCGGGCTTCGTCCGCAGCGATTCCAATGTCAAGCCGGATGCGACCTTGCAGGAGCTGCTCGATGTCATGCGGAAGACCGGCCACTCGACCGTCGCCGTCACCGAGGATGGGACCAATACCGGCAAGTTCCTGGGCATCCTCACCGATAAGGATTTCTGGGAGTTCGAGGACGATCTCACCTCCCAGGTCAAGGGCTATATGACGCCCAAGGACAAGGTCATCCATGGCCTGGTGGGCATCACCCTCAAGGAGGCCAACCACCTCCTGTACAAGCATAAGAAGGAAGCCCTGCCCATCCTCGAAGCCGACGGCAGGCTCAACTCCGTGGTGTTCAAGAAGGATTACGTCGATCATATCCACAATCCCCTCGAGATTCTCGACACGCATAAGCGCCTGGTGGCCGCGGCCGGAATCAACACCCATGATTACCAGGAACGCTTGCCGGCCTTAGTCGAGGCGGGCGTGGACGTGGTCTCCTTCGATTCCTCGGATGGCTTTTCCGAATTCCAGCGCGATGCCTCTCTGTGGGCTCGCAAGCATTTCGGCGACAAGGTGATCATCGGCGGGGGCAATGTGGTTTCCGCCGAAGGCTTCCGCTACCTGGTGGAAGAGGCCAAGCTCGATTTCGTCAAGGTCGGGATCGGCGGCGGATCGATCTGCATCACCCGCGAACAGAAGGGCATCGGCCGCGGCCAGGCCTCGGCCCTCATGGAAGTGGTCGAGGAACGCAACCGCTACTTCAAGGAAAAGGGCGTCTACGTTCCCATATGCTCGGACGGCGGCCTCGCCAACGACACCCAGATCATCGTCGCCATGGCCATGGGCGCGGACTTCGTGATGATGGGACGCTATTTCGCGATGACGGACGAAAGCCCCACGCCCAAGGTCTCCATCAAGGGCCGCATGTACAAACCCTATTGGGGAGAAGGATCCAACCGGGCCCGCAATTGGCAGCGCTATGTGGACGAGAAGGGCGCCCAGCGCCTCCACTTCGAGGAAGGCATCGACGGGTATGTGCCGGTGGTGGGTTCGGTGAACGATGTGCTGGCCATGACCTTGGAGAAGCTGCGGGCCACCATGTGCAACCTGGGCTCCAAGTCCTTGGCCGAGTTCACGCAGAATGCGGTGCTGACCTTGGTCTCGGAGCAGTCGATCGAGGAAGGCGGAACCTCGAACATCATCCAGGTCGATTCCAAGTTCGATGATGACGCCTAGTCATCCCGATACCTAAACATCAGCCGTACCCGAAATTTTTTCCGGAGCCTTTCGCGAAATCCTCTGGAGGAACTCTTCCACCGAAGTAGTGACATTGAGGAAGATTTTGAGATCCAGGGAATCGTCTTTTCCGATTTTCGCGCTGCGATCGGGGCGGCCTCCAAAGAGAGGGATGAAGTCGCCTGACAGGACCTTTTCCAATTTTACGGACCGGGTGTCTTTGATTTTATTTTCCATTTCGTCCTCTTTAACTAATCGAAAAAAGCAAAAAACGTACCGCCGGACCAGTCGCCCATGCGCCTCGTTTCCTGGTCTTTCTCGCCCATCCAAGCGGGGGCGGGCGGAAGCCGCCGACGATTAGGCCCACAGGGCGTTCCTTATTAGGACACCCATTCCAAATGCGGACAGGTGCAAAACCCCTAGCTCCCATTTGAGTTGTTATCGGAATCCAGAATTAGTCGTAACCAGAATTCCGAAAAGGAACCGGATTGTCCGCCGGTCCCAAGGCGCTAATCAACTTCTGAAATCATTTAATAGGTGAAGGCGTCCGGGAGTGTAACCAGACTGCTTTTCCGAGGGTTTCCCCGATCCAAAATCGCGTGTAAATGGCATATTTATGGGATGACACTAATGCGGATGTTCCATTTTTCTTTTCCCTTTCCTTTCCCCAAAGGGCCGGCCGGACCCAAAAGGCCGGCCGGACTTTTTATCCGACCCATCCCGGTACTGGTTTCCGGAGGCCTTCTGATTTCCGGATGCATTTTCGGAGATAAGAAGGGGAAGGATTCCTCCCCGGTTCATGTGCCGGTGGTTTCCGTATTTGTCCGGGCCGCCCAACGGGTCGCCGTGGACAAAGCCTTGGTGGTCAGCGGAAGCGTGGAAGGAGTCAAGACCGTCAAGCTCGGATTCCTGGTCGGCGGCCGCCTGAATTTCATCGCCCAGGAAGAAGGGGGAACCATCCGGTCCGGCCAACTTCTGGCCGCTCTGGATCCCAAGAATTATCGGATCGCCTTGGATATGGCGGAAGCCAATTTCGCCTTGGCCAAGGATGAGCACGATCGATTGCAGGCCTTGGTCGCGAACAAGGGAATTTCGGAAAGCGATTTCGACAAGGCGACGACCTCGCTGAAACTGGCCCGGGCCCAGCGCGATCTGCAGGCGCAAAACCTGGCCGATACGCGGCTTTCCTCCCCGATTTCCGGAATGGTATTGAAGCGTAGCGCCGAGGTAGGCGAGATCGTTCCGATGGGAAGTCCGCTGTTCACGGTGGCTGACATCCACATCGTAAAGATTACGGCGAGCCTGCCTGAAAATGAACTCAACCAGGTGCGGGTGGGGATGCCGGCGAGCGTCTATGTGCCCGCGCTCGATACCTCCATGAAGGGCAAGGTGTTGGAAGTGGGAGCGATGGCGGAATCCGCGTCGCGCGCTTTCACCGTAAAAGTGCTCGTGGATAATTCGCGGGCGCGCCTGCGACCGGGAATGGTCGCGGAGGTCCACTTGGATTCCCCGAAGGGCGGCTCTTCCGCCTTGCTTGTGCCTGCCGAGTCGGTCGTGCATGGGTCCAACGATTCGAACAGCCTGTTCGTGGTGGATCGGTCCCGCAACATGGCCTTCCGGCGAACGGTCACCTTGGGAAAACTTTCCGGGAACGAAGTGGAAGTCCTTTCCGGCCTTTCGGAGCAGGAGCCCGTCGTTACCGGAGGCCAGGGGCGGTTGTCCGATGGGGAAGTCGTCCGCATTCTGGAGAGCGGGGAATGAATCCGATCAAGGCCGCGCTCAATCATCCGCAGGTGACCTTGAGCGTGCTGCTGCTGGTCTTTCTCGCGGGTGTGCATGCCCTGCTGACCATGCCGCGGCGTGAGGATCCGAAGATCACGGTCCGTTCCGGATTGGTCGTCGCCTATTATCCAGGAGCCGGATCCAGGCAGGTGGAGGAACAGATCACGACCAAGGTGGAACAATACCTGTTCCAATACGCTGAGGTGCGCAAGGACAAGACCTATTCCACCTCGCGCGATGGGGTTTCGGTCGTCAATGTGGAGCTGGAGGAATGGGTCAAGGCTCCGGATGTCTTCTGGTCGAAATTGAGCCATGAGCTTCTGGTGGCCAAGCATCTGGATCTTCCCAAGGGCGTGGTGGGCCCGGTCGTCGTGGGCGTGGTCGGCCCGGTCGGGGTCGTCCGCGCGCCCAACACCCCGACGGCGAGCGTCACGGTGGACCCCTTTCGTG
>DAINDC010000271.1:0-7523 GCA_036732085.1 Fibrobacterota bacterium | reverse complement strand
CGCAAGGCTTCGAGACCTTGCCGGATTTTTCCGAAGAGCTCTGGCTCAAGGTCAAGACTGAAATCGACAAGCGCATCAAGCCCTTGCCCAAAGGGCTCATCACCGGCGTGGACATCAGCGCCCGCGCCATGGCCGCCACGCGCGCCAATCTCGCGAAGACGCGCTATGTGGAAGCCATCAAGCTGGTGCAGAAGGACTTCGTCAAGTTGGAAGGCCCGTTGACCGGCCGCACCATAGTGGGCAATCCCCCGTACGGCGTGCGCCTCGAGGATACCAAGGAACATCTGGTCGAGCTCTACAAATCCCTCGGCCAATTCCTGAAAACAAAATGCCCCGGATCCAAAGCCTATGTCATGGTGCCCGATCCGGAACTCGAGCATCAGATCTGGTTCAAGCCCGAGCGTCGCCTGATTATCGATAACGGAGCCTTGGAAGTGGCCGTGGCCGAATACTCCATCCTGCCGGACGGCGAGGCCGGTGTCCCCGTCGGCGCAACGCCGATCGCCGGCGCAACGCCGGTCGCAGGAGCGCCAGGCGCAGCAACCGACAGCAAGCCCAAGGCCAAGCCCCCGCGCGGGAAATGATCGTACTCCTGACCGGCGCCACTGGCTTCATCGGAAGCCACCTGGCCGCCCGTCTGGCGAAGGCGGGCCACCGGCTCCGCATACTCACCCGTAACCTACATGTTTCCCCAGGAATCCTTCCTCAGGATGTGATGCATTTTTCCTGGCCGGGCCCCGGGCCTGCGGGCCCCGGGTCCGCGGGCGTCGGACCCGTGCCCGAGAAAGCCTTGGACGGCGTCGACGCGGTGATCCATCTGGCGGGCGAGAATATCGGGGCCTGGCCGTGGACGGCGGAGCGCAAGCGGCGGATCCTGGACTCGCGGGTCTTGGGCACGCGCGCCCTGGTGGAGTCGCTGGGACGGCTGCGGCGGCCGCCGGCCACTATGGTGTCGGCCTCGGCGATCGGGTATTACGGGGATTCCGGATCGGCCTTGCGCCGCGAGTCCGACGGACCCGGGGCGGGATTCCTGGCGGAGGTGGTGGCTGCCTGGGAAGCGGAGATCTTCCGGGCCGCGGGCCATGGGATAAGGACGGTGGCGGTCCGCAACGGGCTGGTGCTGGGTCGGAGCGGCGGGGCGCTCGCGAAGCTGGCGCCGGCTTTCCGGCTCGGCCTGGGCTGCGTGCTGGGAACCGGGAGACAATACTGGAGCTGGATCCATGTCGAGGATACCATGGGCATCTTCATGCATGCCTTGGGGCGGGCGGATCTCAGCGGCCCCGTCAATGGCTGCGCGCCCGCGCCCGTGACCCAGGCGGAATTCAGCCGTAACCTGGCGGATACCCTGCATCGGCCCCTCCTGTTCAAGGCGCCCGCCTTCGCCTTGCGCCTGGCCCTGGGGGAAATGGCCGATACCTTGCTCCAAGGCCAGAACGTGGACGCGGGCAAGCTCCTCGCTTCCGGCTACCGCTTCCGCTTCCCCGCCTTGCCGGCCGCCCTCGCCGATATCCTCGCCCCCGGCCCTGTCGGCCCCGATCCTATCGGCCCCGACTCGGTCGGCCCCGACCTTGCCGACCGCCCGAATCGAAAGGGATAATGTCCCATGCCCAAAACGATCGACTTCATCGACTGCAAATCGTCCCCGTTCCTCCGGATATTTTTCGCCCTGGCGCTTCTCGCGTCGATTTCGCCTTTGGCGGCGACTTCCTCTAAGGCGTCGGCGTCGCAATCCCTTCCGACGCTTAAGTTGGCAAGCGCCCTATACAAGGTGGGTCCTGGCATCCTGGAATTCTCCTTCACCTTCGTCAATCCCACCGACAGCGTGCTCTATCTGGACTGCCAGGTTCCGCCCAAGTTCGCGCTGCGCGGGAAGACCTTGCTGCTGACCCTCGACCGGGCGCCGGCTGCGATGCCGAGCAAGCCCGGAGCGGCTAAAGATTCCGCCAAGGCGGACGGTCAGAATGGAAGCCCGGCCGTCGACCTGGCGGCCTTCCCGCCCCAGCGTATCGCGGCCCATCAGACTTTCCAGGGACAAAGGCGGTTCGATCATATCCTGGGCGAGGCGGAGGTCCGTCCCGCCTTCTCGACCCTGCGATTGGAAATGGTCTATTATCCGGAGCGGAGCGAAGGCGAGGGCGAGCCCTTCGTTCAGGAACGCGGAACCGCGGTGAACGCGCCGCCCATGCCCGTGCCAAGACGCGGGAAGCCCCCATCGCCTCCGGCCAAGATCCGCATCGTGCATCCCCTCGATCCGTAACCTAGGGCAAGGTCTCGAAGCCCTCGATTTCCGGCGAATCCAATCCGGCCCGGAGCAGGAAGATGCATTCCACGATCTTGCGCGCGTGATTCCGGTCCTGGGCGATCACGTCAATCCGGCAGGTGAACCATTCTCCCGTAAGGTTGGTCCCGGCCACCTGGAAGTCGCTGATCATGGGCCAGGCCTGGAGCCTCTCCTGCACGTCCTCTACCGAGAAGTCATCGTTCAGGAAGGAGATCTCGAAGGGAAATCGTTCGAGGTGGATGGCATCGTGCCATTCCGGTTCCGCTTGGCCGCGGCCGAAGAGGCGCGCCAGCAGGGAGCGGTGGTGGCTTTCCTCCCAGAGACGGGCGTGCTCGTTCCAGAGGAAGCTGTTAGGGGGCGGGTTCTTCCCGGAATGCGTGGTCTGGTAGGCGGCGAACCGCAGGAAAATTTCCATGCCGTAGCGCCGGTCCAGCCCCCGTTCCCGCATGCTGTGGCCGCCTCGACGCATCCCCGCAGCCTCCCCCCGGCTTTCAACCCTCTTGCATGTGGCCCCTATCCATAAGAAAAAAATATCGCGGAGGCGCCGATAGATGTCGGAGACCGCGACACCCGGAGGTCACTCAGGCGGTACGTCGTCCATGCCGCCGGATGAACAGGCCCACGGTCAAGGCACAGGAGGCGAGAATGGCCATGCCCCAGGCCGCGAAATGCAGGTAATGGCCGATGAGCCTGTAGTCCCGGCCCAGGAGATAGCCGCCGCAGGCCAGGATGGCGGTCCAAATCGTTTCGCCGATGAGGGTATAGGCCAGGAAGGGGAGGAAGGCCATGCGCGAAACGCCGGCGGGGATGTTGACGCAGGTGCGGAGGCCCGGTATCAGGCGGCCGAGCAACAGGGCCTTGACCGAATTGCGATCGAACCACTGGCCCGCCCTCTGGATGTGGATCCGCTTGAGCATCACCCAGCGTCCATGCCGGGCGGCGAACTCCTCGAGCCGCGCCTCTCCCAAGGCGAACCCGAGGAAGTACCAGGGTAAATCCCCGAGCAGCGAACCCAAGAGGCCTGCGGCGATGGAAGTGCGGAGATCCAGGTAGCCCATCGACGCCAGGAATCCGGCGAGCGGCATGATGACTTCGGATGGCAACAGCGGGAAAAGGTTTTGGAGTAGCATCAAAGCGGCCACGCCCCATTCGCCATTCGCAATAATCCATTCATGCATAGTGTGGCCAATCTGGGTCAGGCTGGATGAATCGGGCAAGGTGTATAAAATGAAATACGATTTTGCGTAGCTGGGTGTGGCCTAAAGGATCGCAACGGTTCGGGGTCGCTCGAACCTCCAAATCCAACCGTATAAACGAAAAATATTGGAAAAAATTCCGACCACCCCCTAAGATTGCCTCCGGCGACCGGCGGGACCGGAAGCCGCGGAATGCCTAAGTCCCAAGGGATGGGGCCCGGTAAGCCCATGGAAGGACGGAAATGCGGCCAAGCGCCAGCGTAATCCTGGTCAAACGGCTGACCGACATCGCGGTCGGTTTGGGCGGCACCGCCGCCTTTGTGTTTTGCTATCCCATCCTGGCGATCCTGATCAAGCTGGAGAGCCCGGGCCCGGTCCTCTATAGCCAGGAACGGATAGGCATCAATAAAAGGATGCGGCGGCGATCGGAAGAGGCTTCGGCCCCGGCGGACGGAAACGGCGCCAAGAGCGCAAGCCCGGACGGGTCTACGAGCCCGGTCGGTATCGGCCCGGCCAACGTCAGTAAATGGGACGAGGACCAGGACTTCCCCGGCCGCAAATCCGACATGGGCGGCAAGCCCTTCGAGATCTACAAGTTCCGCAGCATGCGCACCGATGCCGAGAAAAACGGCCCCCAGTTGGCCGCCAAGGGCGTCGATGCCCGCGTGACCAAGGTGGGCTGGTGGCTGCGCGCACTTCATCTGGACGAGCTGCCGCAATTCTGGAACATCCTCCGGGGCGATATGAGTTTCATCGGCCCGCGGCCCGAACGCGCGCACTTCACCTTGCAGTTCGGCGCGACCATTCCCCATTACCGCCAGCGCACTCTCTTCGTGAAGCCCGGTCTCACGGGCCTGGCGCAGATCACCCTCGGCTACGACGACGGCATGGACAGCGTGGTGCGCAAATCCTACTTCGATTATTCCTACCGCGCCTCCTTCAGCCATTTCCGGTCCTGGGCGCGCATGGAATGGTGGATCCTGATCAACACCGTCGGGTACCTGGCCCTCAAGCCGCGCCGCGAGGGCGACACCCGCGATCTGGCCAGCCTCAAGCGCATCAAGCTCCTGAACATGCTGGCCCGCGAGCCTCGTAAGCAGGGTAATCACAAAGTTACGGCCTGGGTCAAGCTCGACAGCGACGATCGCTCGCTCATCATCCAGGGCAAGGAACCCAGGGAGATTGCCGCGCGCCTCGATCGCCTGGCCGCCCGCGGCCTCAAGACCATGGAAGTCTGCTATACGCCCAACAAGGATTTCGACCTGGAGGATCTGGGCTTCCTGGTGGAGCTCTCCCAGCGGGTCAACAAGTCCGGCGGCCGCATGGCCGTGCGCGATCCCAGCCCGCGCGTCTGGCGCATGCTCCAGGAAATCCACATGGACAAGGTGGTGAACTTGAGCCGGCCCCAGGGCCGGGTGAAGAATTTCCTGACGGTGGACGTGGAATGCTGGTTCCATGCCTATAACCTCAAGGACAAGATCCCCGCTTCCACCTGGCACCAGCAGGAGACGCGCGTCGTCGCCAACATCGAGCGCATCCTAAACCTCTTCCGGTCGCATGACACCAAGGCCACCTTCTTCATCCTGGGCTGGGTGGCCGACAAGTTCCCAGAAATCGTGACCATGATCGCGAATGAAGGCCATGAGATAGGCACGCACGGGTATAACCACAATCTCATCACCGACATGACCCCTTCCGGCTTCGAGGCCGATCTGGTCAAGTCCATGGAAGCGATCTCCAAGCGGACGAGCTCGCCCATCCGCGGGCACCGCGCCTCGAACTTCACCATCGTGCCCAGCACCTATTGGGCCCTGGAGATCATGGCCAAGCACGGCCTCGCCTACGATTCCAGCATCTTCCCCATCAAGCGCGATCGTTACGGCATCCCGCATTACCCCAACCGCCTGCCGCATACCTTGCACCTTAAGAGCGGCCGGACCCTGATGGAATTCCCCATGTCGACCTTGGGGGTGGGAAACAAATTCCTCCCCATGTCCGGCGGCGGCTACCTGCGCCTGTTCCCGCACGTGGTCACGGAAAGCTTCATCGAGGCGCGCAACAACAAGGGCCAGCCGGCCATGGTCTACTTCCATCCGTGGGAGCTCGACAAGGACATGCGCAAGGTGAGCGTCGGCCTCGTCAAATCCTTCCAGCACTACGTGAACATCCACAGCACCGAATGGAAGCTGAACCGGCTCATCCAGAAATTCTCCTTCGGATCCATCAGCGACAACCTGGAGACGCGGCGCGTGCAGGTGATGCTGCGGCGCAATCCGGTCCATATCCCGAGCCATCTGGGCCCGGGTTGGGACAAGGATGCTTCCGTCCGGGAATTGTCCGTCGGAGAAGGGGAGCGCAAGGGTTCCGGCAGGCAGGAGCCTGGTTGCAGGCCAGAACCTGGTGGCGGGCCGGAGCCGGATGGGGCGTTCCGTCCGCGTTCGTCGGTGGCCTGAGCGAGCTTGGCCGACTTGCCGGCTGCCGCTATTCCGCGGGCCCGTTGCCGCTAAACCGCGTGCTGGCCGCCGTGGCGCCACACCACCGGAGTCGTGAGCATGGCCTTGACCATGGACAGGAATGGATACGGGTCGACGGGCTGATCCAGGCACTTGATCGCGGTCGTGCCCGCCCAGGCCTTGAGGAAGGCGCTCTTGAGTTCCGGATCCCCCGAGAAAAGGAAAAGCACGGGGACATCCGGCAAACTCCGCTGCCATACGGGCCAATCGTCCAAGGATCCTTCGAGATGGATCCCGAGGATGAGGAGGTCCGGCGCCTTTTCGGCCGTCCAATCGGGCAGTTGGTCGCGATCCCGGATTTCGCGGACGCGGTGGTTGATCCCTTCCAGGATGAAGCGAAGCAGGACGCGGTAACGCTTCTCGGATTCCAGAATCAGGATATTGGCCATATTCTCCTGCGGAAGCTGCGCCTTCCGCCGCGATAACATGATTCTAAGGGGTTTCGGGGCCTGTGTATAGTACGGCGGCCACGCCCGTTTCTGAAGCGGCGCAAGGAACCCCAGGGGCATGCCCGATTGGCCGCGAATCCGCCTTCGCCCGCAAGAACTTAAATTTCCGCAAGGCTGATCCGGCGCAAGGGCGCGCCGAACCGGAATCGGGAGGAACGCGCGCATGGAATTCCGGGAAATGATTTCACCTGACGAGGCGGAGACGCTGATCGCGGACGCCATCGGGAGTTACCCGCATGTTACCCTGCCGCTGTCGCGTTGCGCGGGCCGGATCCTGCGGGAGCCCATCGCCGCCGATCGCGCCCAGCCGCCCTTCGATCGCGTGGCCATGGACGGCATCGCCATCGCATCCGGCGCTTATGCGCGGGGCCTGCGGCGCTTTACCGTGGAAGGCATGCAGAAGGCCGGGGAGCCGCAGCGGCGCCTGGTCTCCGAGGAGGGTTGCCTGGAGGTCATGACCGGCGCGCCCCTGCCCGCGGGAGCGGACTGCGTGATCCCGGTGGAGGAACTCGTTTGGGAAGGCTGCCATGCGAGCCTGGCCCAGCCGGCCAATCCCCAAAAACCTTTTGCGCCCGAGCCCTACCGCCACGTGCACCGGGCCGGTTCCGATTGCGCCGCCGGCGAGATCATCGTGCCCGCAGGCTTGGACCTGACGGCGCCCCGCCTGGGAGCGGCCGCGGCCTTCGGTTTCCCGGAACTCGAGGTCGCTTATTCCCCTCCCGTGGCCCTCATCGCCACCGGGGACGAACTGGTCGATCCTGGGCAGGCTCCGGCCCCGAATCAGATCCGGAGGTCAAATCCCTTTGCCATCGAGGCGGCCTTGCGCCTGCGCGGCTTCGACCGGATCGAAATGCTGCATGCGCCCGATGGTCGCGATCGCCTGCGCGAGGCCATCGAAGGGGCGCTCAGCCGCAACGATGTCCTGATCCTTTCCGGCGGCGTGTCCATGGGCAAGACCGACTACGTGCCCGGCGTCCTCCGCGAACTCGGCGTCGAGGCAGGCTTCCACCGCATCCGGCAGCGGCCCGGAGGTCGCCAGCGGCATCCGCCGCCAGGCGTCGAACTGTTCGGAGCGGTAGCCACC
>DAINDC010000270.1:0-7536 GCA_036732085.1 Fibrobacterota bacterium | reverse complement strand
TTTAAGAATGCTCATCCTGGAAGGTGCAGACCTCACGCAATGGAGGCGAGCTGAACCCCGCCAGGACGAAAGTAGCAACGGTAGGCATCAAGTCTGTGTGCCGTGCCAAAGTCTGCCGCCAACCGGGATGAGCACCTCAAACTATTGGCTGACTACGATTCCAGTCAAGGCCGTGAATTCTTCAAGGGTAACCAAGGCGTCACCCTGCTCCATCCTATCGGGGAATAGGACGCCTTCCAAGTGATCGAATTCATGTTGGAACAGCCGCGCCAGGAAGCCGGAGAAATGGGCCGTGCGCTTTTCGCCGAACCGGTCCTGGAAGGCGACGTCGATCTCGAGGTGGCGCGGAACATGTCCGCGGAAACCGGGAACGCTCAGGCAGCCCTCCCAACCCTTTTCCATTTCCGGCGAGACCGATAGGATCACGGGATTCAGGATGGCTGTGGCCGGCATTTCCGGGGCGTCCGGATAACGGGAATTGGGTTTGGGTGCCATGATGAAAAGCCGGAAGGATTTTCCGACTTGGGGCGCGGCGATGCCCACGCCTTGATGTTCGTCGCCGCAACGGATCAGCTCATCGATGAAATTCTGGAATTCCGGATCCTGATAATCGATGACATCAGCGGATTTCCGGATCAGCTTTTGATCGTCCCGAGGCAATAAATTCAAGGGTTCCCTCAATTCGTTCAAGCGCATATCCATAATATAAACGGAGCGGGACCGTTCGCCTCAGGGTATTCCAGGCCGACATCCCTGATTTCCGTTTCAGTCTTTGGGCGGCTTGGGCTCGATTCCCAATCCCGGCGCCCAGACCGTGCGGATCCTGCCGTTCACATAGGCCAGGCCCTCAAAGGGATCCTCCTGCAAAAGCCAACTGCCGTCGAGATCCGCATAATCGGCCTCCTGGGCGACGATGACGCCGGCCGAAATCAACAAGCTGCTTTCCAGCATGCAACCGACCATGGTTTTCAGGCCCAGCTCTTGGCCTTTGCGCAGCATGGCCAGCGCGGGGGTTATGCCGCCGCATTTGACCAGCTTGATGTTGAAGCCGGAAAACCGGCCCTGCAAGCGCGCGATATCCCCGAGGCCCGCGCAGCTTTCATCCGCCAGGATGGGCAGGCAGGACCGGCGCAAGAGCGATTCCATGCGGCCGTCTTCCGAAGGCGGAAGGGGCTGTTCGATGAACTCGACGCCCAGGGCCGCGAGCCTTTCGCTCAAGGGACCGATTTCCGAATCGCTTAGGGCGCTCCAGGCGCAATTGGCATCCACGCGGATGACCGCATCCGATCGTTTCCGGATGGCCTTGAGGATTTCCAGATCGGCCCGCGCGTCCAGCTTCACCTTCACGGAGGGGAAATCCGCGATTTCCCGGATCCGATCCTCCCATTCCTCCGGAGGGCAGATTCCCAAGGTCGCGGAGGTAGGTATCTCGCGTGCTACCCTGCCGAAGGCGATTTCGGCGGCGGTCTGCCCTTGGAGCTTGGCCCAGAGATCCCAGAGCGCGATGTCCACGGCGCATTGGCAGGCGCGGGAAGGGGCGGCCAGGTGCCAGACCTCTTCCCAGATGCGGGCGATATCCCCGAAGGTGCGCAGGGTCTGCTTGTGGAAGTAATCGGAAAGGCCGGCCAGGGTAACCTGGACGTCGCTGGGGTCCTCCTTGAAAAAGGAATTCGGGGAAGCTTCGCCATAGCCCAACCGTCCGTCCTGCTCCAGCACCAGATAATTATTGTCCACTCTGGGCCGGCTGGCGCGCGAGGTCCGAAAGACATGTTTGGGAAAGAGTGCCCGGCGCGCTTGGTAGGTTCGGATCATTGGGGTATCGGGGTTGTGCCGTGAATATACATCGGGACGATTACGACGCGTATCATGGAATTTTATGATATTATGAAACCGGAGGCCTGGCAAGGAGATGCGCAGCATACTAGGTAGATCGGTGGAGGGTCGCGAGCTGACCGTCTATTGGAATTTCCCTCCGATCGAGCAACCGGGTTCGCCCTTGTCCGCTCCAACGTTGACCTTGTTGATTGGGGGCACGCATGGGGATGAAAGCGCGACCGTCCCCATTCTGGAGAACTTTATCCGGACCCATCTGGAAACCGGAAAAGTGAACTCGCCGACGGCCGTGATCAGCCTCTTGAATCCCGATGGCTTCGCCCGGACCACCCGCTACAATGCGCATGGCGTCGATTTGAATCGCAACTTCCCGCATAACTGGAGCGCCCTATCGGAAGAGCCGCCGGGAACCGCGCCGCTATCCGAGCCGGAGTCGCGCTGCCTGCACGCTTTCATCCTCGCCTATCGTCCCCGGAAAATCGTCAGCCTGCACTGGGCCCTGGCGGAACTGGACGCGGACGGCGAGCAAAGCATTGGGCTGGCCCGGCATATGTGGGCGGCGCTCTCACCGGCGGAGCGCAAGCCTTATAGATTGCGCCTTTCCGAACCAAGCCGCCCCGACCTCTCCCAACCAAACCGCTCCGAAATTTTTGAAACCGTTCGCGCTGCGATTTCCGAAACAGGTCGCGCTGCGACGGGCATGTGTACCGGGTCCCTGGGGCAATGGTGCGGACATGGACTCGTTTATCCCGATAGCCATCGTCCCGCCATGATCACCTTGGAGCTGCCTCATCATCCGCATTCCCATCCGCGCCCGGAAGCCCTGCCGGACGATCACCTGGATTTGGTGCGGGACCATTGGGACAAGCGTTCGGGGGATTATTTGGCTGGGGTGGAAGGGACGGTCCATCGGCTCCTGGAAGCCGCCTGCCAGTTCGATATCCACGATATCCACCATATCCAAACCGATTCCGGATCGGATCCGGAAACCGCTCCGCCTGCAACCCCAACCCACCGATGAAGGTTCTGGTCTGTCCTCTCGATTGGGGATTAGGGCATGCCTCTCGCAGCATTCCCTTGATTCGGGCGCTGCTGGAAAACGGCCATGAGGTCCTGGTAGGCGCCGCGGGCGGAGGCCTGCGATTGCTCAAGGAGGAATTCCCGGGCCTGAAGACTTTCGATTTCCCTGGGTACCGTGTGCGTTACTCCCGTTCTCCGGCCCTGTTCCTCCCGGTCATGCTGGCGCAGATGCCTTTTTTGCTTGCGGGACTTTTTCGGGAACGATCCCGGCTGCGGCGCGTCTTGCGGGAAGCATCCCCGGACCTGGTCATTTCCGACGGCCGATACGGGATCTGCACGCGCGCGGTCCCGAGTATTTTCGTCACCCATCAGGTCTTCATCCGGGTTCCGGGCCGGTTCCCGGGACTCGCCCTCGTCGAAAGACTTGTCCTGGCTCTCAACCTCAGGCTATTGCGCCGGTTCCGCCAGGTCTGGGTGCCGGACTTTCCGGGTCCGAAAAATCTATCGGGTGAGCTCAGCCATAAACCCTGCGCCTTGACCAACCTGGTTTTCATCCATCCCTTGTCCCGGTTCGGGGCGGGGGAGTCGTCCCCGGACCAACTGGGAACCCTACCTGTGGCCGATATCCTGGCCATGGTCAGCGGTCCGGAGCCGCAGCGAGGGATCTTCGCAGCGGTCCTCCGCAAGGAGCTGGAACGGATGCCGGGCACCCGGGTCCTGATCCACGGTCTTCCCGGTTCCATGGCGCCGTACAAACAACCTGGGCCGCTTTTGCGATCGGGAGTTCTCAATGAATTCAATCATTTGCCGGGGGATACGCTGGCGTTACTGCTTTCACAGGCGAAATTCGTCGTGGCGAGGGCCGGTTATACCACGGTGATGGAAATGGCCGGCTTGGGCGTAGGCGCTGCCGTGCTGGTTCCCACTCCCGGACAATCGGAACAGGAATATCTTGCCACTCACCTGGACCGATCAGGGGCGGCCCTGCGCATGCTTCAAGGCGAATTGGATCTGGTCGAGGCCAAGCAGCGCATCCACCGCTATTCCGGTTTCGCCGCCTGGTCCCAGGGACGGACGGACCAGGAGCAAGGTAGGGGGCCCGCAGCATTCACCTTGTCCGAGTTCATCCGGAAGCATCCGCTGTTCCAGGCTAAGGAAAGTCCGGTATCCGCAATCCAGGTCGAGAAGAGTCGCTAACTATTGTAGATTTTCAAACAGGATTGCATGCCATTGCGCCATAACTCAAACCCTCCCTCCCATAGCCCGATCGCCTGCCGGTCCCTAGGGTCCGTAATGCTTTTGCTCCTGGGATTGACCCTGCTCCCGTGCCATGCCAAAGGCAGCGAGGATCGGATCGAGTTTTATCAGAGCCGGTTGCATGCGTATCTGACCACCTTGCAAAAAGCCGATTCCCTGAAGCCTTACTTTTTGGAATACCGCGTCAACGACACCTTGTTCCACAGTTATCTGGTCAACAAGGGCGGCGTGATCGAAGATAAGAGCGGCGAGTCCCGGTTCCTGGGCGTGGAGGCGCGCGTCGGCACCGGCAAATTCGACAATACCCATCCCATGCGCGAGAATCTCGATTTCACGAATTGGGATGGATACCAGAACGTGCGCCTGCCCATGGAGCCGGAGGGCCTGCTGGCGGAGAAAGCCTTGAAGATCGCCACCGACTTCGCCTTCCGTGCGGCGAAAGATGAGTTCATTAAAATCAAGGCCAACGTGGGCGTCCGCCCGGCGGAGGACGATACCGGACTAGATTTCGCTCCGGCCCCGGTAGTCAAACATCGTGAACCGGATTTGCAACCCCTGCCGCCGCGCAAGAGCCTCGACAACCTGTACGCGCGTATCAAAAAGGCATCCCTGATATTCGCCAACCGGCCTCATCTCTATTCGAGCCAAATCGAATTGAACTACCGCCGCGTGCAGAAGCTGCTGGTCAATTCGGACGGCACCGCCATCATTCATAATGAGACCTTGGGAAATATCGGCATCTACGTGGAGACCAAGGCTGAGGATGGGATGATCCTTTGGCTCACCAAGGATTTCTTCTTCAAGGAAATACCGCTGGATTTCCCCATCGACAGCCTGACTCAAGCGACCGGGCTGCTCCTGAGCCGATTGGATTCCTTGCGGGTCGCGCCGGTCATGGAAACCTTCGTCGGACCCGTCATCCTGGAAAATACCGCGGCGGCCGTTTTCACCCACGAAGTCTTCGGCCATCGGATCGAAGGGCATCGCCAAAAGGCCGTCGATGAAGGACAAACCTTCGTCTCCAAGATCAACCAGCAATTGACCGCCCCTTTCATTTCCATCATGGACGATCCCACCTGCGAATATGAAGGCAAGGTGCCGTTGAATGGCTTCTATGGATTCGATGACGAAGGCGTCGCCGCGCATTGGACCTTGCTCATGGACAAGGGCGTTTTCAAGGATTTCCTATTCAGCCGGTCGGTCATTTCGCCCAAGGGCGCCTCCAATGGCCATGGCCGCGGCGTTCTGGGTCTCGCGCCCACGGCCCGCATGGGCAATACCATTTTGAAAACCTCCCGGCCCGTTCCCTTCCAGGCCCTCAAGGACAGCCTTCGCGCCATCCTAAAAAAGAACGGCAAGCCTTACGGACTTCTCCTGCACGATATCTCTGGCGGCTTTACCTATACGGGGAGGGATTTGCCGCAATCGTTCCGCGTGGAGCCGTTGTATGTTTCCCAGGTTTTTGCCGATGGCCGTCCGGACCGGGTGGTGCGCGGCGTCGATGCGGTGGGCACGCCCCTGGTGAGCCTGAAGCAAATCGTAGCCACCGGAAATGATCCGGCCGTGTTCAACGGGTATTGCGGGGCCGAGTCGGGATGGATTCCCGTATCCGCAGTCTCGCCTTCCTTGCTCCTGGAGTCGATGGAATTCGAAAGCCGCGCGAAGGACCAAAACCTTCCGCCCATACTTCCCCCTCCGGAGGTGAAGCCATGAGGCGTTTGCATTTCCTCCTCGCAAGCCTGGCCTTGACGGTGGCCTCGCTCAGGGTCGTTTCCGAGGCCAAGGCCGCTCTCGCGCCTGCCTCCGACTCCGCGCAGATACGTTTGGATGCTTCGCCCGTGATCCGCACCATGCAGCGGGAATTGCGCCGCTCCATGGATCATCTGAAACTCAAAGGGAGTCCCAAGCCCTATTTCGTTTCCTACCTGCTCTGGGACGTGCAGTCTTACCATATGCAGGCCTCCTTGGGATCCTGCGAGCTATCCGATCCGGATCGGCAACACCTGGTGGACGTGGATCTCCGGGTCGGGGATTACAAGCAGGACAATTCGAACTTCCTGGGCGGCATCGTTTTTGGGCCGCACCTGCGCCTGCCCTTGCCGCAGGAAAATGACACGACATTGCTGGCCCTGTCTCTCTGGGCCGCCACGGATGCCAAGTACAAGGTGGCTGTGGAGCAGGTCGCGCAGAAGCGCGCCTTCCTGGCCAACCATAATGGCCAGGACAGCCTGCCCGATTTTACGCGTCAGAAAGTGCTCCAGAAAATCGATGGCGATGCGACTTCGGTTCCGGATACCTTGAGAGCGATCAAACTGGGGAAGGAACTCAGCCGTTACCTGGCCGATTTCCCCTGGTTGCAGGAAAGCCGCGTGGGCTACAACTATTATTTCACCACCTTCTATTATGTGGACTCGGAAGGGTCCCGATATATCCAGACCATCCGGGAACATACCTTGTTGGTTTCGCTGTTCACGCAGGCCCAGGATGGCGCGCCCCTTTGGGATTACCTGCGGATCTCGTCCCGTGATCCCTTGGTCTTGGGGGAAGGAGCCGTGGGCATGACGGCGTTGAAGGACTCCCTGAATCCCATTCTCAATCGTCTGCAAACCTTGCGCAAGGCCGCGCCCCTCGCCAATTACCGCGGGCCCATCCTGTTCACGGGTACGGCAGCAGGGGAATTGCTGAACAAAGCCTTGCTGGCGCCGCAACAACGCCTGCGCGAGCCGCTGGGCGCCAATGCCGAGCCCAACTTCATGCTCAGCCTGGAGGGAAGGAAGCTTTTCCCATCGGACATCACCGTGATCGATACGCCTTCCCTGGCCGCGTATTCCGGCCGCGCCCTCTTCGGGCATTATGCCATGGATCACCAGGGCCAACCGGCCCAGGACGTCGTGCTCGTCAAGGATGGACGGGTCCAGGATTACCTGGTAGGAAAGGTCCCTATCTTCAAGGCCAAGGGCCATCTCAGCAACGGGCATTGGCGTTACAATGGCGGGTATGGGGGCGTCACCATCCTGAGGTCCGCCAAGCCCATGGGGGAGGCCGAGCTTCATGCCAAGCTTTCCGGCATGGGAATCGACGAGGGAACCGGCTACGGCATGGTGGTGTCCAAGATCCTGGACGAGGATGCGTTCAAGCTCCTGCACCATCCCTTGGCCGCGCAGCTTGCCGGGTCCGATGGATTGGATGGCCGGGGTTCCTTCACCTTGACCCAACCTTGCGAAATCGACATGCTGGATTCCCGTACCGGCAAGGTTACCCCGGTGCGAGGCTTGTCATTCCCCGTCCTGGATTCCAAATCGCTGCGGGACATCGTCGCCGTGGGAGCCGTGCCCTACCTGCACGAGCCGCAGGCTTCCTTCTCGGTCCTTTGCCCGTCCCTGCTGTTCAGCCTGTTGGATCTGAAAGGGAGCCATAGCACCCAAC
>DAINDC010000269.1:0-7552 GCA_036732085.1 Fibrobacterota bacterium | reverse complement strand
GGCCCAGGTCAGGTTATTCGCCTTGAGTATGGCCACCACGACCAGGGAATCCTCCGCGCCGAGGGTGGATACGGACGGGAGCGGCGATTCGCAATTGAGGCTGGCCAGAATCAGACAACCCAAAGCCCCGACGATTATGAGGCACATGGCGACATTCGCCAGCTTGACCGCCTTGATGCCGGCTTTCCAATCCATGACTTCCATTTTCATATCGGTCTCATTTCATTTTCGTTGAGGCGAGATTCGCGCAGGCGCGGAATCGTTGGACTGACAGCGTCAGGCCCCGGTAAAATCCCTCTTCGCCGATAACCCTTTGGCTATAGGCGCTGCAGCTTTCCGCATGCATGGCATGGGCATAGCCGCAGTGGATTCCCAGGGCTGGGGAGATGAATTTCCGATAACCCGAAATCCCCGTCATGGCAACCGCCCGCAAATTGCAAAGGGTCAGAATCAAGGTTAAGCAAAGTAGAAGCTGGGTGCCGAACCGGATTCGCTCCCGCTTCCCGGAATGATTGGAGTTCGCCATCGGAACAAGCATGCTAATCTTGGACGTAGCCGGGCCGGAAACGGTTCCAGCTTTTCTTACGGTTCGGTTTTTGGGAAGGCTATTTTTTACGAGCGGGAGTTTTACGAGCGGGAGTTTTTGCCTTCGGCTTGGACACAGCTTTCGGTTTGACTTCCGAACTCGGGTTTTTCATCGGCGAAAAAAGGGCTTTGCCGTCGACTGTCAGGCGCAGCTTCCAATCCTTGGTGACGATGGGGTCGCCCGGCTTGGGTGAACTGCCGGGCCCTTCGATTTCCAGGAGCGGGAATTTCTGCGCCGCGAAGTCCAGAGCGTAACGCGCGATCTGCACGTCGCCCAGGCCCAGGGGCCGCACTTGCGGCTCGTTCCAGGTGCGCCGGAAGAACTGCGGAAAATTCACGGCCCCGCCCACCAGGGCCCGTAACATGGCTGCTTCCAGGGGATTCAATCCGCCGTCGGGCGCGGGACGCCGTCCGAGATGGCAGCGCAGCCCGCGTTGCAGCAGGGGCCAGGCCGCGAAGCCGTCGCCGCCTTGGGCCCAATGCAGCAGGGATTCCCAGCCATCCGAGGTGGCAAGCGCGAAAGCCTTCCAAACCTTCTTCGCCAAGGTCACGCGTGCGGGTTCGAGCGGGGTCTTGGAATTATACAGCCGTTCCAGCGAGACGGGCATGCGGATGCCGAGGGGCTTGTCCGGGCAGATGACGAAGGCGCGGCCTTTGCGGAGCAGCGGCGCAGGCAGATGGGCGAGCAGATAGATGAGGTGGATCTGGCAGAAGAAATCCTCTTCGAACCAGAAGGTGACTTCCTCGCCGTCCTGGGCCGAGCGCTCCAGGGTGCTGAAAAGGGTTTTCATGCCGGACAGGTATTTCTTGGCGTCGATGCCGAATCGATCCTTGAGGTAGGCGCCGCGGGCTTTCCAATCCAGTCCGCCCTCGCGCCCGTCCTGCACGGGGCCGTCCAGGAGCATGTCCTTCCAGACGAGGAAGTTTCCTTGGATCGGGGTCTGCTTGAGGATCGCCAGGGTATTGTCGCCGTTCACTATATGCAGCATGTTGCTCATTATAGTGTTTCCCCGGCCTTCATGCCACCGACTTCAGCAAAGTCCGGCGGAGTTCCCAGTAACGGGTGGAATAAAAAGGCTTTCCCAAATGTTCCCGGTGATCGAAGCCGAAGGCCCGGGAACTGACGGCCAGGATGGGCGGGGCCTGCACGCGTTTGGCGACGGCCATGCCGTTATAGAGGTCCCACCATTTTTCCAGATCCCGGATGAAGGCGGCCGCGTCCGGAAACAGGGCATAGGCGTCCACTCCTTCGCACCCCAGGTTCCGGTTCAGCGAACCCTCCGCATACCAGGTCAGGATTTCCTCCGGCGTGGCCCGGTTCCAGCGCTGGACCCAGGCGAAGAACAATCGATCATGGTAGGGATAGGTCAAGGGGTCGCCCTTGCCTTCGTCAACCGCCTGGTTCGCGCTCAGCTCCGCGCTCGGCACGATGGTGAAACTGCCTTCCGGAATGGCTTCCTTTCCAAAGACTTCTTCGTTGAGGAATCGGCCCAAGGCATAGACATCGCCTTTCCAGAGATCGCCCAGGAGCGCCAGGTAACCGCCGAGATCCCCATACAAGGTGCTATAGCCGACGGTGAGCTCGGCCTTGTTCGCATTGCAGGTGAACACGCCTCCGAAGGAAGCGGCCACGGCGGCCAGCACGCGGCTGGAACGATCGCGCGCCTGCACATTCTCCAGCGCCAGGCCTTCCAAGGCGAGCGCCAGGCGCAGGGCTCCGTCCGCGGATTGGACTTCGAGCCCATGGATCTGGGCATGAGTCAAAGCTGCGCTGTCCTCGATGCCGATCTCGGCATACAGGCATCCCAGGTTCTTGGCCAAGGCCTGGGCGAGGCCGCGCGTGGTGGCGCTATTGTAACGGCTGGGCAGATTGACGAGGATGATATTTTCCGGGGGCAGGATTTCTCTATACAGGGCCGCGGATACGGCGCTGTCGATGCCGCCCGAGACGCCCAGGACCACCTTGGTCTGGCCGATGGAAGCGAGGAAGGCGGCCGCGCCATAGCGAAGGGCCTGGTGGATTTCCCGGATGCGGAGGCGTTGGGGATCCGAACCGACGGAAGGCACGGCTGCGACGATAGCGGGGGCGGACTCCGCATCCAATCGGAGGGCCAGGATTTCCTGTCGATAGGCCGGCATCTCGGCGATCACTTTTCCGTCTTTGCCATAGACCGTGCTGCGCCCGTCGAAGGTATATAGGGTCTTGCCGTTGTTCTGCAGGCTGACGGCGTTCACATAGAATAGCGGCGCCCCGGCCGCGCGCACCTTCTGCGCGAAGACGCGATTGCGCTTGTCGTTCTTGCCTTGGGTGAAAGGCGAGCAGCTCAGGTTCAGCAGGAAGTCGCAACCCTTGCGGCCCAGCACCTCCAGGGGTTTCTGGACATAATCATCCTCCCAGGCGTCCTCGCAGAGGAGGATCCCGGCGCGCCAGGAACGTCCGCCGATTTGGATGGGAACCGGCTCCAGCAAGGACTCCCAGGGCACGCCGGTTTCCAGGGCCAGCTTGCGGGTATCCTGGAAGTGACGGGGCTCCTCGAACTCGCGGTAATTGGGCAGCAGGGACTTGATGCCGTAGGGACGCTTTAGCCCCGGATGGATCAAGGCCCGGCCTCCCTGGGCCACCACGTAGCCATTGTATTTCCGGACGCGCCCGTCCTCGCCCTTGGCATTCCAATCCGTGATCACGGTGCCGAATACGACCGTAAGCGGCGATTGGCCTACCCGGGTTTCGCGTTCCGATGGATCGCCGGCGCTTGCATCGCCAATGTCCGCTCCCGTAGCAGCCACGATACGCTTCGACCACATTTCGCATTCGCGCAGGAAGGCCGGCCGCTCCCACATATCTCCCAATAGGTAACCGGGAAGGCACATCTCCGGGAACGCCAGCAGATCCACGCCCAGGTTCCGCGCCTCCGCGATCATCGCGAGCATGGTCTCGCCGTTGCGGGCGGGCTCTCCGGGTCGCACTTCCATCTGGGCCATGCCGATCACGGGGGCCGGGATAAGCGCCTTTTCCAACTTGGAGGCCGCGTCAGTCTTGTCGTGCATGTCTGGTCCGGCGCCGGTTCAGGGTTTCCCGGACTCCGCTCCCGTACCTTTGTCGTTACCCTTACTATTACTGTTGCCGTTACCCTTGACGTTACCGTTACCCTTGCCATTGCCCTTGCCCAGCTGATCGGCCAGGAGCAGGCGATGGTTCCTGCGGATCAAGGCCTGGTCGAAGCGCCTTTTCTCCTCTTCGGTTTCCGGGATCACGGGAGGGATGGGACGCGGTTTGCCTTTTTCATCCAAGGCCACGAAGGTGAGATAGGCGGTGCAGACATGCTGCGGGATTTCCTCGCCCGGAGGCAGGTTGTTGGCCACCACGCCCACTTCCATGGAGTGTTCGAAAGCGCGGTTCACGGAAGCGCTGACGGTCAGGATGGAACCGTTCACGATCGGCTTCTTGAAGATGAGGTTGTCGATGGAGACGGTGACGACGATGCCCCGCGTATGCTTGATGGCGCTGATGGCGCCGACCTTGTCAATCCAGGAGACGAGCTTGCCTCCGAAGAGATAACCGAGGCTGTTGAGATCGCCGGGCAGGATGAATTCCGAGGAATGCGTCTGGGTTTGGGCTACGGTATGCTGCATGCCCTAAATCTAACTGTGGATCGCCCTTTACCAGTAATACCGCCAGTAATGCCGGCAAGCGTTTCATTTTTCGGCCCGGTCCGGCGCAAGGGATGAGGTTGGCGAGGAAAAATAAGTATAGAAGGCCGGCACGACGAACAGGGTCAACACCAAGGAGAACGTCAGCCCGCCCATCACCACTATGCCCATGGAAACCCGGCTCTTGGCGCCCGCCCCCAGGGCCAAGGCGATGGGCAATGACCCCAGGATTGCGGTGAGACTGGTCATGACTATGGGCCGGAACCTCGAGGCAGCCGCGTCCACTATGGCCTCGCGCAAGGGCAGGCCCGCAGCCTTCCGCTGGTTCCCGAATTCCACGATGAGAATGCCGTTCTTCGTGACTAGGCCGATCAACATGATGATGCCGATCTCGGCGAAAATATTCATGGTCTGGTTGAAATACCAGAGCGAAAGCAAGGCCCCCGCGAAGGCCAGGGGCACGGTGAACATGATGACGAAAGGATCCTTGAAGCTTTCGAACTGCGCCGCGAGCACCATATAGATCAGCGCCAGGGCGAATATCAAGGCGAAAGCCAGGCTGGAGGAACTCTCGGCATAATCGCGCGACGGTCCCGCGAGCGCGGTGCTGAAGGAGGGATCCAGGATTTTTTTGGTAAGGGCGTCCATGGCGGCCAAGCCTTCTCCCATGGTCTTGCCGGGCGCCAGGCCCGCCGAAATCGTTGCCGCCGAATACCGATTGAACCGGTAGAGCTGCGGCGGGCTGCTGCCTTCCTGCACGGTGAGGACATTGTCGAGTTGCGCGAGCCGCCCATCCGTCCCCCGCACATAGGTCGAACGCAGGACGGTGGGGTCATCGCGATCCGACAGGTTGAACTGGCCGATGATCTGGTATTGCTTGCCGCCGCGGACGATATACCCGTAACGCAAGCCGCTGAGCCCCAGTTGCAGGGTCTGGTCGATCTCCAGGGGCGCGATTCCCAAGTCCCGGGCCTTGTCGCGGTCGATGAGAAGGCGCAGTTCCGGGCTGTTGAATTTGAGGTTCACATCCACGATCTGGAAGGCGGGATCCGCGCCGGCCTCCTGCAGGAAGCGGGGCAGCTTGGCCGCGAGCCGGTTCAGGTCCGGGGCCTGGATCACGTATTGGACGGGGAGGCCGCCGCGCCTATCGGTGGAGATGGTCTGTTCCTGCGAAACATAGGTCCGGGCCCCGCTGAGCCTTGTCAGCGCCTGGGAGAGCCGATCCGCAATCTGCTGCTGCGTCGCCTCGCGTTCCCCGGGATCCTTCAGGGTAACCCGTCCGATACCGGTATTCACCGGGCCCGGTCCGGCAAAGCTCGGCGCGGTCAAAGTGAAGATCGCCTCGCGCTCCGGCACCACCTTGGCTATCAGGGACGCCACCGAATCCATATACTCGGACATGGCCGCGAAGGAGGTGCCTTCCGGGGCGGTGGCGGTGAGGCTCAGGCGGGAGCGGTCCTCGACGGGGGCCAGCTCCCGGGGCAGCACCCGGTATATCACCACGATGAGGGCCAAGGATATCGCCATGATCACGAATGCCAGCCAGCGGCGGACCAGGAACTTTTCCAGCAGATCGCGGTAGCCGGAAATCAAGCGCTCGAAAAAAGCCTCGGTGCGGACATAGAAGGAGCGGCGATCCCGTTCATGGCGCCTGAGCAGGCGGGTAAAAAGCATGGGGGTGATGGAAAGGGAAAAGAAGGCGGAGATGAGCACGGCCCCGGCGACCACCACGCCGAACTCCCGGAACAGGCGCCCCACCAAGCCTTGCAGGAAAATGATGGGCAGGAAGACGGCGGCCAGAGTCAAGGTGGTCGATAGGATGGCAAAGAAGATTTCCGCCGATCCGCGATGTCCGGCGGCGACCGGATCCTCGCCCGCTTCAATCTTCTTGTAGATATTCTCCAGGACCACGATGGCATCGTCGACCACCAATCCCGTGGCCAGCACGATGGCCAGCAGGGAGAGGATGTTGATCGAGAACCCGCTGATGTACATCAGGAAGAAGGCGCCCAATAACGAGATCGGCAAAGCGATGATGGGAATAAGCGTGGCCCGCCAATCGCGCAGGAAGACGAAGATCACCAGGACCACCAGCAGGAAGGCGGCTCCCAGGGTCTCGAGCACTTCCTGGATGGATCTCCGGATATTGATCGTATAGTCCAGGAAGGTCGAGATCTTCATATCGGGCGGGGCCTCCCGCTGGATCTGATCCAGGCGGCGGTAGAACTCATCGGCGATGGCCACGTTGTTCGCGCCCGGCTGGGGAATGAGCGCCACCCCGATCATGAGCACCCCGTCGCGCTTCATGAGGGTGCGATCGTTCTCCGGGCCCTCCACCACGGTCCCGATATCCTTGAAACGGACCACCTTCCCGCTATCGCTTCGCAAGACCAGGTCCTCGAATTCCTTGGGCGTCTGAAACCGGCTCAGGGAACGGACCGTGAGCTCGGTCCGCTCGCCTTGCACGCTGCCCGTCGGCAGCTCCACGTTTTCGCGGGACAGGGCGGTCCTCACGTCCTGGGGCGATACGCCGCGCGAGGCCATGCGGCCGGCGTCCATATAGAGCCGGATGGAATATTTCCGCTCGCCGAAAATCCGCACGTCGCTCACGCCGGGTATGGTCTGGACCCGCTCGGTGATGACATTGTTGGCATAATCGGTAACCTCCAGCGGATTGCGCGTATCGCTTTGCACGGTGACGATCAGGATGGGAGCGGCATTGGCATCGGCCTTCGAGATCACGGGGAAGGTGGTGAGATCGGCGGGCAACTGCCCGGTGGCGCGGGGGACGCGATCGCGCACGTCGTTGGCGGCGGCCTCGATATCGGAGCCCAGGTTGAATTCCACCGTGATGGTGCTGATCCCCCGGCCGCTCGTGGAACTGAGCGTGCGGATGCCGGCAATCCCATTGATGGAGGTTTCGAGAGGCTCGGTGACCTGGGCCTCCATCACGTCCGGAGCCGCACCAGTATAAGTGGTGGTGACGGTGATGATGGGCGGATCCACCGAAGGATAGTCGCGCACGCCCAGGAAGCGGAAGGAGATGATCCCGAAGAGCAGGATCACAAGATTGAGGACGATGCCCAGGACCGGGCGGACGATGAAAAGCGAGGAGAATTTCATGGTGAGCTATCCCTGGCCGGCGGCGTGGTATCGGCGGCTTCAATCCAGGCTTTTGACGTCCACGGGGCTGCCGGGATGGATCAGCATCATCCCCGAGGTGATGACCGTATCCCCGGGCCGGACCCCGTCCACCAGTTCCACGTCCGACTCGGTGCGCAAACCCGAATGCACCGGTTGGGACACGGCCTTCCCC
>DAINDC010000268.1:0-7558 GCA_036732085.1 Fibrobacterota bacterium | reverse complement strand
AGCTTTCTTTGTTCTGATTTTGATACCCCGTGGCTTGCCGCGGGGTTCTTCATTACTAGGACTTATTAGATTTTCTCCTGGGAACGCCCAACCGAGTGGACACTTAGTGGACACCCAAGAAAACGTAAGGAGAGAAAATGGCGATTCTGAATCAAAAGCGGCGATTATTTAAAGCACGTTTATGGCTCTTAATCAGCGGGTCGAAGGTTCAATCCCTTCAGTACCCAGAAAAAGCCTAACTTCGGTTGGGCTTTTTTTGTGTCCAAAAACGATGCCCCACTCCCAGGCCCATCCTATTTGAGCTGAAAAATTCCTATTTGAGCTGAAAAAGGCGATTCCGCAATTCTTTTCGAAGAATTTGCTCCATCCTATTTATTTGCCTTGGATCACTAGTGTGATTAATGGATGTTAAGAGCTCATAGGCTCAAAGTCCCAACTCGGCCCATTTTCCGCTGCTCGGATCTCTTGGTCTCCATTCAAAGCGAGGAATAGATGAGTTCACCGATCACGGATATCGTATCCCAGGACATCCTTAGGAAAACGCCTACCGGCATTTCCGGATTGGATGAGATCACGCATGGCGGGCTGCCTTACGGCCGGCCGACCTTGATTTGCGGGAGCGCCGGCTGTGGAAAGACCATTTTCGGATTGGAATTCCTCGTCAACGGCATCAAGGAATATGACGAACCCGGAATCTTCCTCGCCTTCGAGGAGACGGTCGAAGATCTGACCAAAAACGTGTCCTCCTTGGGTTTCGACCTTAGGAATCTGGAAGAAACGAACCAGCTCATCGTGGACTATATCCACGTGGACCGCCGCCAAATCGCCGTGGCTGGCGCCTATGACCTGGAAGGGCTGTTCATCCGCCTCCAGTCTTCCGTCGACGCCATCGGAGCCAAACGCGTGGTGATCGATACCTTGGAAACCATCTTCACCAGCTTCGGCCATCCCGCCATGTTGCGCGGAGAGATCCGTCGGCTGTTCCGTTGGTTCAAGGAACGGGAATTGACCGTCATCATCACCGCCGAGCGCGGCGAGGGGCAACTGACGCGGCAAGGCCTGGAAGAATACGTTTCGGACTGCGTCATCATGCTCGATCACCGGGTCTTCGATCAGCTTTCCACACGCCGCTTGCGGGTGATCAAATACCGCGGCTCCGTGCATGGCACCAATGAGTACCCGTTCCTCATCGACGAACAAGGCATATCAGTCCTTCCTCTTTCCGCCTTGGGGCTCAACCATGGGGTTTCCAACGAGCGGCTCTCCTCCGGTGTCCCTAGGTTGGACGCGATGTTGGAGGACAAGGGATATTATTGCGGCAGTACCATCCTGGTTTCCGGCGGCGCCGGCAGCGGCAAAACCAGCCTGTCCTGCATCCTCGCGGATTCCCCCTGCCGCAACGGCGGGCGCAGCCTGTATTTCGCCTTCGAGGAATCGCCCGCCCAGATCATGCGCAATATGGGCTCCATCGGCCTCAACCTCAAGCAATGGCTGGATAAGGATCTGCTCCGGTTCCATGCCTCGCGCCCTTCCTTGCATGGCCTGGAAATGCATTTGGTGAATATCATGCGCTTGGTGGAAGAGTTCAAACCTTCCCTCGTGATCCTCGATCCCATCTCCAACCTCATCTCGATGGGGTCGGCGGCGGAGATCAATTCCATTCTGATCCGGCTAATCGATCATCTCAAGACCCGGCAAATCACCACTTTCTTCAGCAACCTCACTCCTGGAGACACGCTTAATGACCCCACCGAAATGGGCATCTCCTCCATCATCGACACCTGGCTCCTGGTCAGGGATATCGAGTCCAGCGGCGAACGCAACCGTGGCCTATACGTCCTCAAGTCCAGAGGCATGGCCCACTCCAACCAGATCCGCGAGTTCCAACTCACGGACAATGGCATCAATCTCCAGGAAGTCTATAAGGGCCCCGGAGGCGTGCTGACCGGCTCGCTGCGTCTGAGCCAGGAGAGCAAGGAAAAGGCGACGGCCCTGTTGCTCGATCAGGACATCAATGCCCAGCAGATGATGTTGGAACGCAAGCGCAAGGCCATGGATGCGCGGGTGGCCGCCTTGCAAGCCGAATTGCTGGCCGAGGAAGAGGAGCTCAAGCGGCATATCCTGATCAAGAAGGCCGAGCAGCAACAGTTGAATATCGATCGCTCGGACATGGCCCAACGCCGTCAAGGCGGACCGGATACCAACGTCCAAAGCGTGCCGAAGGAGCGGGCTCATGTTTGACGCAGTCGAAGGACTTCCGGCGGATGCATCCGGCGCTAAATCTGATCCGGGGTCGGTCAAATCTGATCCGGGGCCGGTCAAATCCGAAGAGACCATCATTCTCAAACTCTATATCGCGGGCCAGACTCCCAGATCCGCGGCGGCCTTGGCCAACCTGCGCAAGTTGTGCGAGGAATTCATGCCCGGGCGGTACGAATTGGAAATAGTCGATCTCCTTGTGCATCCGAAAAGGGCCCGCACCGATCAGATCCTGGCCATCCCGACCTTGGTACGCACCTTGCCCATCCCCATCGCGCGCATCATCGGCGATCTGAGCGATACGGAGCAGGTCCTGCTGGGCCTCAATATCCAACGGAACCCGCTTGGTTAAGGCCCTGGGATGCAGATGAAAAAACTCTTGGGGGACGGTTCCGAATCACGAGGAAGTGACCTGGCTTCGGCTCTCAGGCAACTTCGCGAAACGAAATATCTGCTCGACTCCATGCGCGCCGGCAACGCGGATGCCTTGGTCCTGGAGATCCCGGAGGGCGAGCAGGTATTCACGCTCCAGAGTCTGCACGTGTTGATGGATTTCATCATCGAACATTCCGTGGGCGCCACGGTCATCCTGGATAATGACGGGGTGGTATTGCGGGCGAGCCCATCCGTGGAAGCGTTGTTCCTGGTAAACCCTATCGGGCATCACTTCGACGGGATCTTTCCGTTGACCGCCATCGATTCTGGCGAACCCGAAAACGGTTTCGCGAATAGTTCTGCGGATAGTTCCGCGGAAAGTTCCATAGCGGACCCGCGGATCCATGGCCGGCTCCTCATCAAAGAGGTTTTGTCCGGTTCCGTATTGAACGGGCTGGAAGCGGCCCTCACGTGCAAGGACGGGACCTTGCTCAGCCTGTTGATCGCCGCCAAGCCCCTCAGGCCCTTCGGGGCTTGGTTCAAGGGCGCCGTGGTCACTATCCTGGACGTGACTCCGCGTAAAAAGGCGGAAGTGCAGTTACTGGTGCGCAACCAGCAACTGCGGTATCAATTCGAGCTCACCAAATCCATTACCGACAGCACTTCGGAAGCGCTCTTCCTGACCGACTTGGATGGCTTCATCCATTTCCTGAACCCGGCCGCCGAAAAAATGTTCGGATGGACCTTTGAGAATCTGATCGGCAGGGCCTTGCATGAGGTCATGCACCCCCAACATGGCTCCGACCTGGCTTCCCTCGGTTCCTGTGGGTTGGGCCGGCTCACGGACAGCTTACTCGCCGAAGTCAGCGAGGATTCCTTCCTGCGTGCCGACGGCAAAATCGTTTCCGTGAGGTATTCCAGGTCCCCGGTGATCACGAAAGGCAAGGTCACCGGCACCGTCTACGGGGTAAGGGACATCTCCGAATGGAAATTGGCCGAGGAAGCGCTCCACCTCAGCGAAGAAAAACTGAGACAGTCGCAAAAGATGGAAGCCATAGGCCGTCTGGCCGGCGGCATCGCCCATGATTTCAACAACCTCCTTACCGCGATCAACGGCTATGCCGCCTTGGGCATGGAGGAATTGAGTCCGGATGAAATGGTTCACGGATACCTGGAGGAGATAGGGAAAGCGGGCGCGCGCGCCGCCTCCTTGACCAGCCAGCTCCTTTCCTACAGCCGGAAACAGATCCTGGCCTCCAGGGTCATCGACTTGAATGCCATCGTGACGGATACGGTATCCATCGTGCAGCGTACCTTGGGTGAGAACATCATGTTCCAAGTCGATTTGAGTCCGGGTCCCTGCCTGGTGAATGTGGATCCGATCCGCATCCAGCAAGTGATCGTCAATCTGGCCATTAATTCCCGCGACGCCATGCCCAATGGAGGAAACCTGCGCATGGAGACCAAGCCCGTGACGGTAGTGGAGGCCGAAGAGGGCCTTTCGCCCGGGGAGGCCGAAGAGGGCCTTTCGCCCGGGGAGGCCGAAGAGGGCCTTTCGCCCGGGGACTATATCCAGTTCTCCGTCATCGACGATGGCCAGGGCATGGATGATAATGTGAAAGCTCATCTGTTCGAACCCTTCTTCACCACCAAGGAAGTGGGCAAGGGCACGGGCCTGGGCCTTTCCATGGCCTATGGAATCGTCAAGCAGCATCGCGGGCGTATCCAGGTATTCAGCGAAGTGGGCAAAGGAGCCACCTTCCACATTCTTTTTCCGGCTACGCTGTGCGAGAAGCATCCCGAACCCGTCAAACCCGTCATTGAAAATCTCGCGCCGGGAAATGAAACCATTTTGCTGGTGGAAGACGAAGCCGTGGTTTTGAATCTCATGCGCCGCGTCCTCGCGGACAGCGGTTACAAGGTTTTGGAAGCGCGCAACGGCGTGGAGGCCTTGGAGGTATCCGATAACTATCCGGGCCCCGTTGATATCCTGATAACCGACGTGCTCATGAGCCGGATGGGCGGACATGAATTGGGTGAGGCGCTCAAGATCAGGCGTCCCGGCATGCCCCAGATTTTCATTTCCGGATATAATGAGGATCTGATCCTGCGCCGTGAAATCCGGGACGAGGCGAGCCTATTTCTGCAAAAGCCTTTTTCTCCGGTAACCTTGACGCGGCTGGTCCGCAAAACGCTGGACCATAAGCGGGTGAATCCCGGCTAGATCGACAACGGCACCGATCAAAGGGGCAGGGCCGTTTGGGTCCTGAACCTCGCCTACATGATCCGTTTCAAAAACTGGATACGATCGAAGGTGAGCTTCAACGAAGCCTGAGCCTCGCCGACGCTGCCGAAATGCTTTCCGTCCTCGGGATGGGCCGCGCCGCTATAATAGGGCATGACCAGACTGCGTTTGCCAGGCGACCAGGCTAGGATCAAGGTGATCTCCAGCCCATCCTTGCGCACCAATAAATGATCCTGGATCATGGTCCGATTATAAAACCCGGCATGCCGGGGAGCCCATTCCCATGAGGAGAAAGTACCGCTCATCGCCGAAAGACCGCTCAGCCGAATAGGGTTTTTTGGGCGACCATCAATGATCCGGCCGTCTATCATCCCTGGCCCAAGCACTCCGGGGCTAACGAGGACTCAGCGAACTTTTCGGTTCACTCCAGGTAGGTGTAGCCGTATAGGCCCGAACGGTAGATGGCCAGGAATTCACGGCCTTCCTGCTGGGTGATCTTGCCTTCTTTGACGGAGGAGGAAACCCAGGATTCCATGGTGCGCACCAGGTTCTTATCGCTGAACTGCACATAGTCGAGCACGTCGGCCACGGATTCGCCGTCGATGATCTGATCGATGCTGTACCCTTCCTTCCCGCGGCAGGTGATATGCACGGCATTGGTATCGCCGAAAAGATTGTGCAGGTCTCCGAGGATTTCCTGGTAGGCGCCCACCAGGTAGACGCCCAGGTAATAGGGCTCGTCCGCCTTGAGCGCATGCAGGGGCATGCTGCGCGCGAGTTCACCCTGACCGATGAAATGATCGATCTTGCCGTCGGAATCGCAAGTGATGTCCTGCAAGGTTGCGGCCTGGGTCGGCTCCTCGTCCAGGCGTTGGATGGGCAGCACGGGGAAAATCTGATCGAAGGCCCAGGAGTCCGGCAAGGATTGGAATAGGGAGAAGTTGCAGAAATATTTTTCCGTGAGCAGCTTGGCTATGCCCTGCAACTCGGTGGGGAAATGCTTCATCTCCCGCGCCTGGCGATCCACCTTTTGCGCCAGCGACCAGAACAGGCGCTCGGCCATGGCCCGGGTCTTGAGATCGATGATGCCCAGGTTGAAGCGCTCCAGGACTTCCTCGCGGAGCTGGATGGCATCGTGCCAGGTCTCGAGCATATTGTTGTGGGTCAGGCTTTTGTAGAGGCCGTGCATTTCGCGCAGGGTCTCGTGATCCTTTTCGCCGATGACATGGGCGGTATCGTCCCAGAAGGGCGGCTTGCCCACTTCCAGCACATTGAAGACCAGGATGGAATGATGCGCGGTCAGGGCGCGGCCGGATTCGGCGATGATATTGGGGTGGGGGAGATTGTGCTTGTCCGACACCTGGCAGATGGTATAGATGACATCGTTGGCATATTCCTGGATGGAATAGTTGACGCTGCTATTGCCGGTGGAGCGCGTGCCGTCATAGTCGACGCCGAGCCCGCCGCCGATGTCGACGAAATCGATTTTGAATCCCATCACCTGGATCTGGGCGAAGAACTGGGCGATTTCGCGGAGGCCGGATTTGATCTTGCGGATATTGGTGATCTGGCTGCCGAGGTGGAAATGGATGAGCTTGATGCAATGATCGATGCCTTCGGCCTTGGCGAAGTCCAGGGCTTCCAGGAGCTCGGAGGAGTTGAGCCCGAACTTGCTCTGATCGCCGCCGGATTCCTCCCACTTGCCGCTGCCGCTGCTGGCCAGCTTGACGCGGATGCCGATATTGGGGGAGATGCCCAGGCGCGTGGCCAGGTTCTTGATGAGGCGGAGTTCGTTCAGCTTTTCGACGACGACGAAAATCTTCTTGCCCATCTTCTGCGCGAGCATGGCCAGCTCGATGAACTCCTCGTCCTTATAGCCATTGCAGATGATGAGGGATTCGGGATTGTCCATGATGGCCAGCACGGCATGGAGCTCCGGCTTGGAACCGGCTTCCAGTCCGATATTGAACTTCTTGCCATGGCGGACGATTTCCTCCAGCACCGGGCGCTGCTGGTTCACCTTGATGGGGTAGACATTGTAGTACTTGCCGGTATAGTTGTATTCCTTGGAGGCGGTATCGAAGCACTGGGAGATCTTCTCGATGCGATCGTCCAGGATGTCCGGGAAGCGCAACAGTACGGGCAGGCCGATGTCCCGGAAGGTCAACTCGTCGACGAGTTCTTTCAGGTCAATCTGGAACCCTTTTTCCCTTTGGGGGCTGACCGTGGCATGGCCTTTTTCGTTTACGCCGAAATACCCGATGCCCCAACCATTGATATTGTAGAGCTCGCTCGAATCCTCAATCCGCCACTTGCGCATCGCGTTCCTATCACCCAGTTCGTGTGGGAAAGTAACTTAATAATTTTTGCGGGGGACCGGCCCTGGAGGGCCGCAAGTCGCGGGCTCGGCGGCGGGCCACCATCCGCTCGGACGCCACCTGGCTCAGCCCGGCAACGGGCCACCGGCCGCCATCAGCGCATGACGGTGGAATCGGCCATGAAACCCCGCGGCAACATGGTCTTGAGCCGATCATAGGTTATGGCGTTCTCCACAGGGCTCAGGAGTAGGTAGTCCGCTCCGAGCCCATCCTTGCGGACCTTGGGGGCGGGTTCCAAGGTCAGACCCGCGGCCCATTTTCCGGCATCGAACAGGATTTGAATGTCCAAGGTGTCCTTGCG
>DAINDC010000267.1:1532-7605 GCA_036732085.1 Fibrobacterota bacterium | reverse complement strand
CCGTATAACTATGCACCAATCCGCCGTAGACGAAGAGCATGGATATAAGCCCCCTGCCGCAGGCCCCCCCCGTGGAAGGCGTAACCTGTCCATCCAATCCCGCAGCGTCGTCTTGTCATGCGTCAAGTCAACCCGGCCCTTCCAGGAGGAACCACCGTGCAAAAGATCCAAACCTCCACGCGATCCCGGAAACATCGCGTTTCCGGCCGACTCCGTTCATTCTCTCTATCCATTCTTATGTCACTTGCCGCAGCGGCCGGCCCGCAGGCCGGGGAAACCAAGAATCCGCGCCCCGAGGACACCCTGCCTCTGACCCTCGGAAAGGTCGTCGTCGTAGGCAAGGCACCGGGCCCCGATGCATACAACCTTCCGACCTCGGTGGACATTGTCGCGGCTGACAAGCTCGAAAACAAAAATGTGGATTTCAGTCTGGAATTGGCCAAGCAGGTGCCCGGAGTCTATACGTCCGATTACAACCAAGGCATCATCAGCGGCGATATCGGCATCCGCGGATTCAACGCCGAAGGAAACGTGCCCCCTGTCAAATTGCTCATTGACGGAATTCCCTCCAATCTGAACAACGGCTATCCGGACATGAACGCCATCTTTCCGCTGGAAATCTCCCGGATGGAATTGGTGCGCGGCACCAACGATCCCCGCTACGGACTCAACAACCTGGCGGGCAACTTGAATATTGTCACCAAACGGGGAGGAAACCACCAGATGGTCAAACTGACCGGCGGCAATTTCTACACCGGAGACGTCCAGGCCCTGTCCGCCATCGAACGGAAAAATTTTTCGCAAACCTATTTCGCGGGGTACCGCCGGAGCGACGGCTACCGGGATAACTCGGAAATGGACAAATACGTCCTTTCAGGAAAATGGTTCTATACCGCCGCAGGCGATCGTTTGACCTACGGCCTTATCGCCCGCGCGTTCGAATTGGATGCCAAGGCTCCGGGTTACCTTACCTTGAGCCAGGCCGAGGCGGACCCCAGGGCCTCTCCCGCCTTTTCGGAGAGCGACGGTGGAACGCAAAGCAACCGGCACGGAAGCTTTCATGCCGACTGGGATATCCGCAACGATCTCTCGTGGTCGTTCAAAACCTATGCGCAGAGCGTCGAACGCCACCGTTGGGTGCGCTTTTCCGAAGCCGATGTCCAACAGGAACGGGTCGAAGACGAAAAGCAATACGGCGCGATTTCGACCCTGACGTGGGAGCCCTCCGCCATGCCGTTACAAGACCTGGCTTTGAGCTGGGGAACAGATTATCAACTCCAGGACAATGTCAACCAGCGCTTTCTGGGAGCCGAAAGGATCCGCACGGACAAGGTGCGCGATCAACATTTTTATTTCTGGACATACGGTTCCTATTTGCAGGCGGATGCCCGGCCCAGTTCATGGCTCCGCCTCATCGGCGCCTTGCGTTGGGACAGGGTGGACGGCAATTTCACCGATCGTTTGTCCGGCGGGTATTCGAACATCAACGACTATGGCAATATATGGCAGCCCAAGTTCAGCGCCGTGGTCACGCCTTACCGGGGCTACAACCTCTACGCCAACTGGGGGCGCTCCTTCCAGGTGGGCGTCGGGGCGGCTGCCTACGGAAACCAGCACCTCGGCTGGTCGAAAAATACCGGATGGGAAACGGGGGTGAAGGCCAAGCCCATCTCCTGGCTTTCGACGCGGGTCGCGCTGTGGGAACAGACGGCTACCGATGAGGTTCGCCTGAAATTCGACAATTCGGGTGAATCGGAAAACATCGGCGAAACCCGCCGAAACGGCTGGGACGTGCAGCTTGTAGCCGACCCCATTTCCCGGTTGAGCGTCTGGGGTGCGTACTCGCGGCAATTTTCGGAGTTGGTGGAACCCGGACCCCGCGATTCGGCCTTGAAAGGCAACGAAATCGACCACCTTCCGGGGTACACGGCCAAACTCGGCGTCGACGTGCATCCCGTGCGGAATCTGACGACTTCGGCATCGGCATCGATGCAAGGCGATTACTACCTGACCACGGCCAATACCGGAGATCGGTTCGGCGATTTTTTCCTGGTCAATCTGGATTTGACCTATCGCCTCGGGAAGATAACCCTCGGCGCCCAAGTGAATAATCTCTTCGATTCCTATCACGAATACGTCTGGGATAACGGATCCACCAACCTGCACGCTCCCGGCAGCGGGACTTCCTATAACGGCACGCTCACCTGGGAGTATTGAGGCACCCTGGCTCGCAGTGGCGGTGATGGTTCTCTAATGCTATAATAATATTGAGAGTCAATCTCATTCTCAGCAGAAAGTGGGATAAAGGCATTGAACATGGGCGTGCCCCTCTCCGATGGATTCTTGCAAGGCATCGCGCAAGGCATTCTCGGCCTCCTTCTGGCCTTGGGTGCCGCCTGCATCCTCGTTTTCCTGCTCCGCTGGAAAGCGGTGGGGAAGGTCCGTACCGAGGCCGAGACTTGGTGTTGCCGCCTGGAGAAGGATCTGGCCGGTAAAGACCTGGGACCTCAGGGTATCCAGGCGACCGAGGGAGAGAGGGGAGCCGCGGACCGCATGGCTTGGGCCGGCTTGAACAACGCCCATCTCTGCCCCGAAGCCCTCGAGAAGATCCTTGAGACCCAGGAGGCGCGTGAGCGCGATCTCCTGGAGTGGGGCGCCCCCTTCCTCGGGACGGTGGGCGCCAATGCCCCCTTCCTCGGCCTCACCGGCACCGTGCTCGGCATCCTCGCCGCCTTCCGCCGCATGGCGGAGTCGGGCGGCGGCGGGGTGGAGGTCATGTCCTCCATCGCCGGCGCCCTCGTCTCCACCGCCGCCGGCCTCATCGTCGCCATCCCCGCCGTGGTCCTTTACAACCTCCTCAAGGCCCGTATCCGCCGCTCTCTGGATTCCCTGAAGGCGATCCGCGGTCTGCTCCTCGCCCGCAGCCTGCAGGCGACCGTCAAGGAGACCTTTTGATGTCGGCCGCGCCGCAGGAAAGGGAAGAGGACGGCATCACGTCCATCAACATCACCCCCCTAGTGGACGTCTTCCTGGTCCTCCTCATCCTCGTCATGATCACCTCCACCCTCCTCGACCACCGGGAAATCCCCGTGAGCGTCCCGCAAGCCGCCCAGGCGGGGGAGACGACGCCTAAGACCTCGGGCCTCACCATGGACATCGAGAGGCGCATCTACCTCGATGGGAACGAGGCCGATTCGGCCGCCATCGCCGCGGCCCTGCGGTCCAAGGTGGCTGCGGACTCGACCTACCAGGTCCTCATCGTCGCGGACAAGGGCCTCCTCTACGGGGAGGTGGTCCGCCTCCTCGATTGGGTACGGGGCGCCGGCGTCCGCAAGTATGCCCTGAAGGTCGCCCGGGCTGAGGAATGATGGACGTCTCCCGCCGACCCGGAATTCGCAGTCGGCGACCGAAAAAGGCCGTCAGTCGTGAACACTTCGCCCGGCTCGTCCTATCCCTGCCCCAAGTGCCCCGGAAAGCCACCCGGGGCCAGGTTGGTTCACTCGCCTTCCTACTCCTGGGCGGGTTCGGCTTGGGCGCCTGGTGGCCTCGGGAAGCCTCCCGGCCGGCCGCCCAGGATGAGGTCTTCGTCTTTGAAGAGGAAGTCCTTAAGGCGCCTCTACCGCTCGAGATTCCACCTCCTCCGTCCCTTCCCACCGCTCCATCGCCGCCGAAGGAAAAGGCTCCCAAAGAAAAGGCTCCCAAAGAAGAGCCGCCCCCCAAGCCGCAGTTCGGGCTTGAAGAGGCGGACCTTTCCAAAGCCGGGGACTTGGCCGTCGCCAGGGGTAATACCCTGGCCAAGGAGGCCGAGGAGGTTGTGGCGCCTCCGCCTCCTCCGCCGCCTTCGGCACCGGTTTTCCTGGACCAACAGCCCAGTATTCTCAAGTGGACCCCTCCGAAATATCCGGCGCGGGCCCTGGAGCGGGGCCTGGAAGGAACCGTGGTGGCCCTGGTCACCATCGATACCAATGGACGGGTCACGGAAGCGCGGATCGAGCAGGGTGCCGGCCGGGACTTCGATGGTCCGGTCCTCGACGCGGTCCGTCGCCTCAGCTTCCAACCGCTCATCCGTAAGGGACGGAAATGGCCCGCGCGCTTCCGGATCCCCTACGAATTCAAGCTCGAATGACGTGACTAGCTTACTCGGATGGATGTCTATCCGGTTAATAGATATTTTATGGTTATGGCTATGTGATGAAGGCGTTGCATACATAGCTGGAGGGAGTGAAGTGACGGTAGGGCCGGCATGCAGGCTACTTTCCAGAACTTCAACCTGAAGATGACGAATCCCCGGCTCTTGGCACGTGTATTCATCCAGGGTGTCCGAAAAAGTGCAGAGGGCCTTCCATGTGCGGCTCACGGAAGGAAGCTTCCGTGAACTCTCCCGTAATCGTCAAACCCCGACCTCCTCCCAAGCAAAGCCGGGAGGGTGCCCGAGCGCGCACCTCAACCCTGACCTTGCCTTTCCTTGGCCGCCCCGGCAGAGTCGGCCTTGTCTGGCAATTCGCGATTGCGTTTACCGTGATGACCCTCGTCGCCGGCGCGTTCCTTTATATCGCGGTCCGGAACTACGCTGAAAAAAACATCCAGACCTCCAGCCTGGCCCTGATGAGCAATGCGAGAGCGACCGTCTTCGCCAAGATTGACGCCGACCTCGCGCTTGCAGAGCACATCGTCACGGGCAATGCCGCTCTCGCTCGCTATGGAAAACTTCCGCTCAACGACGAGCAGCGCCTCACCCGCTTCTTTCTCGAGCAGGTCTCGCAGAAACCCTCGGTCGACTACTTATTCTTCGCCAATGAACAAGGCGGCATCGCCTCCGGAGGAACCGATTTCGGGGAGTTCCGGATCATCTATACCCAAGGCATGAAGAAAGGGATCCGGATTGTCGAGAGCGTGGATGCGTCCGGAAAGCTCTTGGCCCGACGGCCCCCTCCTCGGGTAACAGACTTCGATCCCCGGAAGCAACACTGGTACGTGGCGGCCAAGAAAGAGCGCCGCTTGATCTGGGAAGAGCCGATATTCGGCACGGTGAATGTCAACCTCACCCTCGCGCTGGCCTATCCCTTGATCGGACCGTCCGGCGAATTTCAGGGTGTATTGGGCGGCAGCGTGATGCTCGACAGCCTGGGCAGCTATCTCGAAACGCACCGGAGCAGCCCCAACGCCCATTTGATGCTGCTGGAGCCCGACGGCGATCTGGTCGCCAATTCGAGTGGCGCGCCTCTGTATTCAGAAAAGAATGGGGAAGGCATACGCTTGAAAGCCGAATCCGTGCCGCGGCCTCTTTCGCGCGAGGTGGCCGGCTTGGTCCGAAGCATGCACGAGTCCCGGACCCAGTCTTTCAGCACACACCTGCAAGACGACAAAGGACGAGCGTACTACCTCGACATCGCCCCTTACGACCGCGGCCGGGACATCCACTGGTATCTCGTGACGGTCGTGCCGCGATCGGACTTCGCCGGTCCGCTCGATGCGCTGTGGGCGCGCTTCCTGTCGATCCTGCTGGGCGGCGCGGGCGGCGCTCTAGCGCTCAGCCTCGTGATGGCCGGGTGGGTGACCCGCCCGATGCGCGCCATCAATGAACAAGTCAAACAGATCGCCGCCGGCAAGTTCGGTATCCGCGTGGAGACTCGCCGTCAGGACGAAATCGGGCAGTTGGCCCATTCGTTCAACGACATGTCCGAACGGCTCGCCGGCACGTATGATGAAATACAACTCAGCAATGCGGCGCTCGACGCCGCCAACCAGGATCTGGCCACCCTCCTCGAACGGGAGCAGGTTCGCCGGATGGAAGCCGAGGCGGAAGGACGGCGTGCCCTCGTACTCGGCGAGGCGACGGCCGCGATGTCGGAAACCCAGGACTACGACAGCGTGCTTCGGGCGTTGCCTCGCGCGCTCGTCCACTCCTATGTCGATTGGGCGATCGTCGAAGTCGCGGCGCCGGATTGGACGTCGCGGACCGCGGGAGCCCACCGCGAATCGGACAAGGAGCCGCTGCTTCGTGAGCTGATCGAGACGTATCCGGCGCGGATGATCAGCTTCAACCCGGGTGCGAACGTGCTCGAAACGGGCG
>DAINDC010000267.1:0-1522 GCA_036732085.1 Fibrobacterota bacterium | reverse complement strand
GTGAAAAAAGGTGGCCACGAGGTGACGGTATTCAACCGCACGGCGGCCAAGGCCGAGGCCGAGCTCACGGGTGTCCCGGAGGTGATCGCGACGCTCGACTGGCACGGGCGGGTTCTCACCGGCGCTGCCCTCGACTGCCAGCGCACGGTCGGTCAGCAGGTGCTCGAACGGGGCGAGCCGATGCATTTTCCCTCGATCTCCGATGAGCAGATCCGCTCATGGTGCGCCGACGAGCGCCACGCCGAAGGGATCCGCCGCCTGGGCGCCGGGAGCTCGATCATGGCGCCCCTGCTCGTGGGACAGAAGCGGGTCGGCGTGCTGGCCCTGGTTTCGGCTTCGCCGGAGCGGTTCGGTCCGGCCGACGTACGGCTCGCCGCGGAGCTCGGACGGCGCGCGGCCCAGGCGCTCGACAGCACGCGTCTCTATGCGGACCTCCAGCGCGAGAACGCCGAGCGGCGGCGGGCGGAGGAGGCGCGCCGGAAAACCGAGGACCTGCTCCACGGCATCGTCGAGAAGGCTCCCGCACAGATCTACGTGAAGGACCTCGACGGGCGCTACTTGCTGGTCAACCGGCACATGGCGGAGGTCATCGGCGTCGAGGCGGCCTCGGTGCTGGGCAAGACGGCCTCCGCGGTATATCCTCCCGATCAGGCGCAGGCGCTCGCCGCGTTCGACCAGCGAGTGCTCGCCGCCGGAGAGGCGCTGGAGGGCGAGGAGGAGGAGATCCGCGCCGACGGCCCCCACACCTACACGGATATCTCCGCCCGCAAGCGGGCGGAGGCGGCGTTGCGCCGCAGAGAAGAGCAGCTCCGCCAGGCCCAGAAGATGGAGGCCATAGGAAACCTCGCGGGGGGCATCGCGCACGACTTCAACAATTTGCTCTCGGTCATTCTCGGCTACAGCGGCCTGCTGCTCCAGGGCATGGAGCCGGGCGACGCGCGCAGGGCGGAGGAGGAGATCGAGCGCGCCGGCAAGCGCGCCGCGGCGCTCACCCAGCAGCTTCTGGCGTTCAGCCGGAAACAACTGCTGCAGCCCCGGATCATCAGGCTGAGCGATGTCGTCGAGGGCGTCGGATCCCTGCTTCGCCGGCTGATCGGCGAAAACATCGAGCTGACGGTGCGCGGGAGCCGGGAGCTCGGCTACGTCAGGGCGGACCCGAACCGCATGGAGCAGATCATCATGAATCTGGCCGTGAATTCGCGCGATGCCATGCCGCGCGGCGGCAAACTGATCATCGAGACCGCGGACGTGGACCTCGACCAGGCCCATGCGGCTCACGTCGGCGCCGTGCCAGGGCCTTACGTCATGTTGGCCGTGACGGACAATGGGATTGGGATGGACCGCGCAACCCAGGCGAGGATCTTCGAGCCCTTCTTCACCACCAAGGAGGTGGGGAAGGGCACGGGCCTGGGGCTGGCGACGGTGTTCGGGATCGTGCAGCAGAGCGGCGGTTGCATCAGCGTCGACAGCGAACCCGGCAGGGGCACTACTTTCAGAGGGTACCTTCCGCGAACGGAAGCGG
>DAINDC010000266.1:6267-7672 GCA_036732085.1 Fibrobacterota bacterium | reverse complement strand
AAATATTCCTGCATCAAGCGCAGTAGAAACTTGGAATCGTCCACGACAACCACCATCTTTTTCATCACTGACTCCCGCCCTCATTCACGCTCACCACCAGCTCCAGGAACAACTTGACCGATTCGACCTTCAAGACCCCCATGACGATCCATGGATTCTCACCGGCTGCGCCGCCGTCACTGAAGGACGGGACCGATGCGCGCATCCAGCCGAAGAGGGCGCGGAAATTCGGACGCCCGAAAAGACATCCACCGAGGATATTCACAATCTCACCCAGGGCATCCACCCCCATGGCCGGATCCACCTCATCGGAAAACAAGATCCACATATCGGCTTCCGCCAACGACAGGGAAATCACCACGGAATAATCGTGGTTACGGCTTTCGATGAAACAGCGGCAAGGCAAGGCGCCGGCTGAAACGGCTTGAGCGGAAAAAACCTTCGCAAGCATGGTCGGCCGGTTCAATAGGCATTCGATGGCCCGCCTGGCGCAGACCTCGAATTCCGCCGTCACCGCGCCGGCCCGTTCCCGGCCCGATTCATTATTCTGGAAATGCAGCATGGAAATCCCGGCGCTAAATTAATTGGATAGTGGTGATGAAATCGAAAGCGAAATCCTTGGATTGGCAGCGCAAAAAGATCGAATCAGGGCAGTTGACCGCCATCTTATGCTCGCCGGAATAATTCATCACCACCGGAGGGGTAATGACGGCTCCGCCCTTGCCTTCGACCTTGGAGAGGATGAAGGCCAGTTTGGAGTTGATGGTATTGAGTATTTCGCTATTGGCGGATACCAGCATCTTTACGCTTTCATTGCGGGCCATCTCCGGGAACATCTTCCTGCCGATGGCCAGGAAAGAGTTCAGCTCCATCACGATGAAGGAAAGGATCTGGGCCTTATCCGTGCAAACCAACTGGTGTCCGACAATGGGCAGATCCAAAATGTATTCCTTGTGGATTTTCACTTCGCTTTTGAAAGGGTCCGGATAAACCGAACCCGCGCAAGCAAGCACTATCTTGGGGAGGTTGCTTTCTATGAAGCTTTTAACTTGATCTTCGCGCATTTTTAGGGTGCTTTATTATATCGCATGCGAGCCGGCCTGTCCGTTATTTTTCACGTCTTGGAATGATTAAATGCGCACATGGCGTACATTAGGGCCGGGTTGGTTGGCATTGACGGTTGGCATTGACTTCAACCTTTCTCCGGTGCTTTAATTTACCCTGTGAATGCGAGTAAGGAAAACGGTCCGGCCACACGCCGCCTCCTGCATATAAATTATCCCGCCGCCATTTTAAGACTGGTCGAGAAGTTCTGCCAATCCCAGAAATTCTCCGTGGATTCCATAGAATCCGCTTCCGTGGGCTTGCATCACGCCCTGACCCGGAAATACCATCTCATTGTCCT
>DAINDC010000266.1:1234-6257 GCA_036732085.1 Fibrobacterota bacterium | reverse complement strand
AGGCACCTCGAGTGTGACGGTGACCACGCTCCCTACCATCTCATTGTCCTCGGCTTGCCGGCTCGGGGCTTGGATCCCGCGCGCTTCCTGAAGGGACTTCTCCGCGCCAAGATAACCACGCCGGTCCTGATCATGGCGGAGTCCCAGTCCAGGGAAAAACAGGAACTGGGCAAACACGCCAATGTTCTTGCAATCCTTTCGAAACCTTTGGATATCCACGAGTTTTCAAAATATCTGGATCGCGCGAATAAGCCGCCGGAATTGGAGCCCCAGGAAAAGGAAAAGCTGATTGCCATCCTCCGCAAGTGGGAGGAGAAGACTCGCCATGAGAATTGAAGTGGTTCCCTGCAATAATGATTTGGGAGCTCAGCTGCGCTTCCATGCCTTCACGCCCGAGGAATGGCGGGCTGAGTTCGGGGGAAGCGAATCCCTGCAATCGCTTTTATTCCAGGCCGGCATTGCCAAGGAGTTTATCGACAAGCCAAGCCTGCAATTGCTGCATGAAATGCTGGGTTCCGCAACCAAAGAGGATTTGGCCGATGTCCTGGAAGAGGCCCAATCCATCGTAGTAGCGAGCGGTGTGCCTCCCATGGACGATGAGGTGGTGGGCCTGCGGCTCCTCAAAGCCTATCTGACCTCCGATGACGAGTTGAACAGCCTTCGATCCAGGCTGGCCCGCGAGTCTTATCAGGCCATAACCAAAACGATAAATCCGGGATGCCTGGTCGAAAAAGGGTCGATGATTTTAGGCTTCACCGCCATCAAGAAGGGCAGCCCGGGTGTCGGCGTCTTCGGCAAAACCATTCCCCCCAATCCCTATGGTTCCTCCTTGCCGAAACCAGGCAATTCGATCCTGGAAGAAGAAAACAAATGGGTGGCCCTGAAACAGGGCGTCCTGGTAGTCGAAGAGAATACCTTCAAGATCCTGGGCCCCAAAGGGCCGGATGATAATTGCCTACTGATTTCCCCGGATAAGATGTCGGTGCGGCTATTCCTTCGCATCGATGAAAGCGACGATTCCAAACCGACTCTGGGCTTCCTCCAACAATACATTGCCGACCAGCATTTCGCGTTTTCGCCCGCCATGGACAAGGTCCAATCCGCTCTGGCAGCCTTTAATGCCACGGGAAAAAACCAGAACCTCGTCATCCTAACCGGCAAGCCCAAGGCCGCTGGAAGAAATGGCAAGCTGGAATTGCTCATCGATCCGGAGCCCCATCTTCCCGAGCCCGACGCGGAAGGCCGCATCGATTTCAAGTCCTTCTGTTATTTCCGTGCCGTTAATAAAGGGACGCCGTTGGCCAAGGTCATAGCGCCGATGCCGGGTATGGTGGGGATGGATGTATTTGGAAATCCCCTGCTCCCCGAGGAGGTATCGAAATTCGATTCATCCCTGGGGAAGAATACCGAGTTGACCCATACCGATCCGTCCTTCATCGTGGCCAGTTGCGACGGGCGGCTACTGGTGGAGAATGGCGTTCCCCAAGTGGTCGACACTCTGCAGATCAAGGACGATATATCCTTGAAAACGGGCAATATCGATTTCCCCGGGTCGATAGAGGTAACCGGGGATGTCCGGGACAATTTCGAAATCAAGGCCAAGGGCGACGTCGACATTTCCGGCATGGTCGAGGATGGATGCATCACCTCCGAAGGCTCCATCGTGGTCAAGGGCGGCTTCACGGGGACCGGAAAAGGCGTCATCAAATCCAAACTGAGTTCGGTCAGCATCGGCTTCATCCGGAACCAGAGGATCGAATCCCATTCCGATATCATCGTCTACAATGAAGTCATCAATGCCTACCTATGCGCCAAGAAAACCATCTCCATGAAATCCCTGGGGAACTCCGTGGTAGGAGGCCATCTCATCGCCTATAGCGGGATCAAAATCTTCAATGCCGGAAGCCAGACCGGAGCCAAAACCATTCTTGAGGTCGGCAAGGATTTCGAAGTAGAGATGGAGTTGAACAAAAAAAAGCTGGCCCTCAAGGAAATCCAGTCCGATATTGATTTCCTGGAAAAAATGGCGGTCAAGCTGCAAGGCCTTGTCCATTGGGGTTCGGATGCAAAAGGCGATATCCGCTTGCTGGAACAAAGGACGCGCGGAGTGCTTCAGTTCCTGAAGCCGATTAAGGAAACCTTGGCAAACCAGTTGCGCGATCTGGAAGGCAAATTGTACAACCCGGGCGATTGTTATATCTGGGTATTGGGCGAAGCCTTTCCGGGCACCATTCTGAGGTATCAGGATCGCAATATTCTTATAAATGAAATTAACCGCGGCAAACGTTGGCTTTTCCGCGGCAAGGCCAGTGAAGGTTCCCGGAAGGATCCAGGTTTCACCGAATTCGACTGAAGGCCCGGAATCAGTAAAAAAGACTGCTGCCCGCCTCCGCGATGAAAGTACGCACAGAATGCACGGAATTCATCCGGTAGAGCGCAACTTTTTAATTCACTTCGGTCCAGATTTTGCCGAAGATCAGTCTCGTAAGCATTCCCTCTGCAGGGGCCCATGACTTGAACCGGACCGCGCGGGTGGTAAAAAAATGGAAATCCGACGGCTAAAATTGCGGGCCCTTACCCGAGAGATGTACGCCCCATTGCACAGTGCGATGAACGTGGCGCGCCTATTGGCTAAAACCGAATTGGATGAGGATCAAAGGCGCTTTGTGGAGATGCTGCTGGCGTCCACACAATTATTGCGGGATCTTATCGAAGAGGCCGCCGCCATTCAAAGAGACACTCAAATTCCCAAAGATCCGTCTTCAACTTCAGGCCTAATCATAACTTCAGGCCCAATCAGTAATGGCCCCATGAGCATTCTGTTGGTGAACCAGGATTCCATCAACCAAATAGTAGTTGTGGATTTCCTGGATACGCTCGGCTATCGGCCCGCCATGGCTTCCAATGAAAATGACGCACTCCAAGCTTGCAAGAGGCATTCCTATGATCTCATTTTAATGGATTGCGGGATACCGGGAATGGATTCCTGCCGCACGGCCTCGGCAATTCGCGCCATCGATAACCCCATGAGGAATCGCATCTGGATTTTCGGGATAACCGAAAGCGCCCAGGCCGGGGCCAGGGAGCGCTACTTAGAATCCGGTTTTGACGACATCCTTATCAAGCCAATCTTGATCGGGAGCTTGAGTCCATTAATTGAGCGTGCGGCGCGGGAACTTGAGCGCGCGGCGCGGGAAAAATCCAAGAAAACCGAGCCGATGGCAAACGCGGAGGAGAGGCGATCGAATCCGGAGCGATCCGTGATCGATTGGGGAATCCTGCATAGGCTGAGAGGCTACAATCAAAAGGACCGGGTGGGGCTGTTCGAAGAGTTGATTTTCGGATTCCTGGAACAGGCTGCCGGCAAGATAAGCGAACTCGGCCGATTGCTGGTCGATAAAAATTATCCGCGACTCGTTCAAACCGCCCATACCTTGAAAGGCATGAGCCTCAATTTCGGAGCCGTGGCCATGGCGAGGGAATGCGAATCCTTCCAACGTAAAGTGGAATCGGAGCTTGACCGGGAGATGGCTGCAGCCCTGGAGCGCGTTAAGGAAAGTTTTTCCCAGGTGCAACCGACTTTGATTCAGTTCCTAACGACTCCGGGCGAAGCGCGCACCGATGGAATTTCGCAGCCGCGGCCGGGCGACTCGATCCTCGGGAAGTAGCGGAAATATCCGGCAGAGGATGGAGGCGACCTTGAACGATTTCAAGCCATGAAAAAGATGGACATTCACGCCTTCCAGCCATACCATTTTTATGATTTGGAGACTTTATGGCCGAAGCGTCCATTAACGCCGGACACGTGAACCCATTCATAAAAGCGACTATGGAGACCTTCAAGACCATGGTTAACATGAAGGTCACGCCCGGAAAAATCATCTTGAAGGATAAAAGCAGTTTGCCCCATGACGTATCGGGAATCATTGGCTTGAGTGGGGGCGCCAAAGGTTCGGTGGCCCTGAGTTTTCCCCGGATGTCCGCTATGGCCATAGCCCGTTCCTTCATCGGCGAAACAACCATCGACTCGAATCAAATGGCGGACGCGATAGGCGAACTTGCGAACATCGTGGCGGGCGTCGCCAAACGGGACCTGTCCCAGTATAAGATTAACATCTCGCTTCCCTCGGTAATCATGGGGGATAATCATGCCATTGCCGGACCCGTGGATTCGATAAACCTTATCGTTCCCTTCGACTGTGAGGGAGGGAGATTTGATTTGGCCATTTGTTTCAAGAGTCAGGTTTATGCGGCGTAAATCGGAAAGGGGAATATGAAAATTCTGATTGTCGATGATTCGGGAACCATGCGGGCCATTCAAAAGAGAATGTTGGCCGACTTAGGCATAACGGACGTGACTGAAGCCGCGGATGGCTTGCTGGCCTTGCAGGCCGTGGCCGCCACGAAATTCGACGTGATCCTGATGGACTGGAACATGCCCAACCTTTCCGGGATCGATGCCCTGAGAAGATTGAAGTCGGATCCCGCCCACCGGTCGGTCCCCGTAATCATGGTGACTTCCGAATCCGAAAAGTCGCATATCATGGACGCCATAAAGTACGGGGCGGACAATTATGTGGTGAAGCCTTTCACGGCCGAGGTCATCAAAGAAAAATTGAAGCTTTACCATCCGAAATGATTCTCCATGCAAGCGGGCAGAAGCCGTGAATAAGTTCGACAACCTCACCAAGGATTTCATCATCGAGAGCTTCGAGGCGATGGACGTATTCGACCATGACCTGCTCATCCTGGAAAAAAACCCCTTGAACTCGGACTCGATCTCCAGCATCTTCCGGGTGGTGCATACCCTCAAGGGCGCATGCGGTTTCCTTGGATTCCCGATGTTGGAGTCCGTATCGCATGAAGGGGAGAATGTGCTCAGCCATCTCCGTGACGGGAAGGTTACCGCCGGGAAGGCCGTCATCACGTGCCTTTTCAAGCTGGGCGATTCCATTCGCGAAATCCTTTCGTCCATCCAAAACGGCAAGGCCGAAGGTGAGGGGGATTATGGCGGGTTGCTCTT
>DAINDC010000266.1:0-1224 GCA_036732085.1 Fibrobacterota bacterium | reverse complement strand
ATTGGCCTCCCTACATTCGGATTGGGTGCCTGAAAGCGCCGAGGTCCCACCGCTTCCGCCCACCTCGCCTGCTCCCGTAATTACGCTTCCCTCTTCAGGAACGCCTGCGACGCCGGAAGAAGCCCCGCTAAAATCCCAACAGGCTCCGGAAGGTTTCGTGATCCCCAAAGAGTCCCCTGCCGCATCGGATCAGACCATCAGGGTGGACGTGTCGCTGCTGGATAAGCTTATGAACCTGGTGGGAGAGCTCGTCTTGGTTCGCAATCAGGTACTGCGCTATACCCGTATGGCCGGGAACAATCACCTCCTTGTCCCCTCCCAACAACTCAATTTCATTACGACTGAGTTGCAGGAAGGGGTAATGAAAACCCGGATGCAGCCCATCAAAAACGTCTGGGATAAATTCCCCAGGGTGGTCCGGGAGCTATCGATCGCTTGCGGGAAAATCGTCCGGATCGAAATGAAGGGCGGGGAGACCGAATTGGATAAAACCATTTTGGAGGCGATCAAGGATCCCCTTACCCATGTGATCCGAAACTCGGTAGATCATGGCATTGAGACGCCGGAAGTCAGGACGGCGCTGGGAAAGCCGAATGAGGGGACCATTTCCCTGAAGGCCTACCATAAAGGCGGCCAGGTCTATATCGAAATATCCGATGATGGCGCCGGAATCGATCCCCAAAAAGTCTCCAAGAAGGCCCTGGAAAAAGGCCTGATCAGCCCGGAAAAATTGGGGAAAATGCCGGATTGGGAATTGTCGCATCTCGTTTTCCTCCCTGGATTTTCCACCGCGGAGAAGATCACCAATGTCTCAGGACGTGGCGTGGGCATGGATGTCGTCAAAACCCATGTCGAAAAAATCGGCGGCGCCGTGGACCTGCTCAATCGGCAGGGCCAGGGTTTGACCTTGAGGATAAAAATCCCCTTGACCCTCGCGATCATCCCGGCCCTGATCGTTGAAACCCTCGACCAGAGATTCGCGATACCGCAGGTCAATGTCCTCGAAGTCGTCCGGCTTAAGAAGGAAGTGCCAGGAAAAGGCGTGGAATGGATTCAGGAAAGCCCCGTCTACAGGCTTCGCGGAAGCCTCCTGCCCTTGGTCAGGTTCGGGCGAATATTCGAGAAGCCTTCCGGCGAACCGCTCGATGCGGAAATGGAAATACAGGAAAATTTCATCGTCGTCCTCCAGGCCGATAGCCATCACTTCGGAATCCTGGTCCATTC
>DAINDC010000265.1:7434-7674 GCA_036732085.1 Fibrobacterota bacterium | reverse complement strand
CCGCCGTTCCAAGGCCAGGCCGCGGAAAAGCCGGCGTTCCTCCTGCACCACCCGGCCCTTCGCCGCATCCCAGCCTCCCACCTTGGTCCAACGGCATTCGCCCGGGAACGCGTCGGCCACCCAGGCGGGCTCGCACGGAAGCAAAACCGGGATTCCCACCTGGCGGTTCTGGTTGGCGCCGCCGGTCTCATGGAGCTCGAGCGCCACGATGACATTGGCGTCCTGCGGCAATTGGCCCGG
>DAINDC010000265.1:0-7424 GCA_036732085.1 Fibrobacterota bacterium | reverse complement strand
CCACCACCCCTTTGCGCCCATCGGCGAGCTGGAAGCTCTGGGTCTTTTCCTGCCGCACGGCGATGCGGTCCTGGAAAGGCACCAGCCAGCAGCGCGTGGCCAAGACCCGGTCAGACAGGGTCCGGTCGGACAAAGTCCGATCGGGCGGGTCCCGCCTGCTCCTGTCCGTGGCCCCGGGCCCGGTTGTCTTTCCCACCAGGCGCAGAAGCTGCTTGAAGGATTCGCGCGTCTCCCGATCGATGTGGCGGGCCTCCGGATCCGCAGCCAAGTCTTCGCCCTGGGCGAACAGATCGGCGGAGGGGCCCTTGGGCTTGCGACCCTGCGATTCCAGGACGGCCACCATGGCCGCCACGATCCCGCCCACGCCCGCCTCGCGCGCATCGACCAGCACCTTGGCCAGGACCGGATGCGCCGGGAACCGCGCCAAAACCTTGCCGGCTTCCGTGATGCGACTCCCGGACCGGGCCGGTCCGTCCGCGAGGGTTGGGGAATCAGCGGGGTCAACCCTGTCCGCGGGAGCAACGGCGTCCTGATGGGTAACTGCTCCGATACGTACCAGGGAGGTTTCGGCCTTCGCCCAGAGGGCCGGAGGCGTGAGCCAATGGAGAAGCTGCGGTTCGCTCGGGGCGCGGCTGTTGCGCCCGTCGTAGGTTTCCCCGTAGCGGGCGAGCAGGGCATGCAGGGAAAGGGCCATGGAGGTGGGCTCCACCCGCAGGACTTCCGGATCCAGGGCTGCGGGCATGGCCCGCTCCCGATCCGCGCCCCAAAGTCGCACGCACAGGCCCGGAGCCGTGCGGCCCGCGCGTCCGGCCCTTTGGCGGGCGTTCTGCAGGCTGATGGAGGAAAGATACAGGGTGTTCATATCGCGCTGCGGGCTGTAGGCGGCGGTGCGCGCGAGGCCCGAATCGATCACGGCCGTCACCCCGGGAATGGTGAGCGAGGTCTCGGCCACATTGGTGGAGACGATGACGCAGGCTCCGGCCCGCGGGGCGCGCAGGGTGCGTTGCTGGGCTTCCATGTCCATCGACCCATGCAATTCGAAAAGCCCCAGCCCGTGCTGGCGGCAGAGGGGATCCAGGGTCTCGACCGTCTTCCGGATCTCGCCCTGGCCGGGCATGAAGATGAGCACCGATCCGGAAAGCCCCTGTCCGAGCATGCGTTTCAAGGCGCGCTGGGCCTGCATGGCCAAGGGCTCCTGGGACATGGAGGGCTGGTGCTGGATCTCGACCGGGAAGGTTTCCGCGGCCACCTCGAGCACGGGGGCCGGCGCCAGGTATTCCTTCAGGCCTTCGAGCTCCAAAGTCGCGGACATCACTACCAGGATTAGATCGGGACGGGACTCGGCGCGCAGCCGCTTGAGCCAGGCCAAGGTCGCATCCGCCTCCAAAGTCCGCTCGTGGAACTCGTCGAGGAGGACGGCGCTTATGCCCGACAGGGTGGGATCGCCGAGCAGCTGCTGAAAGAAGACGCCGTATGTCTCATAGAGGATCCGGGTGGTTTCCTTGGACTTGCCCTCGAAACGCACGTGATACCCCACGGTCCCGCCGACAGCCTCGCCCATTTCCTCGGCCACGCGCAGGGCCAGATTGCGGGCGGCGATGCGCCGGGGTTGCAGGACCAGGATGCGGCCGGGTCGGATCGATTGGTCCGAGGGCCCTTGATTATTCTGATCCGACTTTTCCCGTTGCGCTTTTTCGCGATCCGCCTTTTCTTGATCCGCCTTTTCCAAGAGGAACTTGGGCACCTGGGTGGACTTGCCGGTCCCGGGCGGGGCGCATAGGATTAGGGAACGATCCTTCCCGAGCGATGCGAGAATAGCCTCCCGATGCGCGAGGATGGGAAGAACGGGATCCATCCTTCGAAATGTCGCAAATCAAAGGAAGCGCTGCAAGCATCCGTACAAGGACTGTAAGTCCAATCAGTAAAAGGACTGCAAGTCCCATCCGTGAAAGGCCTGCAAGTCCCGTCGCAGCTTCCGCTACCACTTTACGGACCTTTGCCCTAACTCTGAATGCAATCCGCTGCTTCCCATTCCTCCTAAACGCTTCCGCGCGAAGCCCGGGTCCCGCAAGGTCCGCTGCCACAGCGATGCGGAAGTTGTATCGGGCCGGTTAAATGTGGGATAATCAATCCCAGTCACGGGCTCGACGCAACCTATGGGAAATAAATCGTGGATATAACAACTTTTCTTGGTCCGGCCGTTGCGTTCGGCATGGTCATCCTCGGCCTGCTTTTGGAAGGCGGCAAATTAAGCGCGCTCGTCCAGCCCACCGCCTTCATCATCGTGGGTGGCGGTTGCGCCGGAGCGGTCATCGCCAGCTTTCCCCTGGAACATCTTATCCAGACCATCAAGGCCTTGAAGGTTTGCATCTCCCCGCCCAAATCCGATCATGAGAAGGTCATCGCGGAGCTGACCGCTCTCTGCCAGTTCGCCCGCAAGAACGGCATCATGGCCCTGGAGTCCAAGGCCAAGGCGAATACCGATCCCTTCACCCGCAAAGGCCTGACCTTGGTGGTGGACGGCATCGATCCCGCCATGCTCCTCAGCATCATGGAGACCGAGCTCGAATCGTTCGAAGAGCATTCCAAGATTCCCATCCCGGTCCTGGAAGCCATCGGCGGTTACGCCCCCACCTTAGGCATCATCGGCGCGGTGCTGGGCCTCATCCACGTGATGGAGAACCTCGACGATCCCTCCAAGCTGGGATCGGGCATCGCCGTGGCTTTCGTGGCCACCATCTACGGACTCGCCATCGCCAATATCATCGCCCTTCCCCTGGCCAGCAAATACAAGATGCGCGTGCAGCAGATGACCCATGAGAAGAACATGATCCTCCAGGGTCTGGTCGCGCTCCAGAACGGCGAGAACCCGCATTTCCTCGGCCAGCGCCTGCGCGCCTTCCTCGCGGAAAGCAGCCATGGCGGGCACAAAGAGGCCGCCGCCCACTAGCGTCGGGGCAGCCCGCGAAGATCGCCGATGGCCAGGAAACACAAGCACCCGGAACACGTCAACCACGAACGCTGGCTCATATCCTACGCGGATTTCATCACGCTCCTGTTCGCCACCTTCGTGGCCCTCTACGCCCTCAGCAAGTCCGATGCGACCAAGGCCGCCGCCGCCGCCGAATCCATGCGCATCGCCTTCGGCACGCCCAGCGGCAGCATCCTTCCGCAGGAACCGGTCATCCAGGAGGCCGTCCCTTCCGACAAGACCAAGCCCATCCCCGGCGAAACGAACGAAGGCCCCAAGAAGCCCCAGAAGCAGGCGGGCAAGAACGAGTTCGAGGAGATGAAGAAGGAAGTGGAAGAATACCTGATGACCAAGAAAATGCTCAACAAGGTGCAGGTCGACATCCAGGAGCGGGGCCTGGTGGTGAGCCTGAAGGAAGCCGGAGTCTTCAAGTCAGGGCAGGCCGATGTGCAGGAGGAAGCCTATGCGGCGCTGAAGGAAATCGCGGAGAAGATTTCCCAGTATCGCAATCCCGTGCGCATCGAAGGCCATACGGACAACCAGCCCATCCACTCGCGCACCTATCCCACCAACTGGGAGCTGTCCTCCACGCGGGCCACCAATATGGCGCGCGTCCTGATGGACAAGTTCGGCGTGCCTCCGGACAAGGTTTCCGCCACCGGCTACGGGGAGTTCCGCCCCACCGGTTCCAACGACACTCCCGCGGGCCGGGCCCGTAACCGCCGCGTGGACATCGTGATCCTCTCGTCGACCGCCGAAAAGTCCGAGCCGGAAACCGTGGCGGAACCGCCTTCGGAACCCTCTTCGGAAGCGCCTCCGGATCCGCCATCGGAAAGGCCTCCGGAAGCGACTCCGTAAAATCAACCGATTCCAGCTCCGGTCGCGAACCGTTCCCGGCGGTTCCAGGCCGCATTGTCCAGAGCGATCTTGAGCGCGTCCATGGGAAGGGGCTTGGAGATATAGCAGTCCATGCCCGAAGCCAGGCATAGCTCCCGCATCCCCGGAGATACGTCCGCCGTGACGGCCACTATCCACGCATGCCCGCCGGTGCCTTCCTCGTCCCTGCGGATGGCCCTCGAGGCGGCGAATCCATCCATGATCGGCATCCAGCAATCCATGAAGATGATATCGTAGGCCGCCTTGCGGAAGGCTTCCAGCGCCTCGACGCCGTTATAGGCGAAATCGGCGGCATAGCCGAGCCTTTCCAGGAAGCCTTTGAGCACCAGTTGGTTGACGGGATTGTCCTCCACCACCAGGATGCGCATCGGTTCCGGCTTCGCCTCCGCCCGATGGGAAGAAGCACTCCCGGCCGGCGCCAGTTCCCGCGCGAAGACCGCCATGCCGGTGACGACGCCTTCGTTCAAGATCGGGTTGAAGGAAATGTCCAGGGCATAGTCGATTCCCCTCCCGGCCAGCCGATGCTCCTCCTGGAACCGCTCCCGGTTACGGACCCGCATGGCGGCCCCGTGCCAGCTCCCGCGGGCCTCCTGGGGAAGATGCTGAAGGAAATCCTTGCCGATCGCCATCGGTTGTTCCGACAGTTTCATCGTCAACAGGCTGGCGGCCGAGTTGAAGATCAGGATCCCGAAATCCAGATCCATGGACCAGATGGCATCCGCCGTGTTCTCGATGAGCGCGCGGAAATTGGCTTGGTCGCGCCGGATCCGGGCCTGGGCCTCGCGCAAGGCCGCGGACTCGCGATAACCGCGCAAGGCGCGCAGGATGGACGGGACGAAGCGCACCAAATCGGTCTTGAGGATATAATCGGCGGCGCCATGCTCCATCAGCTTGTCCGCGAGATCGGCCCCCGTCCGCGCGGACAGGAGCAGGAACGGGACCGACGGGAAGCGGATGCGGCAGAAGTCCAGGGCCTGCGCGCCATGGCCGTCCGGCAAGACATAATCGGAAAGGATGAGGTCGAACCGTTCCTCTTCCAGCTCGCGTTCGAAATCGGACAGGGTGGACGCACGGCGGATCACGAAGCGAAATCCTTTTTCCTGGGAAAAGGACGGGTCCCGCAAGAGCTCCGCGATCGCATCCCCGAACGAGGGATCCTCCTCCAGATGGAGAATTCGGATTTCTTGCATGTAAGCCTCCGGGTCGAGCGCTGGATGAGCGGAAAAAATACGCTCTGGGCCCGGAAGGAGGGGTGGGGGCGGCCGCCAAAGTACGTACACTTTGTGCGTACTTTAGGAGGTTATTTAACGGAGCAGGATTACCATCCGGGCCCGATGCTGATCCAAAGCATGCAGGACTTCCTCCGGCAAGGTGGCCATCTCGCCGGCCTGGCCTCGGCGCTCCCAAAGGATCCGCCCCTGCCAATTCCAGATCCGGATCCAGGCGGAGGACATCCAGAAGAGATCCGCGCCCGAACGCACCACCGGTCCCGATGCGGCCAGGATGGCGCGCCGCAGGGATACGGGCAGAACCGTAACGTCCACCGCGGTCATCTCGCAATCGGCCACGCCGCCGTTGTCCAGGCAGAGATGGATGGCCAGGAGCCCGCTTTCCACCGGATGCGAAAGGGTCAGCGAATCCCCGGCCTGCGCGGTATCGGCGATGATATCCGAAATCGTCCATTGATAATTGAAGGGCGGCGCGTATTTGGCGGCCTTCAGGGCCGCAGCATTGGTCACCGTGGGCCTCACCACCAGGGGCGCCAAGCCGTTCCATTTGGCGGTCGGCTTGAGCGTGAACTTCGGATCGGGAATCGCTTCTTTCACCCGGACCCGGACCTGCTTGGAAACCGAGTTGGCCCCGTACTTGGCGCTGAACAGGTAGACGAGCGCGGTATCGGCCAGGACGCGCGGCGCGTTCAGCGAGAGATTGGGCGCCTCGGGATCGAGGATGCGCGGAGCGGGCCCGGAAACGGCGCTCCACAGGTAGCTGTCGGAGCAGGCGGCCTGGCCGGCGAGGAGGATAGGCTGGCCTTCGTCCACCGTCAGGCTTTCGGGGGTAACCTTGAAGATACTGTCGCAGACCACCACGGTGAGCTTGGCGGCCCGGCTGGTATCGCTTCCGAAGCCGTTGGAGACGATGACATTGAAGACCTTGCCGTTGTCGGACAGCTTCACAACATCGATCGTAAAGATCGAATCCTTCCCGATCCCGGTGGTATCGCCGCTCTTCCGCCATTTGTAGGCGACGGGATTGGCGCCGATGGCCCCCACGGTGAAGACGGCCTTCCGGCCCACGCCCACGGAGATGTCCTTGGGCTCGCGGACGATGAGCGCCGCCTGGACCGCGGTGAGCTTGGCCTGACGGGTGGTGTCGCTGCCGAAATCGTTGGAGACGATGCATTGGAAAATCGATCCGCTGTCCGCCAATGCGGTCGCGTTCACGGTATAGGCGGTGTCCTTGGAGACGGTCGTGGTGTCGCCCAGTTTATGCCAGGCATAGTGCAGCGGGCCCGTCCCCTTGGCGTCCACGGTGAAGACGGCTTTCTGGCCGACGACGACGACGGTATCCTTCGGCTCGCGGATGATGAGCGCGGGCTCGTTCACGATCAAGGCCGCATCCACCGTGGTATCGCGGCCCCAGAAATTGGCGACGATGCAGTAGAACAGGGCATTGTTGTCCGCAGGGGTCACGGCGGGCAAGGTGAGGACGGAGTCGCCGACAAAGGTCGCGGCGCTTGACTTCCTATGCCATTGGAAACCGAGCGAGGGCGTTCCGGTGACGGAGAGCGAGAAGGTCGCCGGTTGGCCCGCCAGGACCGCCACCTTCACGGGTTCGCGGGTGATCACGGGGATCGTGGCCACGGTGAGGATGGCCTCGGCGGATGTGACGGTCCCGGATGGCGTGGAGACCTTGCAGAAGAATCGCGCCCCATCATCGGAAGGCTTGACGGGGCTGATGGTGAGGACGGAATCATGGCCGATGGTGGTCGTATCGCCCTTCCGGAACCAGGCATAGGTCGTGGTAATCGCTCCCCCGGCCGAAATCCCGAACCGGGCCGATTGGCCGGCCAACACGATGGTGTCATGCGGTTGTTGCAGGGCGTTGACCGCGAGCTTGGCGGAAGGACTGGTGACCGAACCATAATCATTGCTTACGATGCAGTAGAAGGCCGCGCCGGAATCCGTTTTCGCGGTCGGGTCCAAGGTATAGGTGGCGGCGTCTCCCCCATGTAGCGGCTGTGTTACCCCCACCAGATGCCATTCATAGGCGAGCTGGTTGCTCCCGCGCGCGGTGACCGTGAAGTCCGCCTTCTGGCCTTGGATCACGGAGATATTCGCGGGCGGCGTGAGCAAGGTAGCGGGCTCATCGACGTTGAGCACCGCATCCGCGGTCCGGACCGGAGTTCCAAAACCATTGCCCACGATGCAGTAGAAAGCCGCGCCGCTATCCGCCATGGTCGGTTTGGCCAAGGTGAATACCGCTCCGCTGGCTATCGACGGGACTATGCCCTCGCGATACCAAGCATAGGTGAGGGTGCCCGAACCCTTGGCGG
>DAINDC010000264.1:0-7680 GCA_036732085.1 Fibrobacterota bacterium | reverse complement strand
GTCCAAGGCCCATGGTCCACGCTTTGGCTGCGCGGCCGGCAGCGGCAGGCCACGCCTATGCCCGCCGCGAACCCGAAAAGACCGCGCTCTACCAGGTCTTCCACCGGCACTGGCCCAGCTTCGAGCGAATGTGGGCCGACTCGGATAGCGGGAACTGCCTGCCGGGGCATGTCACAGAGGAGTTGCAGAAGTTCCTGACCTGCGGCATACTCTCGCATGGCTTCGCGCAAATGCATTGCGACGCCTGCTTCAAGCGCCCTGCCACAAACGTCACCTGGTGGCCTTCAGTTGCAAGGGTCGTGGATTCTGTCCCCGTCGCTTTGGACGCCGTTGCCTGGGACGGCGCATGAACGAAGGCGCGGCGAACCTGGTGGACCACGTCCTGCCCGAACAGGTTCCCATCCGGCAATGGGTCCTGACCTTGCCGTATCCCCTGCGTTACCCCATCGCCTTCGACGCCCGACATCTGGGCCTTGTGCTCCGCCTCTTTACCGACACGGTGGGCGCCTGGTATCGACGGCATCACCCCGTCGGCAAGACCGGCTCGGTCACGGTCATCCAGCGAGCGTCCTCCGATCTTCGCCTCAACCCGCACTTCCACACCCTCTTCCTGGACGGCGTGTATCTACCCTCGGCGAACCCCGAGGCATCGGATGCCGCTCCACCTATGCCCCGCTTCCAAGCCGCGCCCATGCCTACCCACGAGGATATCGAGTTCGTCGTGACGCGAGCCCGACGGTGAAACACCGTTTCGTAAGCGCATCCTGCGCTACCTGGAAAAGCGCGGCGTCGTCACCTTCGCCGCCGCACCGGGCGATGATGAAGTGAATGCGGTCCTGGGCGAAGGGTTCGGCGAATCGGATCCCGCGCACTCGACCTTGCTTCACGCCGCGACCTCGGGCTCGCCTCCCACCGGCCCTGCGCAGAAGCGCGCGCCGGTGCGGATGCTGCGCGAGGCCGAGACCGTCCCGGAACCTAAGGGTTACCTGTGCGTCCGGTACTTTACCGGCCGGTACTTTACCGGCCAGGTCGGCGCGTTCAACCTGCATGCCGCCCGCCGGGTCGCACCCAACGACAAGCAAGGGAGGGAAATGCTGTGCCGGTATATCCTGCGCCCACCGTTGGCGAATGAACGCCTGCACCTGCTGGCGGATGGGAGCGTCACCGTTGAGTTCAAGCGCCGAGTGCCTCACTCGCCTGGTCGGATGGGACGCGCAGCATCGGACTGGCTCCCGCGGGTGAAACACCCAGGCGTTGCTCTCGCGCATGGCGGCCCTGGTGCCATCCCCCAAGCGGCATGTGACGGTGTACTCGGGGGTTTTGGCTTCGAATAGTCCGTGGCGCAGGCTGATCATACCGAAGGCTGCGACTGAGGCAGGGGTGGCGACGGAAAGTCCGCTGCAGGAAAATGCCGAGGTCGGTGGCATGCCTGCAATCCCGGTTCCCGGTCCATCCCGCGTTGCGGAAACGAAACCTAAACCAGGCGGTCGCCATTACATCCCCTGGCATGGGCGACAGGGTCGCGCTCTTGCGACGGACCTTTGGTGAGGCGGTGGTGTGCCCTGATTGCGGCGGCCGGCTTCGGCTGATTGCCTTGGTGAAGAAGGAGGAGACAGTACAGACCCTACTCTCGGCGATGCAGTTGCCGACCCAGGCGACGGGTCCGCCGGAGAGGACGAAATCGGAGCCGGCCGAGCCTGAAGCGCTGGAGATCGAGTGGAGCGGCGAGGGTGAAAGCGCGGACTGGCCGGAAATTCCGGCCGGAGTTTCGGGAGTGATTGGGTCAATACCTTGCGGGGGAAGGGTGAGGTGTGTCCTGTGCTGAACGGGGCGCCGATTTTGGGGGCGGAAGCCGGAATGAAGAAGGGGAAAATAGGGGCGTGGGGCTGGAATCGAGGGGGTAGGAAGGTGGCGATTGACGGAAAATGGGGTTCGATTTACCTATGCGCCCCAAGCCCAAGCCCAAGCCCAAGCCCAAGCCCAGAGCCAGAGCCAGGGCCAGGGCCAGGGCCATGACCTTCCATCCAGGGAGCAATCGCTTATGCATGCTTCTATGATAGCGTTAGCCATCCGATTCGAAGGACTGCTTTTAAGGCGATGTATGCGCGTTTTTGGGTGATCTCGCACCGGAAACCGAAGATTCCGTGTTTTCAAATGAGAACAGGAAATTCCAGGGCTATTGAATTTTTACCGGTTGAGTATACTTCCCATAGCGAACAAAGGAGTAGTCGAAATGGAAATCAGGACGGCCAAAACCGAAATCGAAATCGAAAATTGTTTTCCGGTGATGAAGCAGCTGCGGCCCCATCTCACCCTGGAGAAATTCGTGGCCCAGGTCCTGAGGCAGATGCAGGCCTATGGTTATTCGCTTATATACGCCATGGACCATGGGGAGATTACGGCGGCCTCCGGTTTCCGGGTCTCGGAATTCCTGGCTTGGGGCAAGACTTTATTCATCGACGATCTGATTGCCGATGAAGGCCATAGGCTGTATCTGAACAAGAGGATGGACATAACCAGCCATCATTTTGCCAAGCGAAGTTCGCTTTTGAAATGAAAATTGGCGATCGCTGAATCGTCTACGATAAAAGCATTCGCTTTTCGGGTACAAATGACCCCGGCTCATATGTACAATATGCGCACAAACTGACATTTCGCCAGAGACCCAAATAAACGGGCGTTTACGCTTCTCGGATCCCGTTACTACCTTCCTGGTGTCCGCATTTCTAAGGCCATCCAGCATTTTCTTTCTTAAAAACCATACCGTGCCTTACGTTTGGAGCTTTCGATGATTATCCCCATCCTGTTCGCCGCGATGCTCACCGTATCCCGTCCCGCACCGGCCCTCTCCGCCAATGCGCCCCTGGATCAGAAGCGCATCCATTCCACCTACAATGACGGAAATTTCGAAAGCGTCATCCACGATATCGAGACTTTCCAGAATACGCATAAAACCTATTCGGAAAGCGACAGCATCTTCATCGCCAAGCATCTGGCCGTGGTCTACTCCGCCAATCCCGCGACGCGTGAAAAAGGCAAGTACTATATGTTCCGCCTCCTGGAAATGCTGCCCTCCGCCAAGCTCATCGACATGTACGTGAGCGATGAAATCGATCGCATTTTCGACAAGGTGAAGGAGGAGTTCACGGCCCACCAAAAGGAATTCGGCATGGATACCACCAAGACCTCCATGCCGGATCGCGCGCCCGTGAACCAGAAACCATCCGAAGCCCTCGCGGCCAAGCCCGCCGAGACCAAACCCATGGCGGCCGAGTCCAATACCAAGGCCGAACCGGAGAAGGACAATAAGGCCCTTTGGATCGCCGGCGGCGTGGGCGTGGTGACCGTCGGGCTCGCAGCCGTCTATTTCCTCTCATCCCCAAATTCCAGCAAAGAGAACAAGGTGTATGATGTCCCTTAAATCCCTACGCACGTTCCTATGGGCCGGCATCGCGGCCGTCCTTTGCCTCGGTTCCTTCCTGGTTTCCTCCTGCAATACCGTGGATGCGGGCGGGCATACCTACCTCAAGGTCCATGTGGATTCCTCCTGGGTTAGCTTCGACAGCATCCAGGTGCTTCTCGATCATGGCGACGGCAAGCCTCCGGAAAGGATTTTCGGCGGCAAGATCCATTCCACTTCCGATCTCAGCCAGCTCCAGGTCGACGGTTACGATGGCGCCAAGGTGACCATAGTGATCCGGGCTTTCAACGGGAAGACCGTGGCCCGCGAGGAGAACCGAAAATACGACGGCTCAAGCCAGAAGACCCTCGAGGTCACAATCGTCATCGATACCGGCACGACCGTAAAGCCGCAACCCGGCAAGCTCGTCGCCAATGCCGGACCGGACACCAATGTCCTGGTTTCGACCGACATGATCCTCATCGGCACCGCCAAGGACAGCCTCGGGAAAATCGTCAAGCAGGAATGGAAAATCGGGGACGGTATCTTCACGGTGACTCCGGACGGCAAGGTCACCTTCAAGACGCCCGCGACCGCCGGAGACGTGAAGGTGGTTTACCGCGTGACCGATGACAGCAGTCTGGTCGCCATGGACACGGCCGTGGTGCATGTCTCGCTGACCAAGGACACCATCCCGAAGGACACCGTACCCAAAGATACGATTCCCAAGGACAGCACCAAGGACGCGCTCCATCTCACCGTGACGCCCAAGGACACCCTCGTTTCCATCCATGACTCGGTGACCTTCTCCGCCACCGCCAAGAACGACTTCGGCAAGATCACCAAGGCCGAATGGGACCTGGACGGCAACGGTACCGTGGACGTTACCCAGCTGCCCGATGCGGGCGCAGCCACCTTGGCGGCCGGGTTCCGCTTCGCCAAGGCGGCTACCTATCATCCCACCCTCAATATCACCGGCGCCAAGGGCGCCACCTTGCTCGTCACGGTCACCGTCACGGTGGCCGAGGACAAGCCGGTCGCGTATGCGGGCAAGGACACCACCGTGCTCACGGACGCGCAAGTCGCCCTCACGGGCACGGCCAAGGACAGCCTGGGCAAGATCGTGAAGCAGGAATGGAGCATCGCGGGCGGGGCTTATGCCGTTACCGCCGACGGAAAGGCGACCTTCAAGGCCTCCTCCACTCCCGGGGATATCAAGGCCGTCTACCGCGTCACCGATGACGACAGCCTCGTGTCTGACGATACCGTCATCGTGCACGTGGTAAATCCGCTCATCGCCAATCTCACCCAGCTCAACCCGGCAGGCTGCGCGCTGGAGCCGGCCTTTAACCCCGACGGCCTGACCTATGGCTGCATCGCGCCCTACGGCGCGGCCTCCGTCATAGTAACTGCCAAGGCACAGGGGACCATGACCCTGAACGGCAAGGCCCTGGAAGACGGGAAGGCCGGGGATCCCGTGGCCTTCGCTTCCGGCAAGGCGACCCTCACCATAGAGGTGGTCAACGGCACCTCGACCAAGACCTATACCATAAATGCCACCATCGCGGCCGCCTCCGTCAACAATGCTCTGAGCGCCCTCACCCTTTCCGTCGGCACCTTGGCTCCGGTTTTCTCATCGGATCAGGTCGCCTATACGGCTTCGGTGGCCAGCACGGTTTCCTCGATTTCCGTAACGGCTACCCTCGCCGATGCGAATGCCTCCTTGACCGTACAGGGAGCCAATGCGGTTTCCGGAGCGGCCACGAATATCGCGCTGACCACGGGAGCCAATGCCGTGACCTTGGTGGTCACGTCCCAGAGCGGTTTGAAGAAAACATATACCGTGACCGTCACGCGCCTTTCCGGAGACGCGACCCTGAATTCCTTGAATGTGGCGCCCGGAGCCTTCACGCCCGTCTTCGCGGCCGGCACCTTGAATTATGCCATGAACATCGGCAGCGCCACCGCCAGCCTCACCCTGACCGCCACCCCCCAGGATTCCGGCAAGGCCTTCATAACCTTGAACGGAGCAACCATGGTATCCGGCAAGGCGACCGTGGTCGCCACCACTACGGCCGTGACCACCTTTACCTTGATCGTAACCGCCGAGGATAAGGCGGTGACCAAGACCTATGTCCTTAAGGTGACCAAGCTGGACGATGTCCCGCCTACGGCTCCCACCGTGGCCTTGGGCGTCTTCGTGACCCCGGATCGTCCCACCTGGACCTGGACCGCCGGCGGCGGCGGCAACGGCAATTTCCGATACAAGCTGGATGATGCCACCCTGACCGGCGCGACGGCGACCACGGCCCTGACCTACTCCGCTCCCGCGGACCTGGCGGGCGGCGTCCATACCCTCTATGTACAGGAAGTCGATTCGGTCGGCAACTGGTCGGCCTCGGGTTCGTCGGCGGCCACGCTATCGGTATTGAAGACGATCGCGGATTATCCTTTAGATGGGCATGCCAGCGATACCTCCGCGGGCGCGAATGCGGATCTGACCTTGCAAAGCGTCCCCTATCTTTCCCAGGGGATTTACGTCAACGGGATCTCCGGCGGAGCGGTTGATCCCACCGGTTTTAGCGATGCATGGACGCCGGTCCTGAGCGGATTCGTCACGAGTAATTTCTCGGCGGAAATCGATTTCAAGGCCGCCTTGCTGCCGGGCTCCACCCTTCCCATCCTCGTGGGAGGAAGCTCCTTCCGGTGGATCGGCGGCTTGCTCGATCAAGACGGCAAGATCTCCTTGCTCTATAACAATAGCAGCACGGTGAAAGGCACGGCGACCTATACCGCGGGAGAATGGCATACCCTGAAACTGGAATATATCGGCGGGGTCGCGAAAGTCTATCTCGACGGCGTCCTGAGCGCCTCGGTAACCGCCGCCCTGGTCTTCTCCTCCGATCATAATTTCGGCGTCAGCAATCCCAGCAATGCCACCATCTTCAAGGGCAATGTCCGCAACCTCCGGGTTACCTCATCCGGCATCAAGATCGCGCAATATCCCCTGTCCGGAAGCAACAAGGACATCACCAAGACTCAGACCGTCATGAACCTGACCAATACGCCTTACCAGGTTCCGGGTCCGGGCATCACCTGCGCGGGCGCCTATCCCAGCGCTCCGGGCGTAGGCAACCAGGCGACCACGCCTTCCCTGACGGCGCTAGACCTGACCGATTTCGCGATGACGGCGGATTTCTCCATCGGCGCCTTGCCCGTGAACCGGATCCCGGTCTTGGTCGGTGGCACGAGCTTCCGATGGCTGATCGCGGCCATCGAGCCGACCGGCAACCTGACCTTGGTGTATAACAACAGCCTGGTGCAAACGACGTCCGTGAACGTCAGCCTCACGGTCAAGCATACCGTCCTGGTCCGTTATAGCGTGGTGAGCCAGGTGGCGGCCATCTATCTGGATGGCGTATTGGCGGGGAGCAAGGCCATCCCCTCCCTGACCACGGGAACCGACAAGATCCTGACCACGACCAATGGCAGCAACGGTACGGAATTCAAGGGAACCTTGTACCGCATCAAGGTCGACAGCAAATAGTCCGAAGCTTAGGGGGTTGGGATTGGGAGCGGATCGCTCCTACCCAACCACCCATGCTCCGTCCTTGAAGACGGCTTCCCCGTCCAATAGGACCGATTCCGTGACGACGAAGACATCCACATGGTGTTTCCCGTCCCTCCCATCACGGCCGAATCGCCCGTCGCCTCCGAAGTGCGGTTTCTTATAGACCGCATGCTTGGCGCCCAGGGACAGGTGGATGCCGCACATCCTTTCCAAAGTGCCGATATCGCGGACCATACGCTCCTGCGTGAACGCGCGGTTCATGCCGAAACCCAGTTCACGGATCCAGACCTCGCCTTCATCGGCGCGGATATTGGCCAGCACCTTTTCGAATTCCGGAGTGGAGTCGCTCGCGTCCGTGATGCGGCCCCGTTCGACAATCAAGGTAATGGGCTTGGGCGGCCGGTTCAGCATGAAGTCGATATCGGCGAAGGCGAAGATGCGCGCGCGCCCCTGCACCGATTCCAGATCCCGGGCCTCGGTGAAGACCTCTGGCGGCGTTCATCGCCTCAAGAGTGTGGAAGATACGATGGCGCAGTCGGGCCAGGATCCACCGCTGCACCACCTGCACGCCCACCTCTATCCCGATTAGGTAAGCGCTCTCAATCCTGGCCGAGCTTGTTCCCTTCTTCATCCCGGCCCTGGTACCCGACCTTCCCCTCCCCTGCCCGCACACACGCACCGTGAACGCCGTCACCCTTCGCAATACCTC
>DAINDC010000263.1:377-7739 GCA_036732085.1 Fibrobacterota bacterium | reverse complement strand
GAGAGGCAGCCGGGTTCCAGACCCTTGGTAGGGTAGAGATGCTTATAGCCATAATCGGATTCCGCATCGAAGAAGGACATGAGCAGGCTTTTTTCCCGATAGGTCCAGTTGGCCCAGAAATCGTTATAAAGATCCCAGTTCAGGTTATTGTCGAAAACGACGGATTTGAATCCGAGCATGGCCTTGAGGCCTTTGAAGGCGGGCTGCCAGATGGTGGCGGGAGTGCCGCCATTGAACAAGGAACAGCTATTGGTGAGGATCCATCGGTTATAACCGGATCCCAGTTTGAGATCGGCGGGGAACACCTGGCCATATGGGCCGCTCAAGCCCAGGAACATGGAGCCATTCAAACCATGTCCGCCATAGTAGACGAAATCGCAATACTCCCTGCTGCCATAACCGCTGCTGGTCGTGGTGATGGCGGTTTTGGTCACTTGGGTATTTCTCAGATCGAGAGCCAGGGAAGGGGAGCCGGTTCCGTTTCCGGCGCTCGCATTGGCGCTTGAATAACCGGGGATATTCGAATTCGCGGCCCAATAGAAATTCTGTCCGGACGCGATCATGTAGCTCATGTTCAACATACCGCCGCCATTCGAGATATAATCGTCGATGGCGAAGGTCCCAATATCCATGGATACCGGAAACGCATGGGGAAGTCCGATCATGAAAACGGAAAAAGCGATCGAACCGAGGATCTTTTTCATTCTGGCAAACTCCCTTTTGACTCAATCCCGATTAAGGATTATTGGATCGAATCGAAATGGAGCCGTCGATGGATGAAGAGAGAATTTTTTCTCCCAGTTTCCACTCAGGCATGGAATTCTGTCCCGAGACGATAACTTGGCCGAGGTTCATCTCGAAGATTTCCACTTGCTCCTTCGAAGCTTTTCCATCCGGATGCATTAATCGCAATAAGCGGATGGGATACTCACCGAATGGAAGGGGGCCGATTTCCAAAATGGAATCGATGCCCGCTTTCCAAAAATACGGCGTGCCCGGAATATAGAAACACCATTCCGTATTTATGGAAACTGGGAAACTGGAATTAAGGGAGAGAGAATCCACCTTTCCCTTCATGGAATATTTCGGATTCAAGAGCGGGTAGGAAACTCCTGAAACTAATGAAAAGGGTGAACCCATGAAGATTTTGTCTTTGCGGGAATAGGTGAATCCAAGCAGCAGGCATTGGGCCGTATCGAGTTCGACTCGGATGGATAAGAGTAATGTGTCTTTATCCATGGCTCCGAGTGAGAGGAAAAGCGAAGCTGGAATAATCACCGAGTCCTGATCGGAAAACGTCAGGCGGCGAACAGGTATGGTGTCCAGGGCCGGTATGGTTCCGCCCAGGAATACGGAGACCTTGCCGGTAAGGGTACGGGGGGCAAACAGCTCCCGGAAATAGAGAGTGAGGTTCGAGTCTGTGCGGCCTTGCACGCCCAAGTGAAGGCCTCCCGCATCTTCCTGCGGCCAGTTGGTGCTCGAGGTCGCGCCCGCGAGATGGGTTTTATCCTCTATTTTATTGTCACCCGCGGATTGGCCCGGGCCCGTCGTATCCGGTTTCAGGCAACCGAATAGAACCAAAATTGAAAATGCGAGAACTCGGTTCATGTCGTTTCCCCTCTCATTGGGTATTGGGGATGATCTGGAAAACTACGGTGCAGACTTTATCCGTTCCCTTATCCTTGGCGATGATATCCTTCATCTCTTCCTGGAACAGGGTGAACTTTTTCCGGATGGCTTTCAGGCTCTCCGATGAAACCGTGGTGACCTGGGTGCTGAAGGCTTTGAACTTGGTGATATCCGCTTTCGCGAGATCGGTGGTCAGGCCTTGGATCTGGCGATTGTATTCGAGGGCTACGTCCCCGGTGAACCCCCCGGAAACCAGGTGGTTGCGGGTAAGCGCATAACCGCGTTCGGATTTCCGGACCAATTCCAACTCCATTAATAGATCGATGGCTTCCTGCACCTGTTTTTCCGTCAGGCGCGGATAGATTTCCGCGGCGATCTCCCGGGGCGTGGACTTTTTCTTGTCCAGGCCGATATAGCTGAACACCACGGCATAGTACCATTTGCCATAGTATTTATGCTGGTTTTCCGCCACCACCCAAGGCTTGGAGTTGCGGAACCTGGAGAGCTTCTCGAACAAGAAATTCCTCTCTAAGTCCGTCTTGGCTTGGTTATGCTGCACGAGCAAATCGAAATAATCATTCTCCTTGTCGCTGAGCGCGAGCGCGGCAGCGCAGCGGACCCGGAGCTTGGGGCCCAAATCCCTCTGGCCCTGCAGGACGGCATAAAGGATTCCCGTGGAGCCGAAATACTTCTGGGAAAAAGCCCTTTTGGAAAATGAGGCATTGTTCTTCTGTCTCCACTCCACATAATCGGTCAGGAAAACGCGGTATTCCATGTATTGGAACAGGTCCGGTTTTCCGAGCTCGGTTGTAGGTATAAGAGAACTCAAAGGGCCCGTCCGGGAATCTGGAAACTGCCGAGGAAACGGATTTTCCGCTCTAATCTGTGAGCGGTCAATCTGACCCAAAGTTAAATCAGGGGAGGGCAAATAAAAAGGCGGCCCGGTGAAGGCCGCCTTTTTTGAAATACATAAGAAAAATCAGCTAAAATCGCGCGTACCCCTTCGTACCCGTGACCTACTAGTGCGTCCGCATTGCGTCCGAATTTGGACGCACGCGGACGCAATGCGGATTAATCCACCGACCAGGTGCTGCCCGAATTGAACAGCTTGTCCAGGCTGGGAGGATTCTTCGCCTTGGCGGCGTCGATCTGGCCGCGCAGGGCATCGGAATAGGATGGGCGTTCCACATTGCGGAATACGCCGACCGGAACCGGATATTCCGGATGGGCGAGCCGGGAGAGATGGAAGCCGAGCGCGCCTGTGCTTTCCTTCTCATCATGGACCAGCACTTCCTCGTCCGCAGGATTGTCCTTGGTCTTGATCGCCATCTTATCGAGGACGAGTCCCTTTTCCAATTCCTTGCCGAAGCGCATGGGCTGGCCGTGCTTCAGATAAAGCAAGGTGTCCGGGCGGGTGGGGCGGCCGTAGTAGGGCTCATGGATCTTGTCTGCGAAGATGATGCAGTTCTGGAGCACTTCCACCAGGGCGGTGCCTTTGTAGGCGGCCGCGGCGGCAAAGACCTCGCCCATATGCTTGACGTCGTTGTCGGAGGTGCGGGCCACGAATCCGGCTTCGGCGCCGATGGCCATGCTGATGGGGGATAGCGGCAAATCCACCGAGCCCATGGGGGTGGACGGGCTGACCGTGCCCACGCCCGAGGTCGGCGAATACTGGCCCTTGGTCAAGCCATAGATCCGATTGTTGAACAGGATGATTTTCAAATCCATGTTCCGACGCAGGGCATGGATGAAATGGTTGCCGCCGATGCTTAGCGCGTCTCCATCGCCGGTGATGACCCAAACCTGGAGATCCGGATTGGTAAGCTTGACGCCGGTGGAAATGGCGGGCGCGCGGCCATGGATGGTATGGAATCCGTAGGTGTTCATATAATACGGGAAGCGGCTGGAGCAGCCGATGCCGGATACGAAAACGAAATTCTCCTTGGGCAGGCCCAAGGTCGGAAGGATTCCCTGCATGGTGGACAGGATGGAATAATCGCCGCAGCCCGGGCACCAACGGATGGCGGTCGGGGAAGCAAAGTCTTTGCGTGTCAGCGGTTCAGCCGGGGTGGTAATGGTGGTCATTTCTGGGTCTCCAAAATTCGATGAAATTCCGAGGTGAGGAAGGATATCTTGAAGGGCTTGCCGCGAACCTGGTTGATGCCCTGGATTTCGATGCCGTACTTGCCGCCGAGCAGCAGTTTCAGCTGGCCCATATTGAGCTCGGGGACGATGACCCGGTCATAGCTGCGGAGGATATCACCGAGGTTACGCGGTAGGGGATTCATGTATTGCAAATGCACGTGGCCCAGCTTCATGCCGCCCTTATTGCATTCTTCGACGGCGGTCGATACGGCTCCATAGGTGCCGCCCCAACTGACCACCAAGGCCTCGCCGTCTTTTTCCCCGACCACTTCGGCCAGGGGGATGTCGTTGGCGATATTGGCGACCTTCGCATGCCGTTCATTGGTCATGACCTGATGGTTCTCGGGATCGTAGGAGATGTTCCCGGTATTGTGGGCTTTTTCCAACCCGCCGATCCGATGTTCCAGTCCCGGGGTTCCGGGGATGGCCCATTTGCGGGCTTGCGTGACGGGATCGCGCTCATAGGCCATGAAGGGCTCGCCGGCCTGGGCCAGCTTGATCTCCATCTTGGGCAATTTTTCCGGGTCCGGAACCAGCCAGGGTTCGGAGCCGTTGGCGATGTATCCATCCGTAAGGAGGACCACCGGGGTCATATACTTCATCGCGATGCGCGCCGCCTCATAGGCCATGTCGAAGCAGTCGCCGGGCGAACGGGCCGCCAGCACGGGCAGGGGGCTGTCGCCGCTGCGGCCGAACAGGACCATGAGCAGGTCGCTCTGCTCGGTCTTGGTGGGCAAGCCGGTGGAAGGGCCGCCGCGCTGCACGTCGATGATGACGAGCGGCAATTCGGTCATGACTCCGAGACCCATGGCTTCCAGCTTCAGGCACACGCCGGGACCGGAAGTGGTGGTAACACCGAGGCTACCTGCGTAGGCGGAACCGATGGCGGAACAGATGGCCGCGATCTCGTCCTCGGCCTGGAAGGTGATGACGCCGTAGTTCTTATGCTTGGACAGCCCATGGAGGATATCGGAAGCGGGCGTGATGGGATAGCTGCCGCAGAAGATATTGCGCCCGGACTTTTGCGAGGCGGCCAGGAGGCCGAATACCGTGGCCTCGTTGCCGGAGATTTTCCGGTACTTGCCCTTGGGCAGGGAGGCTTTCTTCACCCGGTAATGCGAGGTGAAAAGCTCCACCGTATCGGAGAAGTGGAAGCCGGCCATCAGCGCCTTCTTATTGGCCTCGGCGATTTGGGGCTTGTCCTTGTACTTGGTCTTGGGTCCGTATTTCTCATCGAGCCATTTCAACGTATGGTTGAGGGGCCGATCATAAAGCCAGTACATCATGCCCAAGGTGAAGAAATTCTTGCAGAGCTCGGCGGACTTGCCCTTGAGGCCCGTCTCCAAAACTGCATTGATGGTCAGCTCGGTGATATTGGCGCGGATCACGCGGTAACCGGCAAGTGACCCATCGTCGAGCGGGTTGCTCTTGAGCTCGGCCTTCTCGATGTCTTTGTCCGTGAATCCCGCCTCGTCGACCAGCAGGATGCCGCCTTCTTCCAGATCGCCGATATTCGCCTTGAGGGCGGCGGCGTTCATGGCGACGAGGACATTGAGGTCGTCGCCCGGAGTCTTGATCTCTTCGGAGGAGAAGTGGATCTGGTAGGCGCTTACGCCCGCCACGGTTCCGGCCGGAGCGCGGATTTCGGCGGGGAAGTCCGGCATGGTGGCGAGATCATTGCCGAAGAGGGCCGAGGCGTCCGTGAACTGGGTCCCGGTAATCTGCATGCCGTCCCCGGAATCACCGGCGAACCGGATGGTTACGGAATCGATATCGATATGGGATTTTTCGTTGGGATTGATCGGGATATTATGCGCGTCGGTTGACATAGGGAATTCCACTCCATGAACAGGGAATTTTCACATTGAATGCACAGTTATTATAGCATTTTCGCGAGGTATTTCTCGCGCCAAAAATTGGCTATTTGTCAAACGGCTTTTGGGTTTTTCCGGAATGAATCGAAATGCGACGGCAACGCCCGATTGCCGCCAACCCCGGGTCATTTCCTCAGCGTCTTGACTTCCTGTTTCAGGCTGGCGGGGAGCCAGTCCATGACGCTTTGGGATTCCGGGGTCTGCCATATGGCGAGTTGCTTTCGGAGCAGCTCCGGCTGCTTTTGGGAAGCGTAGATTTTAGCGAGATTGCCCACGGAGCTCAGGTAGCCGATCGGGAGGTAACCGGGAGCCGGATAAGCCTGATGCAAGCCCAGGTATTCCCGTTCGAGCGCCTCGTGGATTTTCCTGGCGGCCTCCACATCGCCCATGCGAAAGCGAAAGTCCGCCTGGATCTGGCGGTAAAGCCGGTTTTGAGGGTAACGTGCGAGGAAGGCATCGATTATGGCCAAGCCGGCATTGTATTTTCCCCGGTCGTAATAAAGCCAGAGCAAGGTGGTCTGCAGGATATCCTGGAGATAACGGGAGCGGGGAATGGCGGACTCCAGCCTCGACAAGGGGCCCTCCTCATCGGCCTTCACGAACGGGATCCAGTCCACTCCCTTGAGGAGCGAAGCCTTGTAATAATCGTAGAGCGCGAGTGCGGCCTCAGCCTCGGCCTTGTCGGCAAAGGGTTCCAGGCGGACCACGGCTTTCCGTCCCAGGCGGGCGGCCGTGACTTTTCGTCGGGTGACGCCGGCGACGTAACTTAATTGCAGCTCGGTCAGACCCAGGTAAAGTCCCGGGCTGTTTCCGGCCTGGTCCAGGGAATCCCAGAGCGCCTGCGCATGGAACAGCGCGGAGGTATCGCCAAGGTCATTGTATCGATTCACCCAAACCAAACCTCGAAAGTAGGCGCGGGCCGGAATGGCGGGCAAGGTCGCGAAGGTGGAATCGGCTCCGGCATAATCCATTGCATAGAGACGATCCAAAGCACGGAGAATCAGGGAGTCATGGGAGGATTCATACAGGCAACCGGCGGAAAGTTTAGTCCCGGTCGGGACCGTTGACGCGGATGAGGACAGCGATGGCTTGGGAATGGAATGGGCGCTTGAAATCAAGATGCCCAGCAGGAGCAGGAAAGGAAAATTGCGATGGAAAAGGTTTAGGCCGGGGAGGGATACTTTACTTAATTTAAAAGGCATTGTGGTTGAAAATACAAAAAACCGTTTTGGGGCCAGAATCATCGGCATCATAACCTCCGTGAACCGCAAGGATCCGGAGGCTTGGCAGGCTTTGGCGGAATGCGATTTCGCCGAGTTCCGCGCCGATCTTTTCGAGCCTTCCCGAATCGTGGAAGAGGCCCGGTCCTTCCGCGAAGAATGCCTCGGCCGATTCGGGCGTCCATTGGAAACCCTATTCACTTTGAGATTGCAAAGGGACGGCGGAGCTTGGCCTGATGCCGCGGCCGGCGAGCGGGAAAAGATCTGGTTGTCCCTCGGTTTGGATGGCGATCGGGCGCCTTGCGATTGGATCGATTTGGAGTTGGAGGCCTTTCCCTCTTTGTCGGCCAGGATGCGCGAGGCGATTGCAGTCCGGCGCGTGAAGGTCCTCGCCTCCCACCATAATCTCGCTGCGAGTTACCCCCCGCCCGAACTAGGCCGGTTGGGCAGCGAACTCAAGGCGACCGGCGCCGACGGAGTGAAACTGGCGATTA
>DAINDC010000263.1:0-367 GCA_036732085.1 Fibrobacterota bacterium | reverse complement strand
GCGACGCTGAACGCAGCGTTCTACATGCGTCTGACCCGGAACCAGGTGCTGGAGCTGCTCGCTTTCGCCCGTGAGACCGCGGCAGCCAATGCCGACGCCTGCGTTCTGTCGATGGGAGAATTGGGGAGGGCCAGCCGCGTGCTCGGTCCTTGGCTGGGTTGTGCCTGGACATATGGATACCTGTCGGGAGGCTCGGTTGCGCCGGGGCAACTGTCCGTCCGACAATTGCGGGAGTTCTATGCTGAAACGGCGGTTGACGAGCCAAGGGATCTTTCCATTTCCGGGCTTCTGGACTGGGCCGATACGCGCCTGGCGAAGGCCCCCCATGCGGATTAGACCTTCCCTGATCGGTGCCATGGCCTTGCTG
>DAINDC010000262.1:0-7743 GCA_036732085.1 Fibrobacterota bacterium | reverse complement strand
ATCCCTCCAGCCATCCCTGGCAGAGATGTTCGCTGAGCACTTCCATCACCCGTCCTTCAGGCGTTACGTGGTCGTCGTTGGGAATAATCCGGCCGACGGAACATCGGTTCTCGACCTCAAAAACGTCGCCCAACCGATTTGAGTTCGTCTCATCAGGGCAGTAGAGCCTGAAGTTTCTCACTTTTATGTTCCGCCGGAAAATATCCCGAATCAGCTTGCCTAGTTGGCGCGTCGATTCGTGGCGTTCCGTGGCCGGTTTTTCGACCGGGATCGCGTAGTCTCGGAAATCGGGCAGGACGAGATCCACGGTGAGCCCGCCCCCGTTGGTATGCGGATTCGCGCCCATGCGGCGATCGCCTTTAGGCGCGATTGCGGCCACGTTCGGAAAAAGCCTGCCTTTGGCGTCGAACAGTTCCTCCGGCTTGTAGCTGCGCATCCATGATTCCAGCATTTGCAGATGTGCGGGGTTTTCACGCACGTTCGGCAGCGGCACCTGGTGGGCCCGAAAGGTTCCCTCTACCGAGAGGCCATCGACGAACTTGGGTCCGGTCCATCCTTTCGGACTGCGCAGGACCAGGGCCGGCCAAGCCGGTCTTTGCGAGAATCCCTTCGTGCGCGCTTCAATTTGAATGGCCTGGATTGTTGCGTAGCAGGTATCGAGTGCCGTAGCGAAGCTTTGATGCATCATCACTGGATCATCCCCGGCAACGACATGAACGGCGTAACCGTGGGCTTCGAGGAGCTTTCGCACATCCTCATCGCGATCCCGTCCCAACACGGTGGGACCGGAAATCTTGTAGCCGTTCAAGTGAAGGATGGGCAGCACGGCGCCGTCGTGGACCGGATTCAGGAACTTGACCCCTTTCCAGGAACCCTCGAGCGGGCCGGTCTCCGCCTCGCCGTCGCCGATGACCGCGACCGCGATCAAATCCGGATTATCGAAGGCCGAAAGCATGCGCGAGAACGTATCCGAGCTCACCGCCTTCGTTGATGGAACCAGGAGTTTGGACGCTGGTGTGGCTCGGCACGCCGCCGGGAGTGGAGAACTGTCGGAAGAGCTGCTTAAGGCCCTGAGTGTCCAGTGTAACCTGCGGATAAACCTCCGAGTAGGTCCCTTCCAGATAAACATTCGCAACAATCGCAGGGCCTCCGTGTCCGGGACCGGTGAGATAGATGATGTTGGCGTCCGTATCCTGTATCAAGCGGTTGAGGTGCGCGTAGATAAAGCTGAGTCCTGGCGAGGTGCCCCAATGTCCGAGTAACCTAGGTTTGATATGCTCCGGCCGTAGCGGCTCGCGCAGGAGCGGATTCTCCTGTAAATAGATTTGACCGATAGTCAGATAATTGGCAGCGCGCCAGTACAGATCGACTTGGTCGAGTCGGCCGGGAGTCCGTTCTTGCTCAGTAGCCACTAAAGCCTTCGGTCCGGACATCGTCCTCGTCGATGCCTGACTCGATGAGCATTTTCCGCAAGCCGTTCATCATTCCGGGTGGCCCCACGATGTAATAAATCGGGGACTGGGCGCCCTTCAGATTTTTCGCCAGCATCGCCTGATCGATTTTTCCTGTGGCTCCGCTCCACGGCCGATGCGAGCTTGCCATGTCGGTCATGGTGGGGACAAATGAGAAATTTGGGTTTTCCTTTTGCAGTGCCGTCAACTCATCGAGAAACGGCGCATCTTCCGGCTGGCGGTTGGAAAAGAAGAAAATGATTCGGTGCGGTAGACGCGCACTGGTTGCGTGGACAAGAATGCTGCGGACAGGAGTGACGCCGATCCCGCCTGCCAGGAAGATCGCGGTCCGGGCGGAATTATTGTGCAAAACCAGGCTGCCGCTGGCCGCGGTGATGATGATTTCGGTATCCAACGGAATTTTCGCCAACTGACGCTTGAAAGCCGTGTCCCGCATTCGAGTGGCCACCATGAGCAGGTCTTCTTCGGGAGCGCTGGCGATCGAGAACGTCCGGACATTGCCTTCCGCATCCGTTTCGGAAGGACTCCGCAATGTAAGGTCGATGCACTGGCCTGACCTGAAAAAAAAGTTCGCCGGCTTTTCAAATTGGAGCGCCAGCGTGCCTTCGGCAACCGGAAAACGGTCCTTCAGTTTCACCAAATAGGTTATTGTCTCAGTGTTCATGGATGGGAGACCTTCCGGTTTATTTTTTCTAGGGCCGCGCCCTTGTGCATCGCCAAGTGATCGGTCTTATCACTCTTGATTAAATACTGCGGATCTTCTTTCGAAGCATGCACCGTGTAGCCTTTGAATTTTATCTCGGACGTGATTTTCTTTTTGATCGTCCCCCGCACCCGGCCGGCTTCCGAGTTCCACTCCACGTGATCTCCAACTTTGAATTCGCGTTTCATCAATGGGCTTTTCCAATCCCGTTTTGGGAACAGTCGTGCCTCTTCAAAGCAAATCGTCCCCCTGCAAATAATTTTTTCTGCACCTTGCCGGGAAGGGAAATAAATGAGGTTCAAAAGATCTGACCAAGGCCTGGAGGGCTTCTGTGGCGGAAGAAGTCACAAGACCGACAGGTAGCGTTACAGCAGTTGCGAGAAATTAGGCCCATCATCAGGGCGCGAAGACGGCTTTTTATGATTGGCTGGGCCATTGACCATCAGGGACAACAAGACCGCCTGCTTCAGGTCGGACAGACACGTTTAGCAGAGTCCTACATCCAGGACTCCGCGGGAAATGCTTGAAACTGGCACCTGACCCCTTTGATGCTGCACTAAGAATCTATTGAGCCGGGATTCTAACCCCAAAAACGAAAAGACCCGGCTTTCTGTTTAGAAAACCGGGTCTTTCGAAATGGTCGGGATGGCGGGATTCGAACCGACGGCCATCTGCTTGGGGGGAGCAAAGGAACCGTTCGTTAATAAATGGATGATGGTGGTCACTGGGTGGAGCTAAAATCTGCATTCCGACAGTTGACGTGGTCAACTGCAGTAGAGAACCTCCAAGGCAAAAAATTTGAAATAGCCATAACGGAGAAGGCAGAACTACCTCCCCAAAATTGGTTGAAACCTTGCCGAGGTCCCCAGCCAAGGATACCCGGTTAAGTGTTGAACCAGGGTGTCCACTTTGTGTCCACTTTTACGGAGTAGAAGAGAGGCGAAGATGGGGTGGATTTTTTGCCACCAAAAAAAAGGCCTCCCGAAGTTGCCGATTTCTTGCGAATTCAGAACTTCGAGAGGCTTAGATGGTAGCGGGGTCAGGATTTGAACCTGAGACCTTTGGGTTAGCAGGGCGGTGAATAGTTACGAATCTGGAAGAACACACCAAACTTCTCAATCCTTGGAAAGCATTTTCAAAGAAAGGCGCGAAAAAGAGGCAGTCTCCACATGAAATGTCGGAAGTTCTGTGGGAATATGTATTTTTGCGGATAAGATGGATTCCACCATCAGGTAAGAACTTTATACCCCTTATGGCGAAGGTGGAAATAGAATTGAATTCCTTGCCGAAGACCATAAATCCCCCCCCCCCCGGCAAAATGTTTTCGCATATTGTATGCGATAAATGACTCCGGGGAAGGGATTTTGACCCGGACCTATTTTTCTGAGCACGCGCCGGAATTCAACTTGGATATCGTCACCAGCGGCTCCGATTTATTGTCACGCTTGTCACAGTATCATGGTTATGATCTAGCCGTCATTGACGCGCGCTTGTCAGACCGGAGCGGAATTGATTTGCTGCGCCAGGGCAAGGAGCAAGAAGGCGGATTGCCTCCCGTCATCATGCTAACCGAATTGGGGGAACCGGAATCAGGCGACGCTTTCGAGGACCTGCATGTTGCGGACAAAATCATTAAGAATGCTGGCTATATGGACGAAGTGGCTTATCGGATCAAAGCGGTACTGGAACATCAAAAATTGATCACGGCGCAGGAGGCTCATAAGCGAGTGGAAGAGGACCTCCGAATCCACCAGATTGAGTTGGAGATGCAGAATGATGAATTGCGTCTCACCAAGGAAGAGCTCGAAGCTTCCAGGGCGCATTATTTCGAACTTTACGATCTTGCTCCAGTGGGCTTTTGCACCCTTTCAGACTCCGGTATGATCTTAGAGGCGAACCTGACGCTTACGAGCTTATTAGGCATGCCGCGTGGTTCTCTGCTGGGTATCCATTTCACCGCCATTATCCTTGCGGAAGATCAAGATGCGTATTATCTGCATCGACAAAGAATGCGTGAAGGAAGTTTATCTGGAGGGGTGGAACTACGGTTGACGGGTAGGAATAATACGCCCATTTGGATGCATCTGGAGATTACTCCGGCGGCGGGGGATCACGGCACCGTGGTTTATCGCGTTATCGCAAGGGATACCACCGAACTCAAGCGAGCGGAAAATGCCTTGCGGATCAGCGAAGGGTTCAAGCTTTCCATTCTGGATTCCATGCGAGCGGAAATCGCCGTGGTGGACAGGGATGGGGTCATCCTCATGGTCAACGCATCCTGGCGGCGTTTTGTCGCGGAGAATCCCAATGCCGGCGCAGGGATGGCATTCGCGAACATTGGTTCTAACTACTTGGAAGTTTGTCGGTTGGCGTTTGAAAGGGATCAAGATGAATTAGCCCTCAAGTCCCGCCAGGGTATCCAGGCGGTGCTAAGCGGAACCCTGTCTGAATTCACCCTGGAATATCCATGCCACTCCCCTTCCCGGCAACGCTGGTTCATCATGATGGTTGCGCCCTTGGGGCCCGATGGCAAGGGCGCTGTGATATCCCATACCGATATTACCCGCCAAAAAATTGAGGAGGCCCAGCTTAGGGAAACCCAGAAAATGGTCGCCATCGGCACGCTCGCGGGCGGAATTGCGCACGACTTCAACAACATTCTCACCATTATCCTGGGCAATACGGAAATAGTCAGGACCAACGCCGCTGCGGATCCCCTAGTGATGGAATGCTTGGACGATATTCATAAAGCAGGAACTCGGGCAGCCAATCTTGTGGGGCAAATTCTTACCTTCAGCCGGCGACGTCAAACGGAACGCAAGCTGTTAACGTTGGCCCCCCTTGTCGATGAAACCCTGCGGCTACTGAAAGCCACGCTGCTTAGCCGGTTTCAGTTAGAAGCACATTGCGACTCTGGGACGCCCATGGTGATGGCGGACCCGATTCAAATCCAACAAAGCCTGATCAATCTGGTTACCAACTCCATGCAGGCTATGCCTCTAGGTCCCGGCTGTATCCGCATTCATCTCGAGCCGATAATGGTGGACGCGGCTTTTGCCCTGGCCCATCCGGGTCTCAAGGGCTGGTACACCGAGCATCAAGGCCCTGCGGCCGTTCTCAAGGTGATTGATAACGGACCCGGGATAGATTCCACCACCAAAGCCCGTGTCTTCGAACCCTTCTTCACTACTAAACCGGTCAACGAGGGAACCGGACTCGGTTTATCCGTGGTGCAAGGAATCATCCAGTCTCACGACGGCGTTATTGAGGTGGAAAGCTGGCAGGGCCAAGGAGCCGCCTTTTCCATCTATCTGCCCGCGGCTGCTACGATATCTTCAGCCCAGGCAGGAGTATTGCAGGAAGCATCCCGTACCCGGGAGCCTTTGGGGATAGCGCCGCCGGGAAAAAAGGATCTGCACCTCCTGTATCTGGACGACGAGCCTTCCATTGTGAACCTGTTCAAGCATTATATGCAAGCCCACGGCTATCGATACACGGGCTTCATGCAACCCATTGAAGCAATCGAAGCCGTGAAGAAAAATCCAGCCGCTTTCGATCTGGTGGTCACGGACTTCAACATGCCCGGGATGAACGGACTGGATGTGGCACGGGAATTGAAAAAAATCCGAAGCAATTTGCCCATTGCCGTCACCTCCGGATATATCGATGAAACCATGATTGCTGATCTCGCCTCAATCCAAATCCGGGATGTGATCCCCAAGTTGAATGCGGCGGAGGGAATCCGCGCTTTGCTGGAACGCGTGCGCATGAGCGAACAGGAGCCGCACTAAGCCTGCCCGGAAGGAATTACCTTTGCTTCTCATTGGAAAAGGGGACTATCTGAAAAAAACCAAACGGTCCGGATCAGACTCGGCGCCCGCCGGGTTGGAATCCGCAATGCCCAGCGCTCCCGAGCCAAATGAATCGGAATCCAAATCGGATCAGACCGGCTTCCCCATCGTCGGTATCGGCGCATCTGCCGGAGGCTTAACGGCTTTCGAAGCCTTCTTCTCCGGCATGCCGCCGGACAAGGAACCGGGCATGGCTTTTGTTCTGGTGCAGCATTTGGCTCCCGATTACAAAAGCATTCTTTCCGATCTCATCCAGCGCTCCACCCCCATGGAAGTTTTTGAAGTGGAAGACGGCATGCAGGTGCGGCCCAACTGCGTTTACATCATTCCGCCCAACCGGGACATGGTCTTCCTCAACGGGAATCTTCGCTTGCTGAAACCCAAGGCGGCGCGCGGCCTACGACTCCCCATCGACTTTTTCTTCCGCTCCCTGGCGGATGACCAGCACGAGCGGGCCATAGCCATTGTGCTTTCCGGCACCGGCAGCGACGGGACCCAAGGCATAAAGGCCATCAAAGGCGCGGGCGGCATCGTTATGATCCAGGAGCCGGACACGGCCGATTTCGACGGGATGCCGCGCAGTGCCCTTGCTACGGGATTGGTGGACTACCATTTGGCGCCGACGGAGATGGCCCGCCAACTTATTGCTTATGTAACGAATGCGCATGGCCACGCCGCCCTGAAGGTCACCTTGAAAACTCCCAAAACCAAGGATGCCATGCGCCGGGTTTTCGTGTTGTTGCGTGCCCAGACCGGCCACGACTTTTCCCAATACAAGCCCGGAACCATCGAGCGCCGGGTTGATAGACGCATGGCAGTCCACCAAATTGAAAACGTGGAAAGCTACGTAAAGTACCTGGAGGCCACGCCTGAGGAAATGGAGGCCCTGTATCGGGATTTACTGATTGGGGTTACTCATTTTTTCAGAGACGCGGAAGCATTCGCGGCTCTTGAGAAACAAGTCATTCCCAATCTCATTGTGGACAAGCTGCCGGGTGCCGTGATTCGCGTTTGGGTCGCGGGTTGTTCCACCGGAGAGGAAGCCTATTCCATCGCCATACTCCTTAAGGAACAAATGGAGAGGCTGAAGCAACACCACCTGGTACAAGTCTTTGCCACGGACATTGATGACCGGGCCATTACCTTCGCCCGCACCGGGAGGTTTTCGGAGGGGATTGCCTCGGACATATCGCCGGAGCGGCTGGCCCATTTCTTTACCTTGGAACCTGGCGGCGGGGAATATCGCATCAACAAAAACATCCGGGACATACTGGTCTTTTCGAAACAAGATCTGATCAAGGATCCCCCTTTCTCCAAAGTAGATCTCATCTCCTGCCGAAACCTGCTCATCTACTTCGGCACTGACTTGCAGAAGAAGGTCATACCGCTTTTCCACTATGCGCTCAAGCCGGACGGCATCCTTTTCCTGGGCAACTCGGAAGGCCTGGGCGAGATGGAGGAACTGTTTACCGCAGTGGACCGTAAAGCAAAGATTTTCCGCCGCAAGGAGGATTACCCTGGCATGCATCGCATGGCTTTGGGCCGCTTCCTTCCTCCCATGACGAACCTGGATCCTTCCCTACCTACGGCTCTCCCTAGGCCGCAAACACAGAGCAGAGTTTCCGTGAAAGAGCTGACCGAACAAACCCTATTGCAGCAAATCCCCGTGGCCGCCGTGCTCGTCAATGCCAAGGGCGATATTCTCTACCTGCATGGC
>DAINDC010000261.1:7554-7794 GCA_036732085.1 Fibrobacterota bacterium | reverse complement strand
GCCGTATAGGGTTCCCCAGCCCGCCGGGTTTTTCGGCGGAAAGAGTTCGAAGGAAAGGGTGGGCGTGCCGGCGAGCAGTTTGTCTATGAATGGCATAATGGTATCTGGAAGTTTAACAATTCGAGGGGGATCCCTCCAAACAAGTGTGTATTTTTTTGCGATGAAGAAACCGGTTTTGGCGGGCGCGTTTGTTTCCAGCTTGATTTTGGCGGCGATTAACAATTTGACGAACCGTCGCGG
>DAINDC010000261.1:0-7544 GCA_036732085.1 Fibrobacterota bacterium | reverse complement strand
GATTGGCAGTCCCGAAGTGCTGGAAAAGCCTTCCGGTTGGCCCGCCACGGGCTTTGTGAAGGGCGTGGAAGCCGGCGTGAAGGTGGGTTGGAATGGCTTCCTTTCGCATGATATTGCCATCCTGGCGGGGCTGGCAGCGATTGCTCTCGGCATCTTCCTTTTCAATCGATCCCGGAGGACCCCCGTTTCCTCCATGATCCGGTCGGCCTTCCGCCTGGGCCTGGCCGCCCTGTTTTTGACCGCCGCCTATCCGAAATTCCATGACCCCAAGGGCTTTGCCATCCTGGTCGCCCAATATCAATTCCTTCCCGGTTTCCTGGTGAACGGCTTCGCGCTCTGGCTCTCCTCTTTCGAAGTAATCGTAGGGCTGGGCCTGATCCTGTCGGCTTGGGAAAAGGAATTCTCGGCCCTGACGGGCCTGCTGCTGCTCATGTTCATCGTCGCCCTGGGTCAGGCCTTGGGACGCGACCTGGGAATCGCCTGCGGCTGTTTCGATATCGAGGGTGCGGCCGATGTGGGAGAGACCTGGTTTTCCCTGGTTCGCGACGTGGTATTACTCCTTCCGGTCGCCTGGCTTACCCTCTCCGGCGGCCGAAGGTTCATATGGCAGTCCATCGGTCGCAGCGGTCGTTGATGCCGGGCTGAAAGGCTCTCGCAGCCCCGGTTTTTCGGGCTTTCCCGGGCCCGGCTGAATCCGGACTTGGCGTTATATTTACTCAGTAGGCCGTCCAGACCAGTTGAGGGAATTCCCGTTCATGATTAATCTGCGCAGCATGGCGCTCCTGGCCATGCTTTTAACCGGTCGTAGCTGGGGTTTGGATTTGTTCATATCCGGCTCCGAAGGCTATACGCATTATGATGCCAAGGATTTCAACCGGGTCCTGACCATGATGGAGAATACCACGCAGGAAAAAGGGTTCAATCCCTATGCGGTGAATAACTTCGATGGACATCCTCAGAATTCCTTATTGCTGGGCGTCCGATCGGGGAATTGGAGCTTGGGCGCGGAAGCGGAGTTCTGGGTCGAAAGCTTCGAGCAGGCCGAAGTGCCTTTCGATCTGGAAGAGGCCGAGCGCAACTATCGCATCACCTGCGCGGATCTCCGTGATCCCAATCGCACCTCCACCAAGCTTTTCGGCTGCGTGGAAGCCAAGGAGATCTTCGACTTCCTTCCCATCACCTTGCAGCTCGCCTATCACCGCGATGTCGGCAACCATTTCCGCGTGGGCGCGGGCTATGGCCTGGGAGTCCTGGCCGGATCCGCCCATATCGAGATGACGGCCAAGTATTACGGCGCGGATTCCATTCCCAATGATCATATCCGCTTCCAGATCTGGCCCGGCATCAACCCTGTGCAAAAGGCCTTCGTCGATCTCGAATACCTTCCCCTGAAATTGGTGGGACTGGATTGGCGCACGGGTTGGCGTATCTCCAAGGTGGAGGGGCTGACCCTACGGAACCAGGAAGGCAAATCCCAGATTTTCTCGACGGTATTCCCGGACGCCAAGAACGGCGCCCATATGTATTTCGAATCCTTCACCCAGGATCCGGGCGGCGATCAGATCTATGAGGGCACGGAGGAGGAGGCCAAGGCCATCGTCGCTCTCGATCTGGACGTGGTGGGACTGCAGGAGGTTTTGAAGCTCAGCCGGGATGGCCAAGTGATCAATGACTTTCTGCCCGAGCTGCTGGCGGATATCCAAGCCTTGGGAGGACCTGATTATCAAGCCTTTGGCATTCCCTTGAACGATACTGCGTTGAACGGAAAGCAGGGCGCCACGACGATTACCATCGCCATCCATGAGGGCAATGCCCTTCTGGTCAAGCCCGGGCTGCAGATCCTCGACTCGGCGCATTTCATCTACTTCACCTTGCTCCCGATTACCACCACCAACGGCAAACCCACCCAGCGCTCGCTCGGCTATGTGAAGCTGAAGAGCCCCCGGGGCATAGTCTGGCAAGTCTTCACCTCCCATCTGGAAGTCTTCGCCGAGATCAGCAGCTCTCAAGCCAAGGAGATGCGCTTGCTGATCGACAGCGTGGCCATCAAGGATAGCCTGGGTAACGTGGCCGTTCCGGAAGTGGTGCTGGGCGACTTCAACGTCCTGCCTACCGAATCCGCCCATAGCATCATGACCGAAGGCGGATTCGTGGACCTGTACATCCCCAAGGCGGATTCAGGATATTCCTGTTGCGTCGCCGGCAGCGCGTTATGGGCGCCGGATACCACCTTCTCCAATCGCCGCATCTATTTCATCTTCGCCAAGCACCTAGTGAAGGTTTTGGATCATGAAGTCGCCCTGAGTGGCGCGGTTATCTCAGACAGCGGACAACGCATCCTGGCCACGGATCATCGTATGGTCTGGACCCAGGTCGTGGGGCAGTGATTGCCGATGCCGGAAGCCGATAAGCCGTTCCAGCATTTCGATCCGGTCCGGCGCAAGCATGTGGCGGCGACTCCGGAGGAAGGCGTGCGCCAGGCCGTGCTGCGCTATCTCATCGACGTCTTGCGCGTCCCCGTGAACCTGATCGGCGTGGAGTTCTCGCTCGCGTCCATCGATCCCGGAAACCTCCGCCGGGTCGACGTGGTGGTCTGGCGGCCGGGCGAAAGCCTGCTGGTCCCGTGGCTATTGGTGGAATGCAAGGAGCCGCGTGTGCGTATCGACGATGAGGTGGCTTTCCAGGCCGCGGATTACCTGCGCAAGATCCCGTCCCGGTTCGTGATGCTCTCCAATGGGCGCGAGCATAGGTATCTGGAACGTTACGAGGGGGATTACCGCCTGGTGGCCGGCATTCCTTACTTCAATCCTTAACCGGCGTCTTCCAGGAAATCATTAAGGAACAAGGACATCATTCAGGAACCGGTTGAAAGGCTGCAGGGCCTTGAAGACCGCGGCCGCCTCCTTCGCGAAAGTTCCCGCCGTCACTTCCGCATCCTTGAGCCGATGCATGGCGAGGAAATTCTTATAGCGGAGCAGATCGATATGGAGATGATCCGCGCCATAACCCTGCGGCGTCGTCTTGAGCTTGTCCCCTTCCATCTCCCCGAAATTTCTTTTGAAGGCTGCGGCGCTCAGGATGCGTTTGAAGAATTTCCCGTCTTCGGCGATGGCTTGCCGGATGGCTTTCAGCCAGGCCGGTGAAGGCATATACGAGCCGCCCCCCAGGAAGGAGTTGCCAGGCTCCAGATGCAGGTAATAGCCGGCGCTTTCGTGGAATTTATTGGCGGCCGGGCCGATATGGGCTCCCATATTGGTCTTATAGGGAGACTTGTCCTTGGCGAAGCGCGTGTCCCGATTGATCCGGAAGGTGCACTTGCGCGGGTCAAGGCCTTTCACGGCCGGATCGAACGCACCGATGCGGCTGATCAATTCCTCCACCGCGCCTTCGAACTCGGCCTTGGCTTCCAGGTAATCGGCCTTTTGGGCCTGGAACCAGTCGCGATCATTATGGGTTTTCAAAGCGGACAGGAAGGCGAAGGTCTTGCGCGTTATCATCCGGGTCTCCTTGCTTGTCCTGCTAGCGTGCGTACTTCTGCATGATGAAGAACTTCAAATAGCGGCCTTCCGGAAAGGAAAGGTTGTAGGGATGATCGAAAGGCTGTTCGCGGCTCTCCAGGACCTTCAGGGTGCAGCGCGTATTGACGCTGGCCTGATGCAGGATTTTCACGAAGGTGCCGGGATCGACATGGGACGTGCAGGAAGATGAGACCAGGATGCCGCCGTCCGGGAGCTTCTCCAGGGCCTTGGAGTTGATGGTGGTATAGGCCTTGATGGCATTGGGCAATTGCTTGCGGTTCTTGGCGAAGGAGGGCGGATCGAGGATGATGAAATCGAAGGCGCCCGGTTCCATGGACTTCAGATAGTCGAAGACGTCCAAGGCCAGGAAATCGTTCTCGCCGGCTGACAGGCCATTGAGCTTGAAGTTGCGGCGGCAGGTTTCCATGGCGGGCTTGGAGATGTCCACGCTCACCACGCGCTTGGCGGTGGACGCGGCATAGACGGAAAAGCCTCCGGTATAGCTGAAGCAGTTGACCACGTTGCGACCCTTGCAGAATCGGGTGATGGCCTGCCGGTTCTCGCGCTGATCGAGGAAGAAGCCGGTCTTCTGCCCCTCGATGACATGGACCAGGAACTTGAAGCCCTGTTCCTCGATTTCCACCTCGCCGACTTCCTTACCATGCAGGATGCCGATGGGCTGGTCCTCCAGGCCTTCCAGCTTGCGGACGCCCACGTCGCTGCGTTCAACTATAGTCTCCGGATTGAAGGCCTTGAGCAGGCCCTCGACCACCATGGATTTCAATCCGTTCATCCCTAAGGTATGGAACTGCGCGACCAGGACCTTGTCGTACTTGTCCACCACCAGGCCCGGCATGCCGTCGGCCTCGCCGAAGACGGCGCGGTAGGCATTGGTGCGGGCGGGCAGCCATTCTTCCTTGCGGCGGCGGAGGGTGCGGAAGCGTTCCGCGAAGAAGCGAGCGTCGATGGTTTCGTCCCGGAGGCTCAGGATCCGGACGGCGATATCGGTGCGGCTATTGTAATAACCGATGCCCACGAATTGCTTATTCGCCATGATCCGAACGAGGGTACCGTCGGGAACGCGGGGCTTCTGGGCCAGGGCGCCGGAGAATATCCAGGGGTGACCGGCAAGGACGTTCTTGACTCGATCGGGATTGATTTGGACGGTTTGGGAAATGTTCATGGGCATCCAGGCAGAGGGAGCCCAAAGGTAGCAAAAAGGTCTTTTCCTGACCTTGTAGAATGGGTCGTGGGTCGGAACGGGTGGGTAAAAGAGGGTATTCCTATCAGTAGTCGATTGAATCTCAGAATGCAATAATTGGGACATAGAGGAAAATTCGGCCTGAAATTCGACTGAGACGTTGCCCTAAAAGTTGCACTTGAACGCAGGAAAAAAATCTTGAAAGCAGTGATCCTTGCCGGTGGATTGGGAACGCGCATCAGCGAAGAAACCCACTTGAAGCCCAAGCCCATGATCGAGATCGGCGGCAAACCCGTCCTTTGGCATATCCTGAAAATCTACTCGGCCCATGGCGTCAATGAATTCGTCATCTGCCTGGGCTATAAAGGTTATGTCATCAAGGAATACTTCGCCAACTACTTCCTGCATATGTCCGACGTGACCTTCGATATGGACCAGAACAAGATGGAAGTCCATCACCATCATGCGGAGCCCTGGAAAATCACCTTGGTGGATACGGGCGATAAGACGTTGACCGGCGGGCGCCTCAAGCGCGTCGGCGATTATGTGAAGGACGAGAAGGAGTTCTTCTTTACCTACGGGGACGGGGTTTCGGACGTGGACATCACAGCATTGGCGGCCTTCCATCGGCAGCATGGCAAGCTGGTTACCGTAACCGCCGTGCAACCCCCCGGACGATATGGCTCTTTGGATATGGGCGCGGATGGGCAGGTGCGCGGGTTCGTGGAAAAACCCAAGGGCGACGGGGGCTGGATCAACGGCGGCTTCTTCGTCCTTTCCCCCAAGGTCCTGGAATACCTTGATAACGATGAGACCAGTTGGGAAGCCGAGCCGCTGATCCGCCTCGCGGCCGACCGCAATGTGATGGCCTTCGAGCATAATGGCTTCTGGCAGCCGATGGACACGCTCCGCGACAAGAACAACCTGGAAGCCCTGTGGGAGAAGGGCAAGGCGCCCTGGAAGATTTGGTGACCATGTCCGGCTTCTGGGCAGGCAAAAAGGTTTTCCTGACCGGCCATACCGGGTTCAAGGGCGGATGGTTGGCGCTTTGGCTGCATAAGCTTGGCGCCGAAGTGCATGGATACGCCTTGGATCCTTCCGCCACCGATAGCCTTTTCACAACCGCCAAGGTTTCCCAGGCTTTAGCCAGCGATACCCGGGCTGACTTGGGCGATTATCCCGCCCTGGCGGCGGCGATCCAGCGGGCCGCACCGGAATTCGTTTTCCACCTGGCCGCCCAGGCCCTGGTACGGCTTTCCTACCGTGAGCCGCTCACCACCTTGGCTGCCAATATCATGGGCACGGCCCATCTGCTCGAAGCGGCCCGGTCGGTCCGCGCTATCCGGGGTATCCTGGTCGTTACCACGGACAAATGCTACGAGAACCGCGAGTGGGAATTCCCTTATCGGGAAAACGACTCCTTGGGCGGGCATGATCCTTATGCGGCCAGCAAGGCCTGCGCGGAAATCGTGACGGCTTCCTATCGGGCCAGCTTTTTCGGCCAGCCGGATGCGCCGGCGGTGGCGACGGCCCGGGCCGGCAATGTCATCGGCGGGGGAGATTGGGCGGAGGACCGGTTGGTGCCGGATTGCATCCGCGCCTTCATCGAGGGCCGGAGCGTGGAACTCCGCTATCCGGAGGCGGTGCGGCCCTGGCAGCATGTGTTGGAACCGCTTTCCGGTTATCTCAAGTTGGCGGAAGAGCTCGGGGGCAAGTCGCCGTCCCAATTCAAGGATGCTTGGAATTTCGGTCCGGATGCCAGCGGCGATGCCACGGTGGGTGAAATCGCCAAACGGATGGCGGCCGCCTGGGGAGGCGGCAAGGTGGTGACGCTCGAAATCCAGAATCGTCCGCATGAGGCCGGACTGCTCCGCCTCGACATTACCAAGGCCCGCAACCGATTGGGTTGGCGACCGCGATGGTCGATTGCCCGGACCTTGGATGAAACGATTTCCTGGTATAAGGCCTGGCATGCGGGGAAAGACATGCAGGCCTATACGCTCAATCAAATCGAAACCTTTTCGGATGGAGGCTGAACATTTCCTCCCGATTTGAAGTCCTGGCCACGCCCATCGGCGGATTGAAAATAATCCTGCGGTCGCCACTTGAAGATGCGCGGGGATCCTTCGTGCGCCTATTCTGCGCCCGGGAACTCGGCGAACTCAATGACCTGGACGGGGTCGGTTTGCAAAAACCGCTGGCGCAAATCAATCATTCCATCACGCGGAAAAAAGGCGCGGTACGAGGATTGCATTTCCAATTCCCTCCCCATGCGGAGACCAAGATCGTGATGTGCCTGCGCGGCCGGGCCTTCGACGTGGCCGTGGATCTCCGTCCGGATTCTCCCACCTTTCTTGCCTGGCATGGCGTGGAACTCGCGCCCGAAAATCGGAATGCCTATTGCATCCCGGAAGGTTTCGCCCATGGATTCCAAACCTTGGAAGAGGATACCGAATTGCTTTACCTGCATACGGAGTATTATTCGCAGGCTGCGGAAAGCGCACTCAATATCGCGGATCCACGGCTCGGGATCGATTGGCCCCTGGGCATCACGGAAATTTCCGAACGCGATCGATCCCATGCCTTCATCGGCCCCGACTTCGCAGGAATATCGTTATGAAATGCCGCCACTGCCGCACCGAACTCGCTCTTCCCTTCCTGGATCTGGGCAGCGCGCCGCCGTCCAATGCCTATCTTACCGCGCAGTCCCTAAAGCAGCCGGAGAAGTGGTTCCCCTTGCGGGTATTGGTTTGCGCCGAATGCCGCCTGGTCCAGACCGAGGACTATGCGGGCGCGGATGAATTGTTCGATGCCGAGTATGCCTA
>DAINDC010000260.1:0-7811 GCA_036732085.1 Fibrobacterota bacterium | reverse complement strand
ATACCTATCTGGCCGCATCCGCCACGGCGACCGCGGTACCCTTGCGGCAAATCGCGGAACTGCGCCCGGAGTGGCAAACCGGCCGTATCATGCATCGCAATGGCGAGCGCACCTTGACCATCCAATGCGATGCCGCCGAAGGGCGGCTTCCCTCGGAAATCCTGGCCGCCATAACCGCCAAGATCCGGCAGCTCCAGTTGCCGGAGGGATACCGCATCGAGTACGGGGGCGAAGAGGAGAGCCGGCTCGAAACCTTCAGCCAGATGGTCGCGGCCTTGCTTCTCAGCATCGTGCTCATTTTCCTGATCCTGCTTTTCCAGTTCCGCGACTTGAGGGCGTCCTTGCTGATCATGGCCACCATTCCCCTGAGCCTGTTCGGCGCCGTCCTGGGCTTGGTGGTCACCCGTAACAATTTCGGCTTCACCGCCTTCATCGGACTCATCAGCCTTTCCGGAATCGTGGTCCGCAATGCCATCATCCTGGTGGATCATATTCGCGAATTGATACGGCACGGCGCCGATATCCGCACCGCCTCCATGGAGGCCGGGCGGCGGCGCTTGCGACCCATTTTCCTGACCTCGACCGCGGCGGCCATCGGCGTATTGCCCATGATCCTCTCCGGATCGTCCCTATGGAGCCCGCTGGCCAGCGTGATCGCCTTCGGCGTGATCTTTTCCATGGTCATGACCTTGCTTGTGGGTCCGGTCCTCTATATGCAATTCATGCCGTCCGAGAATCCGGCGAAGCTGAAGAAACCGATTGGGACGGATGGTACCGAACCCGGGATCGGAAATGAGAACGCGGGTGGCAATGCGAGCCGGAACGAGAAGGTTTCCACATGAACGGCGCTACCCTTTCCCATGCTTGGTCCTTGGCGTCCGTAGTCATGCTGGCCTCCTTGCTGCCCGCCTCCGGAAGCGGGGTGCTCACCCTTGGCCAGGCGGAAAAGCTGGCGGTGGAACGGAACCATATCCTGCGCGCGGCCGCTTTGGGCGTCGAGGCGGCGGACGCGAAGGTATGGGAGTCGCAAACGCGTTATCTTCCTTCGATAAAGCTCAGCGCCGGCGGTGAATACAGCTCCCAGGTCCCGGAAGTCAGCTTGCAACCGGGGGCGTTCGGCGCGCTACCCGTCAATGGAAACCTGGTCCCTTTTCCGAATGAAAGGAAAACCATCGGGCAAGGCAACCATTATCTGGGTATCGCGGGCGTTACTGCCTATCAGCCCATTTCCCAGTTGCCGCGCATCCATGCCGGCGTGGAGGCGGCCAAATCGGAAGCCGTGATAACCCGGCTCCAGGCATCGGTCGGCGAATCCGAGATCCGACGGAATGTGGAGAAGGCCTATTTCGGGCTGTTAATCGCCAACCAGCAAAAGTCGGAAGCCGGCACCAAGGTCGAATTGACCCGATTGAGGCTCTCCGATGCCGAGAAGGCCATGCAGGCCGGCAAGGCGATTCCCTTGGAGGTGGCGGGGCTTTCCGCCAAGGCCATGGACGCGGAGGCGGACCTATGCAAGCTGGAAGATCAGGTCGAGGATCTGGGAGCCGACCTGCGGAGGATGACGGGCCTGAATCCGGGCGATTCCATTTCCCTGGACACGACCGAAGCCGTGGATCCCCCGCTCCTGGCCATCACTCAATTGCAGGCCGCCGTCAGCCGATCCCTGGAATCGAATCCGGACGTGCGTATTTCCACGGAGAGGAGCATGGAGGCGGATCATGGCCTCCGCGCGGCGCGGAATGCGCTGGCTCCCGAGTTCGGCCTGGTGGCAGGCTACTCCGTGCAGAGCGGCTTCGACTTCTTTCCCGCCCAGAACGCGACCGTGGGTCTGTTGTTGGAATGGGATCTGGAGGGACTCCTGTCCAAAAGCTCGCAACTGCGCCAACAGCATCTGGTCCAATCCCAAGCTCATGAAAAGCTGGAGGAAACGAATCTCACGGTCCGGAATGCCGTGGGAAAGGCTTGGCGGAAGCTGGAGCAGTCCCGGCGCCTGGCAGGCGTGGCGCGCAAGGCGCTCGAATACCGGACTTCCGAGTTCACCCTGCAATCGGATCGCTTCCGGGCCGGCTTGTCGGTGCGGGCGGATTTCCTGGCGTCCCTGGCCGATCTGGAGAAGGCCAAGGCGGACTTGTGGGCGGCGAGCCTGGGAGGCCGTACGGCCCTGACCGATTTGAATATCCTATTGGGGTTGCCATGACAGGGAAAAAGCGGAGTTGAGGAGAAGGCCCCCGGGCGCGGACCTCCCTCCGCCCGGAGCCCTCGCTCCGCCCGGAGCCGATGGGTGGCTTGCGCGTCGCGGTCGTTGGGAAACGCGCAAGGTACGCTACTCCGAGGTTACGCTGCGCTGAATATGGCCCGGTTCACGCCGTCCATGGAGGCCTAGCTCGCGGCGGCGGCCGCGGCGCCTTCGGCGATGCCATGCTCCTTGAGCTTGCGCCACAGGGTGGATCGGGAGATCCCCAGGCGCTTGGCGGCTTCGGTATGGTTCTTATGGCAGACTTCCAGGGCCTTGCGGATATAGTTCTTCTCGAGCTCCGCGAGCGTGAGCAGGGAATTGGGATTGTTGTCGATCACGGGCCCCTCCGCTTGCGGCAATTGGAATAGCGCGGGGCCGCCTTGGGCCTTGACCAGGTATTCGGGCAGATCGTCCAAGGTGATATTCACGCCCTCGCATAGGGCCACGGCATGCTCGATGATATTCTCGAGCTGGCGGATATTGCCTGGATAGTCGTAGTTCATGAGGATGGCCTCCGCGCTCTTTGCCATCCCGTGGATTTCCTTCTTGTTCGCGGCCGCATATTTCTTGACGAAGGTGCGGATCAGCCCGGGTATCGAACTGCGGCGCTCGCGCAGCGGCGGCAAGGTCAGGTGGAAAATACTGAGACGGTAGTAGAGATCTTCACGGAAGGTCCCGTTGGCGATCGCCCGATGCAGATCCTTGTTGCTCGCAGCCATGACGCGCACGTCCACGTACTTGTTCTCATTGTCGCCCACGCGGCGGATTTCTTTCTCCTGCAGGAAGCGCAGAAGCTTGACCTGGGTGGGCAAAGAGAGTTCGCCGATTTCATCCAGGAACAAAGTCCCCTTGTCCGCCATTTCGAACAGGCCTTTCCGATCGGCAATGGAGCCCGTATAGGATCCCTTGCGCGATCCGAAGAGTTCCGATTCGACCAAGGTCTCGGGGATGGCGCCGCAGTTCACGGCCACGAAGCTCTCTTCCGATCGCTGGCTCAGGCGATGGATGATGTTCGCCATGAACTCCTTGCCCGTGCCGCTTTCCCCGGAGATGAGGATGGTGCTGTTGGTCGGCGCGACCTTGGTCACGGTCTTGAGGATCTTCTTCATGGTGGGCGAGGTGCCGAGGAGATCCTCCAGCAGCCGCCCTTCGAGGACGCGCACGCTGTTGCGGGTCACCGAATGGGACAGGGCCTTGGTCGCCAGGCTTTCCAGGAGCTTCACGTTCACGGGCTTGATGAGGAAGGAATGCGCGCCGCGCTGGACGGCTTGCTCCGCCTTTTGCGTATCGCGGACCGTGGTCAGGATGAATACCTCGATGCCGGGATTACTCTCCTTGGCCAGGTCGAGGATGTCGAGATTGTCGATGGTGAGGAATTCGGTCGAGACGAACAAGGCGCCGATGCCGCCCTGGGTCAGCAGCTTGATGGCGTTCTGGCCGCCGCTGCTCTCCATGATTTCGGTATTGGGTATCGACCAGTTGTTGAAGACATCCTTTTTCAGTTCGGGGTCGTTGTCGAGGATGAAGATCTTCATGGCCGCTTCCCGGGATGCGCGGCCGTAGGCCGGATCCCGCTCTTCCGTAGACCGTTCAGGTGAAAAATGTCTTGGCTTTCTGGAAGAAGGATTTCGGATGGTCCTTCTCCTGGACCTTCTCAAGCTCCTTCAGAAGTTCGATTTCCCGCGCCGTCAGGTTCTCGGGCGTATGCACGTGCAGCTTCACGTATTGGCTGCCCTTCTGGTGCCCCTGCAGATCCGGCAGGCCCTTGTTGCGCAGGCGCATGAGCTTCTCACTCTGGGTGCCCGGCGGGATTTTCAAATCGACTTCGCCGTCTATGGTCCGGACGCGGATATCGCCGCCCAAAGCCACGGCTGTATATGGCACTTCCACCTGGCAATAGAGGTCCACGCCGCGGCGTTCGAAATAATCGTCTTCCGCTTCCTTGATGGCCACGATGAGATCGCCGCTGGGTCCCCCGGACGGGCCCGCATGGCCTTCGCCGCGCAAAGTGAGATAGTTGCTTTCCTCCACGCCCGCGGGGACGTCGATGGACAGGGTGACCTCTTCCTGATTGCGGCCCGCGCCCTTGCAGACCGAGCACTTGGTCTTGATGGTCGACCCCAGGCCCTGGCATTCCGGGCAGGTGGTGACGTTCACGATTTGCCCGAAGAACGAGCTTTGGACCTGGCGCACCTGGCCCGCGCCGCCGCAGACATTGCAGGTGGCCTTGTCCTGGCCGCCCTGTCCGGCGCAGGTGCCGCACTTGTTGAACCGCTTGATCTTCACCTTCTTGGTCACGCCATTGGCGACTTCCGGCAAGGTGATGGTCAGGGAGATCTGCGCATCCTGGCCGCGCGGCGGCCCTCCGCGTCCCCGCCCGCGCTGCTGGGCCCGGCCGAAGAAGTCCCCGCCGAAAATATCCCCGAAGGCGCTGAAGATGTCCTCGAAGTTGCTGAAGCCCTCGGCTCCGCCTCCGCCGCCTTGAACGCCGGCATGGCCGAAGCGATCGTACTGGGCGCGTTTTTGCGGATCGCCGAGCACGCTATAAGCCTCCGCGGCCTCCTTGAACTTCTCTTCCGATTCTTTATCACCGGGATTCTTGTCCGGATGATGCTTGACCGCCAGCTTTTTATAGGCCGCCTTGATGGCGCCGAGATCGGCGTCCTTTACGATTCCGAGCACTTCATAGTAATCACGTTTAGCGGCCATAAGAATCTATGCGACCTTTCACTCTCAGTCCCGATTTTCCAAAACAAGGAGGGCCGCTTGCGCGGCCGCTCCTATAGTGTACCAACTCCCCGGGCCTTCCGCCCGGAAAGCAACGCATGCCCTTACTCCGGTGCGCAATGATTAGATCACGGCCCACCCGCGTTATTGCCCTCGTCGCAGTGCCCCAGCACAGCTCCTCGGGCGGCTTAGCGGGCGGGGACACTTCTCTGTTACTTCCCCCTGCCCATGCTCTAATCATTGCGCACCGGAGTAAACTTGTAGGCCCGCTTACTCGACCACTTCGAAATCGGCGTCGACCGCATTGTCGTCCTTGCCCTTGGCGCCGGCCTTGTCCGCGCCTTCCGCACCGGGCTGGCCCTGGGCGCCAGGGGCACCCTGCGCTCCGCCCGCCTGGGCGCTCTCGGCCGCGGCCTTGTACATGGCCTCGGAAAGCTTATGGGAGGCTTCCTCGACCTTCTTGATGGCGGCCTTGATGCCGTCCAGGTCTTCCGTCCCCTGCAGCTTCTTCAGCTCGGATACGGCGGCCTCCACGGCTTCCTTATCGGTCGCGGAAATCTTGTCGCCATGCTCCTTGATGAGCTTCTCGGTGCTGTACACCATGTGCTCGGCCTGGTTCTTGACTTCCGCCTTCTCCTTCTCCTTCTTGTCGGTCTCGGCGTTGGCCTCGGCTTCCTTGACCATGCGGTTGATCTCGTCCTCGGAGATTCCGGAAGAGGCCTCGATCTTGATCTTCTGTTCCTTGCCGGTGGCCTTGTCCTTGGCCGTAACATGCACGATACCGTTGGCGTCGATGTCGAAGGTGACTTCCACCTGGGGCATGCCGCGGGGCGCCGGCGGGATGCCGGTCAGCTCGAAGCGGCCGAGCGTGCGGTTGTGCCGCGCCATCTCGCGCTCGCCCTGGAGCACGTGGATGGAAACGGCGGGCTGGTTGTCCTCCGCCGTAGAGAACACCTGGCTCTTGCGCGAGGGGATGGTCGTGTTCCGGTCGATGAGCTTGGTCATCACGCCGCCCAGGGTCTCAATGCCCAGGGAAAGCGGGGTCACGTCCAGGAGCAGCACGTCCTTCACGGCGCTGTCGCCCGCGAGCACGCCGGCCTGCACGGCCGCGCCGATGGCCACCACCTCGTCCGGGTTCACGCCCTTGTGGGGTTCCTTGCCGAAGAATTCCTTCACCTTGTCCTGGATGGCCGGGATGCGGGTGGAGCCGCCCACGAGGATGACCTCGTCGATATCGGCCTTGGTCTTGCCCGCGTCCTTCAGAGCCTGCACGCAGGGGGCGATGGTCTTCTCGACCAAGGCTTGCGTGAGCTGGTTGAACTTGGCTTGCGTCAAGGTCAGGTCCAGATGCTTGGGTCCCGAAGCGTCGGCGGTGATGAAGGGCAGGTTGATATTGGTCGAGGTCACGCCCGACAAATCGATCTTGGCCTTCTCCGCGGCTTCCTTGAGGCGCTGCAGGGCCATCTTGTCGCTGCGCAGATCCACGCCGTTGTCCTTCTTGAACTCGGCCGCGATCCAGTCGATGATGATCTGGTCGAAATCGTCGCCGCCCAAGTGGGTGTCGCCGTTCGTCGACTTCACCTCGAAGACGCCGTCGCCGATTTCCAGGATGGAGACGTCGAAGGTGCCGCCGCCCAGGTCATAGACCGCGATGGTCTCGTTCTTCTTCTTGTCGAGGCCGTAAGCCAAGGCCGCGGCCGTGGGCTCGTTTACGATGCGCAGGACTTCGAGGCCGGAGATCTTTCCGGCATCCTTGGTGGCCTGGCGCTGAGCGTCGTTGAAATAGGCAGGCACGGTGACCACGGCCTGGGTGACGGGTTCGCCCAGATAGTCCTCGGCGATCTTCTTCATGGCCTGGAGGATCATGGCGGAGATTTCCGGCGGCGTGAAACGCTTGCCGTCGATTTCCACGGCCACGGGCTCGGTGGGTCCGCCCACCACCTTGTAGGGCAGGCGCTTGCGCTCTTCCTCGATCTCGTTGCCGATGCGGCCCATGAAACGCTTGATGGAATAGACGGTGCGTTCCGCATTGGTGATGGCCTGGCGCTTGGCCACATGCCCGACCAACCGATCGCCCGTCTTCGTGAAGGCCACGATGGACGGCGTGGTCCGATGGCCTTCGGCATTGGGGATCACGGTGGGCTTGCCGCCCTCCATGACCGCAACGCAGGAGTTCGTGGTGCCCAAGTCTATGCCGATGATCTTACCCATGGTTATTCCCTTTCAAAAACTTTTCTTTGCTTCCAATCCCTCTGTCCGTCGCGCCCGCCTTAGCCCTTGCCGGATTCAAGGCTTCCCCGTCGATACGATTACTTTCGCATGCTTGAGGATCTTGTTCTTGGCCTTGTATCCCTTTTGCAGCACCTGGATGATATGATCCTCCGGGACCGTATCGCTCGGCTGTTGCATCACGGCATCGTGAAGATTGGGATCGAATTCCTCGCCGACTGGATCCACTTCGGTGAGACCCTCATCCGAAAGGATATCCTTGAACTTGTTGTAGATGAGCCGGATTCCCTTTTCGAAATCCTCCTGGCTCGCGGCCTTGTGTTTGGGGTCGAAGGCCAGGTTGAAATTATCCAGGACCTCGGTCAGTTTGCCGAGGAGCTTGGCATTCGCATTGGCGGTGAGTTCGAAACTCTCGCGCGCCGTGCGACGGCGGAAGTTTTCGAATTCCGCGAAGAGGCGTACGAATTTATCCTTGTACTCCTGGAGTTCCGATGCGATCTTGTCCCCGCTGACGGGTCCCTCGGCCCCTTCCAAATCCTGGTCGGCGGCCTGCGTCTGGGAATCCATGTTCTCATCCCTGTCGTTCTGGTTTTCCAGGTCCTGCTCCTCTGTTATATCG
>DAINDC010000259.1:0-7814 GCA_036732085.1 Fibrobacterota bacterium | reverse complement strand
GGATTTTCCCCGGCTGCCTGGCTTCCGCCTCCAGGACGCACTTGCACAATCCGATCAACAACGCCAGGTCGCCGCCCACCAATGGCGTTAAATACAGGGAAGCGATGGGACTGGCCGCGCCGCCGAGCATGGCTTTCGGATCCTTGGGATGAACGAATCGGATCAGCCCCGCTTCCGGCAGCGGATTGACGGCGATGATTTGGGCGCCACGCTTGCGCGCGCTTTGCAAGGTGGCCAGCATGCGCGGATGGTTGGTGCCCGGATTCTGCCCGATGATGAAAATGCAATCGGCCTGATCGAAATCCTCCAGGGTGACCGTGCCTTTGCCGGTGCCCAGGGATTCATTCAAGGCCACTCCGCTGCTTTCGTGGCAGAGGTTGGAGCAATCGGGAAGGTTGTTGGTGCCGAATTCACGCGCGAACAATTGATACAGGAAAGCAGCTTCATTGCTGGTGCGGCCCGAAGTGTAGAAGGCTGCTTGATCGGGGTTTTCCAAAGCCCGCAGGCAAGCGCCGATTCCGGCGAATGCGTCCTCCCAGGAAACCGGAACGTATTTGTCGGATGCCGGGTCATAGCGCATGGGATGCGTCAGCCGGCCCTGTTGTTCCAGCCAATAATCGGACTGCTTGAGCAATTCCGCGACGGTATGCCTGGAGAAAAACTCCGGGTCCGCGCGCTTGGTGGTGGTCTCCGCGGCCACGGCCTTGAGGCCGTTCTCGCAGAAATCCAATTGCGCGTGCCTTTCGCCTTCCGGCCACGCGCAGCCGGGGCAATCGAATCCTCCGGGTTGATTGACCTTGAGCAAAGCGGCCGTCCCGGGCCTCAAGGCTCTCTCGCGGAACATGACCCGGATGCTCGCGCCCAATGCGCCCCAACCTCCCGCTATCCGCAACTGATTCAGCTTCATGCGGCCACCCCCAGTTTTTCGGCATGGGTGTAAATGGTGGCGTCTCCGCCGCGGCAGAATCCCAGCAGGGCAATCCCGGCCTCATCGCACAATTTCACGGCCAGGCTGGACGGCGCCGAGACCGCCAACAAGACCCGGATGCCCGCCTTCGCGGCCTTGGCGACTATCTCATAGGACACTCGTCCGCTGATGAGCAGCATGCTGGCCTCGTCCAATCGTCCGTCCCGCAAGAGTTGGCCCACGGCCTTGTCCACGGCATTGTGCCGGCCTACGTCCTCCTTCAAGGCCAATAGCCCGCCGTCCGCGTCGAAGATCGCCGCGGCATGGGACCCGCCCGTCCGGCGGAAAAGGGATTGCGCCTCCTTCATTTGGGTTTCCAGCCAGGGTAACATTGAAGTTACTGAAACGGCGCTGGTCTCGCGCTCACCCAGGGATTGCACCGCCATCAGGTCATCGGCGGAAACCTTTCCGCAAGCCCCGCAGGAAGCATTGGAGGCCAGGCGTCTCCGGCCATGGGGCACCGCGGCCGCGCTATCGGAGCGCAAGATTATGTCCACGCACCCATCCGCGCCCCCGTCCGAATCAATTCCGACCTCCCCGCACAAGGCGGCTTCCGGCCCCAAGGCGCTCCCCAAAGCGCTCCTCAAAGCGCCGGCCTCGCAGCTTACCACCGCATCCATTCCGGAGATCACGCCCTCGGCGAACAACAGCCCGAGCGCCAGGTTTTCGTCATCGCCCGGAGTCCGCATGGTTACGGAATACGGTTCTCCGGCCACGCGGATTTGCAGGACGCCTTCCACCACCAAATCATCGGACACGGGTTTCAGGGCGCCGCCTCGGAGCTTGAGGGCCGGCGTCGTTTGGTAATCAAGGGAGCCAGTTAAGAGCATGGAGCGCCTCGTGGAATGAGTCGCCTAAAAGGTGCTCATTTTTCACGAAAACTTCACTCCGAACGATCACTTTGATTATTTGATTTAACGTTCGATAACCGGGAACAAGAAAATGAAATCGCACAAGCAGAACATCACAACCGGCGAAAAGCGGGAAGCGGCGCGCTCCAAGATGCATCTGGAAACCCTTGAACCTAGACCATTTCTGTCGGGGGCGGGGTCGATCCCCGATCCGACCATTTCGACCCAAGCCCTTACCTTCCTCCGTCCTCAACCGCTCCACACGCAAAGTCCGTCCCTCCATTGGGCATAAGACCTGGACATTTACCTTCGAGGCGTCCGCTGCCGAGGAGGCCCACCTGGACATCTTCACCTTGCAAGGCATAAGGGTGGTGCGATTCGAACGCCATCTGAGCCAAGCGGTTCATCCCCACATTCCGTCTTGCTGTTTTCCCGAACCTTGGGTTAGTGAATAAGGGATTCGCTTGTCAGGCCTCATTTCCAAAAAAGAAGCCGTTGACCATATCGGCGGCATAACGGGCCCAGTTTCCAGTTGAAACCACCTTTTGATTTATCGAATCGCAAAATCAGGGGTTCCGCCTAGGTTTTCCAGGTCACTGATGTGAATCCAGGAACACGATTCTATCCGGGTGGGTGGTGTTCCTCCCAAGAAATTCCGGTGGCCAAATTTTGAAGTGGGATTTGGAAAAAAAATGGTCGGGGCGACACGATTCGAACATGCGACCCTCTGCTCCCAAAGCAGATGCTCTACCAGACTGAGCTACGCCCCGACGCGGGTTTCAAAGCTATAAAAAACCGGTGCCGGTCCCCAATAAATCGGGGTCCCCAATAAATTGGGGCACCCAATAAATTGGTGGGTCCAATAAATCGGGAGCAAGACCGGCCTTGGGAATGGATTTGACCGCGTGAGTCAGGAATTCGGGAGATCGGGGCTGCGGATGGGGACCTGGGTAGCCAGCGGCGACGTCAGGCCGGGAAGCATTCCGGCGACTCCGGCCATGCGCGCCCTCGCCAGCGTGGGTTCAGGCACCACCTCATGGGGGCGAACGACTTCCTGGGCAGGCTGCGGCCGCACGGACTCGGGATGCAGGATGCGTTCGGGAACCGGCTTCAGGTCCCAGACCAGACCGAGCTTCGCGAGCAGCTTGAGGCCATAATAAGTCATGTCGATTTCCCACCAATAGAAGCCCTGCCGGGTCGAGTTGCAATAATGATGGTGGTTGTTGTGCCAGCCTTCGCCCAGGGTGATGAGGGCGAGCAGAAAGTTGTTGCGGCTGGTATCCGTGGTCTGGAAGCGGCGCGAACCGAAAACATGGGAAAGGGAATTGATGGTGGCGACGCCGTGGAAAAGGACCACGGTGGAGACGCAAAATCCCCAGACGAACATTTGCAGGGCATTGGTGCCGAGCGCGGGGAAGAAACGGTTCAGGCAGGCGCCCAGGATGACCGTGGCTGCGCCAAGGGAAATGGGGGCCAGCGCGTCGAAGCGGTCCAGGAAGACCAGCTCCGGGAACTTGGCCAGGTCCGGAACCAGGTTGGTGCGGGTAGGCACGTTCTTGCGGCGGCTCCACCAGAGCATATGGCTGTTCCAGAAGCCGGTATGCCGGGGCGAATGGATGTCTTCGACCTCGTCGGAGAAGCGGTGATGGTGGCGATGATGGGCCGCCCACCAGAGCGGTCCGCGTTGCGCGGCGGTATTTCCTAGGTAGGCCAGGACGAACTGGAACCAGCGCGAGGTCTTATAGGTGCGATGGGAAAGGTAGCGGTGGTAGACGCCCGTGATCCCGAACATGCGGATGACATACAGGAAGATCGCCACTCCAACGGCCGGCCAACTCCACCCGACGAAAAAGACGGCGAAGAAGGACAGGCTCAGGAATACGAAGGGGACGGGCCAGACCCATTTCTCCTGATCGGGATGATCTTTTTCCACCTCCGCTTGCGCATAGGCATCGAACCAGGTGATAACGCGACGTGGAAGGGAAGGAACTGGTTGCGACATGCTGCAATCCTTTAAAAAGTTGGGGCTTAAAAAGCCTATTACAGTAATTAAACCAACTAGGTGGTGGCTTGACTAGGAGGGTAGCGCAAAAGTTACAACTCCTTACATTTACAACTTTTTACATCCGTTTTTTACATCCGTTTAACTGGACGTAGGAGGAAAAAGCCTCTCTGCTGTTTCCAACGGGCTCCGAAAAATCGGATAATCAGCTTTCCTGGCCCTTAAGGATGTCCTGCACGGCCAATTACGGAGGTTGCTCTTGAAATACCTGTCTTGGATGCTTCTCCTCAGCCTTGTCCTGATCGATTGCCATAGGATTGGGAAGTTGGGGGCCGGCAAATATGATGTTTCGGATCAGGAATACAGCAGCCAGAACTATCTGATGGAGCGCGAGTTCACGAGCCAGGGCGGGTTCGATGAAAAGCATGTCATCGACCATTGCCTGTTGATGGAGATGAGCGGAAAATGGATCCAGGAGGGCGGGACCCTGACGCTCAAATACGACCAGATGCGGAATCGGCCCAATTGCCATGATACCTTGCCCGGCTGGGGGAAGGACTCGGCGGAGCTGAAGATCCCGGTGCGCAATGTCGAAGGTTCGTCCTTTGAATCCTATCTGGCGGCATCGGATGGGAAGCCGGCGAAATGGATTGTCTGGAATAAGATGGACTGACATCCCTGCTGGCCCGATCCGGGCGCGGGGGTGGGGGCGACGGCTTCGCTTGGGCCGCTTCGATTTCGGTGGGGCTTCCGGCTGGAGGCCAAAACGACCGCTGGGTCCGCCGCGCGGGCTCCGTAAACGCAGCCCACCACGCAGGGTCTTCCGCGACCACTCCGCCCGCGCTTTTGGCCTCCGGCCTGCGACCGCCGCTACGCCTGATGCCTCCCACCCCCGCGTCTGGACCGGGCCTCCACGGAGGAGAGGCCATCCGATTCACAGGATAGGCGGCGAGGGACACGGAGACGGAGGAAGAAAATGCGAAGAGAATGCGAAGAGAAAGCGGGGATGAAGAGAGGGCTAGGAGGGGATTCGGTGGAGCGCGAGGGCTCGCTTGCGAGCCCTTCTGCCGGAGAAGAGTTGGAGAAGCAAAGAAAAGAGAGGAAAAAATGGGATGCGGGGAAGAAGATTCTGCCGATGGTCGGTTGAATCTTTTCCTTGGAAAACTGCTTTGCCTTACAATCGTTTGCGGATGGCTTGGGCGTGGTGGTGGAAGCCTTCGGCATCGGCCAGGGAAGCGATGAGGGCGCCGTGTTTGCGCATGGCCTTGGGCGTGTATTGGATGAGGCTGGTGCGCTTGTAGAAATCATAGGTGCCGAGCGGCGAGAAGAAGCGGGCGGAGCCGTTGGTGGGCAGGACGTGGTTGGGTCCGGCATAATAGTCGCCGACGGGCTCGGAGGAGTAGCCGCCGATGAAGATGGCGCCGGCATTGCGGATGCGGGCGGCCAGGGCTTCGGGCTTGCGAGTGATGATTTCCATATGCTCGGGCGCGAGGGCGTCGGCGAGGGCGCAGCCGAAGGTCCAGTCCTTGACCACGTAGATGCGGCCGAAGCGGGAAAGGCTTTTCTCGAGGATGGCGCGTTTGGGGGAGGCTTCCACCTGTTGGGTCACGCATTCGGCGATCCAGCGGGCGGCCTTTTCGGAGGTGGTGATACAGACCGCGGCCTCGTAGCCGGATCCGTGTTCGGCCTGGGAGAGGAGGTCGGCGGCCACCCAATCGGGGTCGGCGGTCTCATCGGCCAGAACCAGGATTTCGGAGGGGCCGGCAATCATGTCGATGTCCACGGTGCCGAAGACTTCCTTCTTGGCCAGGGTAGCGAAGACGTTACCCGGTCCCACGATTTTGTCGACGCGATCCACCTTCGCGGTCCCGTAGGCCAGCATGGCCACAGCCTGGGCGCCGCCGATGCGGTAGACTTCCGTGATCCCGAGTTCGAGCAAGGTGAAGGCGATGCTGGGATGGATGCCCTTGGGGGCCGGGGTGACGACGGCGATCTCCCCCACTCCGGCCACCTGGGCCGGGACCGTATTCATGATCAAGGTGGAAGGATAGATGCCCGCGCCGCCGGGTACGTAGACGCCTACGCGGCGCAGGGGCCGGATGATCTGGCCCAAGGTCTCGCCGTCCTTGCCTTGGAAGGACCAGGACTTTTCCATCTGCAGGGTGTGGAAGCGCCGCACATTGGCGATGGCTCCGCGGATGGCGCGCTTGACCGTGGGATCGAGCTTGGCGGCCTTGGAACGGATATCGGCCTGGGTAACCTGCAGGGATCCGGTGAGGCCGTCGTGTTGGCGGGCAAAGCGCAGGACGGCCGCATGTCCTTCGGCCTTGACTGCGGCGAGGATGGTCGTGACCGTGGCGGTGATCTCCGGGGACGGACTGGGTTCCCGGTGGGTCAGCATGCGCACATCCGGGTGGTTGAGGGATTTTACGGGGATGGTGCGGATGGCGGAGGGTGTAGGCATCGGTCTCCGAGGCATTTTACTTGAGGGTTATTTCGTTTTCTGTAAATCTCTTAACCTTTGGGTGAATCTCCAAGCCGGACGTAAAGTTGAAAGGGTGAAAAGGTGAAAAGGTGAAAAAAAACTGTTCCCAAACGCCCTGCCAACCGATAACCTAACCGTGCGAATCAGGAGCCCTTACGCCTGGGGAAGACGGTCCATGCTAAAAATCCATTCCTGGATGTTCGCCTCGGCCTGCCTCCTCATGCAGGGTTGCGTCATCGACAACTCCAGCGGTTCATCAACGGTCAGCCAGGGCGGACCCAGCCAGGACAGCGGTACGGTGGTCTCCATGGGTTCCGCATACGAACTGAACCGCGATGCCTCCACGCAAAAAAGACTCGCGCATCCTGCTATTGCCGTCAAGGAAAAGGAACATAGCACCGTGGTCGGCGTGAACGTGGTGGCGTGGTCCCCGTCGCAACCGCCTTCCGGAAGCCATGCGCCCCATGGCTTCGACATCCAGAACGCGCTGCTGAAGCGATCGTCCGGAGCCCTGGCGAAAACGGCGTCGGGCAATATCGCCATCCTCACCCAGGATACATCCTGGTTCCGCTACGACGATTCGGCCTTGGGCCATATCCAATGGTTGCGGACCTATGCGTTCACCGATTCCACGGGCGCGGGATCCGGCCGGGACTCCATGGTCTATAAATGGCCCTACACCCCGTCCACCGCCGCGGTCCTGGCGCATCTATCCGTCCGGGCCTATACGGACGGAAGGATAACCACCGCCATGGTCACGGATGACGACGGGGACGGCATCCTCAATCAGGCCCCGACGGCCAAGGTCGTGAAGCTGAAAAAGCAATGGGTGACCGTCGCCGGCGATACCACCTTGAAGACGATCGCCTATACCACCCATGGCCAGACCACCTACTATGACAGCCTGGGGATAGGCGCGCCGACCCTATGGACAGATTCCATCTTCGTGAAGGGGAAGAACATCTGGTGGCAGAAGACCCGGGACGGCGACAATGACGGATTCGTGCTGACCCATGCGGCGGGAACCAAGCTCAAGGTGCTCCGCGACACCTATCAGGATCAAGGCGAGGGAAACTTCCGGTTCGATTATGAGGTCCTGGGCGGTGGCGCGGACGGCGATTATCTCACCCCGGGCGATAACGAACGCTATCCCTATCGGAGCGTCATCGTGGGCACGGACAGCAAGGACAAGGTCAATACCACCTACGGCGACGGCGATGGCGACGGCCTCTTCTGGAATCCCGTGGCCGGCGCGGCCAATCGGGCCTGGATCAAGAACCAATACCCGGCGGGCGACAGCATCGTCTCCCGCTCCGACAGCTTGGTGGAAATCCTCCCCGCTTCCGGGAAACTCGCCGATGCCCGGGTCTCCTCCTTCGCCGCCATCCTCAAATTCAAGGACGGCTCCGTCACCACCGCGGAAACCAAGGCCGCCTCCGGCTCCTTCTCCGGGGCCGATTCCATCTCGGTCTGGGAACATACGTCCTATGCAAGTTACCTCCCGAAGGG